>DASYNM010000244.1:0-7498 GCA_036008545.1 Verrucomicrobiia bacterium
CTGACTTCGTGACACACTTCATGTCTAGGAACCTGATTTCAAGTCGCGCCTTTGGCACTGGTAATTTCGTTTCCGCGTCGAGCACTTTGCCGCGGTACGCAGCGGACATATCTCGGTTTCCAGCCCAAATGCATCCCTGCAGAGTCGTCACGATCAATACGAGCACAGACAACACAAACGCGCGAACCGACTTGGCGTTCGTAAGGCGAAGATCCGCTCTCCTTGGCCTAATCATCATCCTTTAACAGAATCACCTTCAGTTTGCCGGGAGGTTGGCTGGCTTGCGTGAACTTATCCACAAGGCTCGGCGCGGCGGCGGGCGTGGGAGTAGCAGCGGGTTGAGGCGCGGTGGTTTGCGGCTGGAGGGCAGAGCGCAAGGCGCTTTCCACTAGTTGCGTGCAATGAATTCTTACCGGCGGCAACGGGCCAAGACCGGGGGCAAGTTCCTCAGCGGACAGGGCCAGCACTTCCTCCGCCGTCTTGCCGCGAATCATTTCTGTCGCAAGACTGGCGACGGCAATGGCCGTCTCGCAGCCGAAACTTTGAAACGTGGCGCGGTCAACAACTTTTTTTCCCGCCTCTTCCTTGAATTTGATCCACAGCCGGATCATGTCGCCGCAGGCGGCGCTGCCGGCGGTGCCAACGGCGTCCGCTCCCGCCAACTCGCCGAGGTTCTTTGGGTCGCGCAACGCTTCCTCGATCCGCTTCTGATAATCCGGGGCGGGGTTCATGCGGACAATTCCAATCGGTAGCGCGGGATGTGGCCGTCAGCCTCGCGCGACCAGGCGTCGATGCCGCCGCGCAGGCAGCGGACGTTGCGAAAACCCTGGCCCATGAAATAGGCGGCTGCATCCAGGCTCTGCCGACCGCGATGATCGTAAATGACCATCAGTTCCTCACGCGGCCAGTGGCCCAAAATATCCTGCATCACCGGTTGCGACAGCAACACCGCGCCTTCGATGCGCGCGGCCTCGAATTCCTCCCGGCTGCGAACGTCCACCAGCCGCACTGCGCCCGCCTGGCGCAACGCGGCCAATTCAGCGGTGGAAATTTGCAATTCTTCATCCTGCTGGTGGCTGCTCTGGATGTGCTGGATAACTTCAGTCACGTCGAGGCTATTGCGCGCGCAAAGTGCGGCCAGCGTTTCCCCCGGCTGAAACGCGCAACTGGCGCAGCCGCCGATGTGATAGCGGCGGAACAAAGCCCGCTGCGCGCCGGGAAATATCTCCAGCACGCGTGTCATTGTAACCTGAGGATCGAGCGAATCGGTCATGCGCCAAAAAATTTCTGGATCTCCCGCAGCGTCTCCACTAGGGCATCCACTTCGGCCGCAGTGTTGTAAAAATAAAAACTGGCGCGCGCGGTCGATTCCACGCCGAGCTTTTTCATCAACGGCTGGTTGCAGTGGTGCCCACCGCGCAAGGCCGCGCCGCGCTGATCGGCCACGGTGACGACGTCGTGCGCGTGAATGTCTTGCAACAAAAAGCTCACCACGCCCGCGTGTCCCGTCCGCGGGCCAAAGAGGCGAATACCCGGCAGGCTAGATAGTTTATCCATCGCCTGCGCCGCCAGTTCCGCATCGTGACGGGCGATATTGTCGCAGCCGATGGCGGCGAGGTAATCGAGCGCGACGCCCAAGCCGATGGCGGCGGCGAAATCAGGCGTGCCGGCTTCGAATTTGTGCGGCGGTTCCTTCCAGGTGCTGCGGAAGAAATCCACGTTCGAGATCATGTCGCCGCCACCAAGGAACGGCGGCATTCTGTCCAAGAGTTCGCGCCGCCCATAGAGCACGCCGATGCCGGTCGGGCCGCAGACTTTGTGCCCGGAAAAGGCGAGAAAATCGCAGCCGATCTCCTGCACATCAACGGGACGGTGCCCGGCGCTTTGAGCGCCATCGACCAACGTCACGATGCCGCGCCGGCGGGCGCGCGCGCACAAGTCCGCGACAGGATTGACCGTGCCGAGCGTGTTGGAAACGTGCGTGAAGGCGAAGAGCTTGACGGTGCTGTCCAACAAATTATCCAAACCGTCCAACTTCAGAAGTCCGTCGTCGCCGGTAATAGGAACGTAAGCCAGCTTGGCGCCGGTGCGTTCGGCCAGCAACTGCCAGGGGACGATGTTGCTGTGATGTTCCATCTCGGTCAGCAGGATGGTGTCGCCAGAGCGGATGTTTTTGTCGCCCCAGGCGCGGGCAACCAGGTTGATGCTCTCGGTCGTTCCGCGCGTGAAAACGATTTCGGCCGATTCGCGGGCGTTGAGGAAAGTCGCGGTTCGGTCGCGGGCCGCCTCGAAGGCCACAGTCGCGCGGCGGCTCAATTCGTGAATGCCGCGATGGACGTTGCTGTTGTCGTTGCGGTAAAAACGATCCAACGCCTCCAGCACCACGCGCGGTTTCTGCGAGGTGGCGGCGTTGTCAAGATAAACGAGCGGATGCCCGTGGACCTTCTGCCGGAGGATGGGAAAGTCCTCGCGCAACGCGGCCCAATCTGGAGTGTTGCGGGTCACATCATGCCTAGTTCGAGCCGGGCGGCTTCCGAAAGCATGTCGCGACTCCAAGGCGGGTCCCACACCAGGAACACGCCGGCTTCCTTGACGCCCGGAATGCCGGAGACCTTTGTCTCGACGTCTTGTTGCAAAACCGGACCCATGCCGCAACCGGGCGCGGTCAGCGTCATTTTGATTTCGACCCGGTTGCCGCCGCCCGGCACGGGCAGAATTTGCAAATCATAAACCAAACCGAGATCAACAATGTTGACCGGGATTTCCGGATCGTAGCAGGTGCGAAGTTTCTCCAGCACTTGCTCCTCCGTGACGGCAGAATCGTCTAGGGCGGCGACTGGCTCTGTGGTCGTGGGGGCGGGCGGTGCTTGGCCGATGGCGTCGGCGTCGCGAGCATCGATGCGGGCCATGTTGCCGTGGATGACGACCGTATAGCTGCCGCCCAGGGCTTGGGTGATCGTGACCGGTTCGCCAGCTTGCAGCGTGATCTTGGTGCCAGCGGGGATCAGGACCGCCTCGCAATCGCGCTTCAATATAATCTCATCGTTCATGGCCGTTCAATGGACCTCGGTGGACACGCTCGTCTGACCGTCGAGACCGGCGAGCATGGCGTGCCAGGGTAATATGGCGCATTTCACACGCATCGGAAAGTGGTGAACGCCGGCGAAAGCGCACAGCTTGCCCATGGCCTCTTCGTCCATTTTTCCAGTCGTGACCATGTTTTGATATTGACTGAAGTATGCGCGGGCAGCGGCGATGCTTTTGCCTTTAAGCTCATCAGTCATCATGGAGGCCGAGGCTTTGGAAATGCAGCAACCCGCCCCTTGGAAGCTCATGTCCCGGATGGTCTCGCCTTCGACCTGGAGATAAATGGTGAAATTGTCGCCGCACAGGGGATTCTTGCCCTCAGCCGCACGATGTTCTCCGGCCATAACGTGAAAATTGCGCGGCTTGCGGCAGTGATCGAGGATGACCTGCTGATAAAGCTCGTTCAGTTCATTGTCCATGGCCGGCAAGCGAGGTGTCCAGGCCCTCGAATAATCCCGTCAACAATTGGTCCAGGTAAGCGCGCACTTGGGGCAGCGTGATGCGCTCGACGGCGTCGTTGGCGAAGGCGCGGACGAGCATCTGCCGGGCAAGGTCGGCGCCGATACCGCGCGAGCGCAGATAGAAAAGGGCCTCGTCGTTCAACTGACCCACAGTGGCGCCATGCGTGCATTTGACGTCGTCGGCGAAAATTTCCAATTGCGGTTTGGTATTGATGAGCGCGTGCTCCGAAAGCACGAGATTGCGATTGGTTTGCTTGGCGTTGGTTTTTTGCGCGTCCTTCCGAACGAAAATCTTTCCGTTGAAGACGCCGTGCGAGCGGCCGGACAGGATGCCGTAATAGAACTCGTGACTTTCACAATGCGGCTGGGCGTGATCGACGACGGTATGATGATCGATCAACTGATCGCCCCGGGCCAGGTAAAGTCCGTTGAGGATCGCTTCGGCGCCCTCGGCATTGAAGCGCGTTTGAATCTGATTGCGGGCCAGACGCGCGCCGGTGGCGATGGAGTGGGAGAGCCAATGGCTATTCCTGCTTTGCACGGCTTGCACGGCGGCGATGTGGAACGCGCCCGCATTTTCGTTCTGGAGCTTGCAATGCTCCACGCGCGCACCTGGGCCTAGCGCCAATTCCGTGACGGTGTTGGTCAGGTGCGGAGCTTCGGTGAGGCTGGCGTAAGTCTCGATGACTTTGACCGAGCCGCCGCTGTGCGCCACAATCAAATTGCGCGCATGGACGGCTGCGCCCGGCCGTTCCGAAGCGGCTAGATAAAGCAATTGGACCGGTTGCTCGACCACGGCCTCGGCCGGCACGGAGACAAACGCGCCATCTTCAAAGCTGGCCGTGTTGAGCGCGGTGAAGAAATTCGCATCGCACGCGGCGTGGCGGGCCAGGTGTTGCTCCAGCTCGCGTCCATCGCCATCCCATTGCGCCCGCAAACTGCCCGCTTGCAGTTCAGCATCTTGGCCAGGCAAGTTCGATAAATCCGCGCGGAATCGACCATCGACGAACACCAGGCAATAGCCGTCGTCGGCGAGACGGAACGGTTTGATCTCGGCGGCGCTAATCGAACGCGCGCCAGGTTCGGCGGCGTGCAAAGGCCATTTCAACAGAGGCGCCACATTCGTGAAGCGCCATTCTTCCTGGTCCGTGGTGGGGAATCCGATTTCGCCCAGCCGCAACCGAGCCTTTTCACGCAGCGATTGCAGCCAAGCTGGGCCAGGCCCAAGCTCGCCTTCGAGGAAAGGGGCGGTGGCAGGTTCGCGATCCGTTTGTGCCAAAGTTTCCATCATGGCTTTCCGTTGGAGGCTGCGCCTGCGAGGAGCCAATCGTAACCGCGTTGCTCCAGTTCCAGGGCCAATTCCTTGCCGCCGGACTTGATGATCTGCCCCTGCGCCAGCACATGCACCCGGTCGGGCACAATGTAATTCAACAGGCGTTGGTAATGCGTGATGACCAGCGTGGCGTTGTCCGGGCGGCGCAACTTGTTGACACCACCGGAGACGATCCTCAAGGCGTCGATGTCCAGGCCGGAATCGGTTTCATCCAGGATGGCGAGTTTGGGTTCCAGAACGGCCATTTGAAAAATCTCGTTGCGTTTCTTTTCGCCTCCGGAAAAACCCTCGTTGACCGCGCGGTTCAGCAGCGCGGGATCGAGTTCGAGCAGCTTGGTCTTTTTCTTGACCAGGGCCAGGAACTCGACCGCGTCCAATTCTTGTTCGCCGCGCGCCTTGCGGCATTCGTTGAAGGCGGCCTTCAGGAAGACAGTGCTGTTGACGCCGGGAATTTCCACCGGGTACTGGAAGGCAAGGAAGACCCCCGCCCGCGCGCGTTCCTCCGGTTTCATTTCCAGGAGGGAGACGCCGTTGAACGTGACGGTGCCGGAGGTGACGGCATATTCGCCGCGTCCGGCCAGGACCTGGGCCAGCGTGCTTTTGCCGCTGCCATTGGGCCCCATGATGGCGTGGACTTCCCCTGCCCGCACGGACAGGTTCAGTCCCCGGAGGATTTCCTTGCCGTCCACGCCGGCGGATAAATTGTGAATTTCAAGCATGTTTGTGGTCACTTCTTCGTTCTCTTTCTCGTTCTCCAGGAAGGCGCCGGAACGGCCTCAACCGACGCTGCCTTCGAGGCTCACGCCGAGGAGCTTTTGCGCCTCGACCGCGAATTCCATCGGCAGGTGATTGAAGACTTCCTTGCAATAACCGTTGACAATCATATTGACGGCGTCCTGGGTCGAGATGCCGCGCTGATTGCAGTAAAAAATCTGGTCCTCGCCGATCTTGGAGGTCGAGGCCTCGTGCTCGACGGTGGCCGTGCTGTTGCCGACTTCCAGGTAGGGAAAAGTGTGCGCGCCGCACTGGTCGCCCAGGAGCAACGAATCGCACTGCGAATAATTGCGCGCATGGGCCGCGCCCGGGCGGATTTGCACCAACCCGCGATAACTGTTCTGGCCGCGCCCGGCGGAAATTCCCTTTGACACAATGGTGCTGGTGGTATTGCGGCCGATGTGGATCATCTTCGTCCCCGTATCCGCCTGCTGGCGATGGTTGGTCAGTGCGACGGAATAGAATTCGCCGACCGAGTTGTCGCCCAGCAACAGGACGCTGGGATATTTCCAAGTAATGGCCGAGCCAGTTTCCACCTGCGTCCAGGAAATCTTGGAATTACGTCCGGCGCACTTACCGCGTTTGGTGACGAAATTGTAAATGCCGCCTTTGCCTTCCGCGTCGCCGGGATACCAGTTCTGCACGGTCGAGTATTTGATTTCCGCGTTTTCCAGAGCGATCAATTCCACCACCGCCGCGTGCAACTGATTGGTGTCGCGCATGGGCGCCGTGCAGCCTTCCAGGTAGCTGACGTAGCTGCCTTCATCGGCTATGATCAAGGTCCGCTCGAATTGCCCCGCATTGGCAGTGTTCATGCGGAAATAAGTCGAAAGCTCCATGGGGCAGCGCACGCCCTTGGGCACGTAGCAGAATGAGCCGTCGCTGAAAACGGCCGAATTCAGCGCGGCGAAAAAGTTGTCGGTATGCGGGACCACCGTGCCCAAATATTTCTTGACCAAGTCGGGATGATGTTTCACTGCCTCCGTGAAGGAGCAGAAGATCACGCCCACCTTGGCGAGTTCCTCTCGAAACGTCGTGGCCACCGACGCGCTGTCCAGCACGGCATCGACCGCCACGTTGGAGAGGCGCTTTTGTTCATCCAGAGAAATGCCGAGTTTTTCGAACATGGCGCGCACTTCCGGATCGACCTCATCCAGGCTGGAGAGCTTTTTCTTCGGCTTGGGGACGGCGTAGTAGATGTAATCCTGATAATTGATGGGCGGATACTTCACGTTGGGCCAATGCGGCTCCTCCATGGTCTGCCAATGGCGGTAGGACTTGAGGCGCCAGTCCAACATAAAATCCGGCTCGCCCTTGGTCTGCCAAATTCGGCGGACAACATCTTCGCTCAGGCCGGGCGGAAAGGCTTCGGTTTCGATCTCGCTGACAAACCCGTATTTGTAGTCGGTTTTGACAAAGCTCTCGATTGTCTCAGTCGTGGCATCCATAATCGGACTAATTTAGTCCGCTTCCAGCATAGGCCAGTGCCGCCAGATGTCAACGCTTGTGAAAGGGGGCAAAAAGGAGGCGTTTGGGCAGGGCTACCCACGGCATTTACGCCCCAGCGCACGCCCGAAATTATTGGGAATCAGGATAATGGCGACCCCCCATGAAATCAGCAAAAACCGGCCTCATCTTTCAGGTTTACCCCGGTGGGCATATACCCCAATTCGGGCGACAGTAAACAGTATGAAATTAGAAAGCGGGACGATCGTGATCGTCGATGACGATCCTGACTATGCGCGCCTTGCGCAACTGCTGCTGGCCAGGATCTGCCCGCAACTTTCCAGTGTGGCCATGCATTCCGGTCGTGAATTGATCTCCTACCTCGCACCTGAGGATG
>DASYNM010000245.1:0-10820 GCA_036008545.1 Verrucomicrobiia bacterium
CGCGCATGACGGGTTGACCCGCAAGAAGCGAGTTGGTGGAGATGATGGAGTAGGGCACGAACTCGAGGCCATCGGTCGAGCTTGCGCCAAGTGGATCGGAACTCGCGCCGGCGAGAGGATCGGCGCCCAGGGCGTATTCGACAAGATTTGGCAGGCCATTGCCATTGGGATCGGCACTGTTGGCGCCTTCGCCCGCGTTGGTTGACGAAAGGAAATAATCCAGCCGCCACTGCTGGATGGGCGTGCCTGGAGTGAAGATGCCCACTGACCGCTCGCCCGTGCCAATGAAGACGCGCCCGGGCCGATGCGGGTCCAGGGCCAGGCTGATCGTGTTGCCGAAGCGATAACCAGGTCCGCTGATCTCGCTCCACGACACGGAGTTGTTGCTCGAGTAGTAGATTTTATACCACGCGTCGTTCGTCATCTCGCCATACACGACGATGTTGCCGTTGAGCGCGTCCATGGCCGCCACGTTGGTAAAGCCCGGCACTATGTTCCAATCGGTGCCGTAATCGGTGCTGAGCAACAGGCCGCTGGTATTACCCGTGATCATCATCCACACCCGGCCGCTGATGCCATGATCAGCCACGATCATGCCATACCAGTCGGACCAATCGCCCGGCGCCAGCGCGCCGGTTGTTCCGGGGGTAAGCAGGGTCCAGTTCACTCCGCGGTTGGTGGAAATAAAAAAACCGCCGCCGGTTCCGGTGCCAGGGTAGGCGGCACGCGAATAGAGATAGCGCACATTGACGTTGGTCGCATCCCGCTCCAGCGACACGTTCCAGTACTGCTCGTCGCCAAGGCCCAAATCTGTGCTGGTGGTGGGGAACCAGTCGCATTGGGTGAACGACGCCCCGGCGTTGGTCGTCCGATACACGCCGCCCGCGCCCGTGCCCAGATTGCCACCGACGACGACCAGGAAATCGTCGGGATTGTCCAGTGAATCTATATTGTCGATGATCTCCACGCCACTTGTGTTGGTCGGCAAACCGGCCGCCGCCACGTGAAACCAACTCGTGCCATCGTTGGTGGTTTCGTAAATGCGCGTGGTGTTGTTAAGTTCGCATCCGCCCGGAAAGATGACACGATTGACGCCGTTGGTGTAACACGCCATGGCGCGGTGCGAGTACATCACTATGTCGCTCGGCCACGGAAAGAATGGCGTGGCCATCGACACCACGTTGCCGCTGATTCCGCCGTCGGTGACAATGGCGCCGGCATGATCCGCGCAGGGGATGTAGATGCGGTTCGGATCGGTGGGATGGAAGCTTATTTTATAGGTCACAACTTCCCCAATGCCGCTGCAAATGTATTGCCAGGTCTGCCCTCCGTCATCGGTGCGCATCGGCCCGTAGCCCCCGCCGCCGTACCAAGTGTTCGATGAGTTCACGTCCTGCGTCAGCGAATTGGGCCGCCAAACGGCGCTGGTCCCGGCCCATTTCGGGACGACCAAACCGGGCACGAAGGCGTCGGGCAACGTCGTGAAGTTCGTGCCATTGTTGCTGCTGATTCTGGTGTATCCGTCGAAATCGCCTGCCACCAGATCGCCATTGCGCAACACCGTCAAACAAACAATTGCGTTGCCGTCGTCGCCGATGCCGCTGGTGTAGGCTGCGTGTAAGTCGGTGTAAACATAAGTGGCCGTGTTGCTCCAGTTCGTGGAAGTGATTTTTTGGATCACTTGCACTCCATTATTGACTCCGCCGTAATACACGGTCCCATCCGCGGCGCGCGTCACGCGCTGGATGAGCGGGAAGGACTTTAGTTGCACCCAGTTGGCGCCGTGGTTGACCGACACCCACAAGCCGCCATCGCCACCCACGAAAATCTGGTCGGGATACGAAGGATGGATATAGACCGAGGAGATGATGTTCGTCTCAAGCCCGCTGGTGATCAGCGACCAGGTGTCGCCGGCGTTTGTCGATTCATACAATCCCTGCCCGCGGCTCCCCGCCCACGCTTCCAGATCGTTAACCGGATTGAAAATCAGGCACTCGCCACCGACGCGTTCCTGGTCGCCCCCGGAAAAATTCACGTCGGTCAACGTTTGCGTCCAGCTTGCACCACCATTGGTCGATTTCCAGATTCCGCATCCAGGATCGGTGTCCAAGTAACTCACGCCACACGCTTGCAGGATCAGGTTGGAGCTGGAGTTGGTGGTCTGCGGCATGGCGATTCCCTGCGGCACCAACGCCGCCGGCGTCGTCATGTTGCCGCACAAATAGGTCCATGAATAACCTTGGTTGTAGCTGCTATAAATTCCCCCGCCGTCGGTGCGACCGATCAAGCGGCCGCTCCAATGCTGGATGATCGCCGGGTAATAGCCGCCGTCCTGCATGTTGATCTGAGTGAAACCGCCTTGAAGCTGGGGGGCGGCGTTTAGCAATGTCCACACCGGTAGCAGAGGAGCCAGCCCAACGAAATAAAACATCCTCCGACGCATAATAAGCGTGTTGTGCGAGTCCCCGCAAAGCATTGCAAGCCTTTTCTAACGCTTTGCTTTTCCGTGCATCGTGAAGCCTCCTCGTCGAAAAGCCATCCGCGAGAAGGCGTTTTTCTTTAGTCAACTGCCGCGCTTGAAAACCAAGTTCATGGGCACCGAGAGGCCGCTGCCTTGCGGTTCAATCCACCGTCCACAAAGTCACGGAGTTCTGATCCTCGATGAAGAGCTTGTTTCCGGTGAGCACGGGCTGGGCATACGTGTCAGTGTCGGCAACTTTGATGTTGGCGACTTCGGTATAGGCCTTGTCACTCGGTTGGAAGACGATGAGATGCGATTTGGGCGTAAGCGCGATCAGCGCTGAGCCGGCGTCAACTATACTGCCGAAGCCGCCTCCCTGTTCTTCAGTCTCTTTCCAGGCGGTCTGGCCGGTTTTGGCGTTGATGCAATAGAATTGGCCCTTATCCGACAAGCCGAAGAGCAGGCCATCCTTTAGAACTGGCGAGGCAAAGCGCGGTGAGACCTCGGTGTTGGCCCAAAGTTGCTTGGCAGTAAGCGCGTCGCCTTGTTTCTCCATTTGCACCGCGATGGCGCCGCGCCCGGCTCCGGTGTAAATGAGCGTCTGCCCATCGGTGATGGGCGTGGCGGCGTTGTATCCTCCCATCCCTGAACCCTGGAACGGCGCTTCCCAAGCCAGCTTCCCGTCAGCCGCACTGAGGGCCACGATGCGCTTGTCCGTTTGCGCGATGATGAATTTGGTGTCACCGATCGACATGACGACAGGGGAGGCGTAAGCCGTTCCATCGCCGTTCCACTTCCATTTTTCGTCGCCCGAGGACAAATCATACGCGACGACAGCGCCATTTGTTTTGGCACCCAGTTGCGCGATGCAAAGGCCGTTGATGACGAGGGGCGATGTTGCGGTGAAGAACATGGGCCAGCCGTGAATGTCATTCTTCTGCCAGACCAATTTGCCGTCGGCGGCGTTCAGGCAGGTCAACGTGCCGCGCACTCCCAGCGTAATGACTTTGCCGTCGGCGACCGTGGGCGAACTGCGCGGGCCAGCGTGTTTCCCCGCCGCCGGGCCATTGATCGCCATGACCTCATACTTGTAGTTCCACAGTTCCTTGCCCGTGGCGGCATCCAGGCACTGCACGGCTTCGTCATTATCCTCGCGGGAAAAGACATATAATTTGCCGCCGGCAAGGGCCGGGCTGGCATCGGACAATCCAACGGACACCTTCCACCGCTGATGGAATTCCTGGGGCCAGGTTTTTGGCGCGGTGAAATCGGAAACCTTGTCGTCGCGATTTGGGCCGCGCCACTGCGGCCAATCCTGCGCGGGCGCAGGCAAACTTAGGGCAATTAAAATCAGGCCGGAAGCGAGAGGAACCGTCTGTAGAACATTCTTCATAGCGTATCCTTTGTTGGAGTTGACGAGCGATAGCATACGACACCTGCTGGGCTTCTGGCAAGCAAATGCGCAAGGCAAGTCCTCGTATGTTCATTCGAGCAAAGCGGAATGCCGGCATCGACTGGGTTACGGGTTATGAGTCACTCTGGCGATATGCCAAGTTTATCGAGTGCTTGCCGCACCGATAGAATGGATATGCCTTCGAAAGTCTCCATTGCGAGCAGATCGTTGTCGCCGGTGACGATTGCGTCAGCACACGCGCCCATTGCGCAGGCAAGCACATGAATGTCATCGGGGTCACGCAATGTGGAGGGAACAGGTATGGATGGTCCTTCCACGACCTGCGCCGCCGCTCGGAACCGCGAGATAATTTCTTGAGCGCTTCGGCCCTTTTGCTCCAATCGCGCCCGGAATTTTGCTCGTTGGATCACTTCCTCAAATTCCGCCAAAACCGGCGCAGAGGCACAAAGAGTGGCCGAGCCGTCAAGCAGAGCATCCACTAATCGCGAAGGGTTTCCTCTCCACAGCGAGCCTGACACGAGCACGTTTATATCAACGACGAGCTTCACGCGCGCGCCGCTCGGCTCGGGCGGCCTTTATTTCGGCGCCAATCTCGTCCATTGGTAATGGTTGGCCCGGCGCGGAACGAATCTCGTCCAACACCTTCTTCAATTCTTGACCCGTGTTCCGGCGCCGCACTTCGTCGGCCAGCAATTCCGCCACCCGCCGGTTGTCCAGCAATCCCATCTGGCGCGCTTGCTCGATCAATCCTTCCGGCAAATCCAATTCAATGGTGACGCTCATAATGCACTCTAGTTTCTCCGGGCAAAGTTACACCAGTCACGAGGCTTCGCCAACAACAGATTCGGACGGTCAGTGAACTTTAATTTAAGCATGGTTTTGCATGCCTACTCCGATTTGTTACATTTGATTTGCCCCAGCATCATGCTAACCTGCCGGTGCTATCTATATGCTGGCCAAACGCGTAATCCCGTGTCTCGACGTGCATGACGGCAAAGTCACGCGCGGCGTCCAATTCGGCCGCGCGGAAGCCGGCGAACTGCGCAACGTCGGCGACCCCGTCCAATTGGCCATTCGCTACAACGAGCAGGGCGCGGACGAAATGGTCTTTTTCGACATCACCGCCAGCGCACACGGCCGCGCCACCATGATCGATGTCATTGAGCGCGCGGCGGACGAATGTTTCATGCCGCTGACCGTCGGCGGCGGCATTCGCTCGGTTGAAGACATGCACGCCATGTTGCGCGCGGGCGCGGACAAGACGAGCATCAACTCCTCCGCCCTCGCTAATCCTGAGCTCATCACGCAAGGAGCCGAAAAATTCGGCAGCCAATGCATCGTCGTTTCCATCGATGCCAGGAAAGTCGCGCCGGGCCGCTGGGAAGTCTTTTCGCATGGAGGCCGCAAGCCGGCCGGACGGGAGGCAGTCGCCTGGGCCAAGGAAGCCGTGGCTTTGGGCGCGGGCGAGATCGTGTTGAACAGCATCGACGCCGACGGCACGAAAGCCGGTTTTGATTTGGAAATCACGCGCCGGATAAGTGAAGCTGTGGGCGTGCCAGTGGTGGCCAGCGGTGGCGCGGGCACGTTGGAGCACATGGCCGAGGTATTGCTCGCGGGCAAGGCCGACGCCGTGCTGGCTGCGAGCATTTTTCACTTCGGCGAATTTACCGTGGGCGACGTTAAAAAATTTCTCGCTTCCCGGCATATCCCGGTGCGGCTGTGATTCATGGGTGGAACAACGCGGACTGCTTTCGCATTTTACGAGGAAGATGACCAGTTCACTGACAAGAGAATCTGAACCCGTTCCGCCGCACTCGTTATTCGTGACCACACGTTGGTCGGTCGTGCTGAATGCCAAGAACAAGGCCGCGCCGGGATCCAGGGAGGCTTTGGAATCGCTTTGTCAAACCTACTGGTATCCCATTTACGCCTTCGTTCGCAGCACAGGACGCTCTCCGCCCGACGCACAGGATTTGACGCAAGATTTCTTCGTGCAACTGTTGACCAAGGATTTCTTGCGGGTGGTTACGCCGGAGAAGGGGCGGTTCCGCACGTTTCTTAGAATGGCGCTAAAAAGGTTTCTGGCCAACCAATGGGATCACGCCCACGCGCAAAAGCGAGGCGGCGCTGCAACGCATCTATCTTTCGACACTGCCTTGGCCGAGGAGCGATTTGCCCAGGGGCAAGACCCCGCACTTGCACCCGATCGGATGTATGATCGGAGCTGGGCGTTGACGTTGCTCGACGAAGCCATGACCCGGCTGGAACACGAATACAGCACGGAGGGCAAGACCGATACGTGGCATCGACTCCAACCACACTTGACCACTGATCGCGGTTCCATTGCCTACCCAGAAATTGCTGCCGCGTTGGGCCTCAGCGAAGGCGCCGCACGGGTGACGGTGCATCGTTTCCGCAAGCGATTTCGCGAAGTTTTCCGCCAAACCATAGCTGACACCGTTGCCACGCCCGAAGAAGTGGAGAGCGAACTACGGCTCGTTCTGGAGATTTTGAGCGATGGATAAAATCAGCTAAGCTGGTGTAACAACCGGCGGCGTCTGCTTATTACGAGGGGTATGAGCGAGAATGTCCTTTCAAAGTGCCCGCAGTGCGGGGGCGAAATGCCGAGCGGCTCCCTGGGCCGGGTCTGTCCGCGTTGTGCGGCCGCGTTCCTAAAGGCCGAGCCTACGGAAATATCCGGCGAGCCTGCCGTCGCCACCCGGCCGTTTACCCCGCCGCAAGTCGCAGAATTGGCGCCTTTATTTTCGCAATTGGAAATCCTCGAACTCATTGGGCAGGGCGGGATGGGCGCGGTTTATAAGGCGCGTCAAAAGGAACTCGACCGCATCGTGGCCCTGAAAATTCTGCCACCAGGCTTCGGAGACGCCGCGTTCGCGGAACGCTTCGCCCGTGAGGCCAAGGCGCTGGCCAAACTGAATCATCCGGGAATTGTGACCATTTACGAATTCGGGCGTTCTAATGGTTTGTTTTTCTTCCTCATGGAATTCGTGGATGGCGCGACCTTGCGTCAAGTACTGCGCGGCGGGCGCATTTCGCCGCGCGAGGCGCTGGCCATCGTGCCGGCCATTTGCGACGCCCTCCAATACGCGCACGACCAAGGCATCGTTCATCGCGACATCAAGCCGGAGAATATTCTGCTCGACAGGCGCGGACGCATCAAAGTGGCGGATTTTGGCCTGGCCAAATTGATGCAAAGCGGCGGCGCGGCTGGCGAAGCATTCGTGCCCGCCGCAGCCCCAACCGCGACGCACGCCAGCAAAGTGCTGGGCACGCCTCAGTACATGGCGCCCGAGCAAGTCGAGCACCCCGCCGAAGTGGACCATCGTGCGGATATTTACGCCTTGGGTGTCGTCTTTTATCAAATGTTGACAGGCGAATTGCCGGCCCAACTCATTGAAGCGCCATCAAACAAAGTGCAGATCGACGTGCGGTTGGATGAAGTTGTGCTACGCGCGTTGGAGAAGAAACCGGAACTCCGATTTCAGCAAGTCAGCGAAATCAAGACGATGGTTGAGACGATTGCAAAAACCCACGAAGCGCAAGCTCAACATCAAAAGTTTGAAACCGCCCCGCGCTTCTCCCGCACGGCCCTGGCAGGGGCGGCCGGCGCGGCTATTGGATTTCTCTCGTCGGTCGGGTCCGTCCTCATCCAAAGATATGTCGATTCGGCGGTGCCAGAAATACAGCGGCTGGAAAACGCTGGCGTCTCACCCGGCGATCCTGGATGGGCCGTGATTCGTGCGTGGTCGAATTTTGTCCATATTAATCGTTATCTGGTCACACCCGCAATGTATGCCGGGATGATCGCCGCCGCAATTCTTGGCTGGATGGCGGTTGCACAAATCCGTAGATCGTCAGGGAAAATTCGTGGGCTTGGTTTGGCGGTTTGTGATGGGCTGTTCTTCCTCACGCTTGTGCCGGCCGTTCTCGTGGGACGATGGGCTTTGAGTTTAAGCGCGGATTTTGCCAAGGCAGCGGTGATACACGTCGCATCTGCGACTGCCCAGAAGGGCGATATTGGAGTTCGCCTGCAATCCTTGGGCACCGTGGACTCGTCAAATTCCGTGACCTTCGCGATTGCCGAGGATCATTGCCAGGAGGTGATCCGGAAATTCGACGCCCATCAAGTCATGACCGTGGAGGCATCCAACAGCAAAGGGGAAAAGTTCGGCCACGGTTTTCTGTCAGGCGTGGATAATTTAATCGACACCAGCACCGGCACGCTGAAATGCAAGGCCGCGCTGTTCCCTGAAGGGGAAAACTTGATGGTGCCGGGATTGTTTTTGAACGTCAGTTTGTTGTTGGAAACGAAACACGGCGTCACGCTCTTGCCAGAGGCCGATATTCAGCGCGACCCGCAGGGAGCTTTCGTCTGGGAGATTCAGCCGGATCACACGGTCACGCGGCGTACCGTGAGCGTTGGAACGATGGACGGAGGTTGGACTGAGATTCAGAGTGGCTTATCACCGGGTGACATTGTGGCCGGGAGCGAATTCAATCTTTTGGGCGAAGGCCGGAAGGTCCGCTTCGATGTGGCGTCGCAGCCACCATCGGCTCAACCCAGCACCCAGCCGCAAGAACATTTCGTCAAGACCATTGAGTGGTTGGACATGCAGTCGTTGTCTGGCTGGATTTCCGACCTGCAAAACCCCGACCAGAAAGTCCAGAAAATGGCGGAACGCGCCCTGACGGATCTGGGTACGAACGATCTGCCTGAGTTTCTCAAAATCCTGAGCGACACCAGCGATTCATCCGTCGAAGCCGGCACGCTTCGCTATAATACGGCCCAAGCGCTTAAATTCATGGGTCCTGGCATAAAATCAAGTCTTCCGGCGTTTGCCGCCTTGTTAAAATCTGGCCGTCAGGCAAGCGCCTATGCGGGGGCGGAAGCGCTTGCTTTCACCGCGCTGGCCGTTCCCGATGCTTTCTCCATCTTAACCAATGGCTTGACGGACCCTGCAGCCGGCGTCCGGGACGCCGCCACCCACGGCGTTGAGCTTTGCCTCAATACCGATTCAAACAGCTTTGCGGAACCGGCGTTGCCTTTGCTCCTGAGGAACCTGAACGACAAGGCTGATTACATCCGCGCGGATACGGTCGTCGCGCTGATGGCGTATGCACAACGACAACGGCAAAGCTGGCGTTCGCCACCCCGCGACGCCAAGCCGGACTTGCTTATCCCGCCACTGATTGAACTCCTCCGCGACAAATACCACTATACACGTGAATATGCCGCCGACGCCCTGACCTCCTACGGGGAAGGAATCAAGCCGTGGATTCCTGCCATTCAAAAACTCCTCAGTGATCCCGATGACGGCGTCAGACGATCAGCAGCACGCCTGTTGCAAGGACTCAACAATTCTCCCACAACGAACGCCATCCAAAACATCGGCGGGACACCCACCCTTTCCGTCCAAATGAACGGGACGAACCCATTAAGCTATCAATGGATTTTCAATTCCAGCAACGCGGCGGGCGCCACCAACGCCGCTCCAAAGTAACTTGCCGCCGCGCGCCGGGAACCGTTAATTTCCCGTTGATGAGTATGACACAATCGCGCTGGCTTCCTTTTGTATTATTGACTTGCTCCAACGTCTTCATGACCTTCGCCTGGTATGGTCATTTGAAATTCAAAGACCGCCCCATCTGGCTGGTGATTGTGGTCAGTTGGAGCATCGCTTTCTTCGAGTATGTGCTTCAAGTCCCGGCCAACCGGTGGGGCAGCAACGTCTATTCGCCGGCGCAACTCAAAGTCGCGCAGGAGATTATCACGCTGACGGTCTTCAGCGTTTTCGCCGTCTTTTATCTTGGCGACGCGATCAAGTGGAATCATCTGGCTGCATTCGCCTGCATGATCGCCGCCGCCTGCTTCATCTTCTTGCCGAAGAATTAGATTTGTTCAATCCTTCCGCCGCTTGGTTTCCAGATCGGATTCCTCGCCCGACATCAACAAATCAAGCATCCTCTCGTGGCGGTTAAGAAAATCCCGTGTGATCCGGTAATGCTCGGTCTCGGTGTAGGCGATTTCTGAAATGCCGCTCTCGGAGAACTGGTAAATCCGTGCGTTTGGGTAGGCCAGGAGAATGGGAGAATGTGTGGCAATAATCAATTGGGATTGATGGTGGACCAATCGGTGCAAGAGAGTGAGAACGCTCAACTGGCGTTGCGGGGAGAGCGCGGCTTCTGGTTCGTCGAGCAGGTAAACCCCGTCACCCTGGAAACGATTCTTGAGCAGTGATAGAAATGCTTCGCCGTGCGATTGCCCGTGCAATGACTGTCCCCCGTAAGCGTGCTGGGCTCCGACTTGGTCAATGTACGTGGCGACATTGTAGAAGCTTTCCGCGCGCAGAAAAAAGCCGTCGCTTGGGTGCAGGACGCCGCGTTCGAGGATAATATAATCGTGCAATTCCGAGTGAGTTTCCTGTGTGGCAAAGTTGAAATTCTTGCTCCCGCCCTCCGCGTTGGAGCCATAGCGGGTGGCGATGGCTTCCGTCAGCGTGGATTTGCCCGAACCATTTTCACCAATGAAAAATGTCACCGTCGGGCTGAATTCCAGTCGCTCCAAGTGACGTACGGCTGGAATGGAAAATGGGTAGCGGTCAAAACTGGCGACCTTGTCTCGTTTCAGCCGCACAGCCTGGAGAAATGTTTTCGGAATGATGGGCATTTCTCCGCATAGCGTGCGGTTCTTGCTTAATCACGTCAACGCCGGTCCTTAAAAAAGAGGACAAGGGCGCATCTCAGTTTTTGAGCGGGTAAAGGCAGGGTAGTTCGTTTACAAGGAGGCCATGAGTGCGATTTGCTTTCCGATTGGAAGTAGTGTGAGTCACTCCGCGTCAGCGGAGTCGTTGGCGGTCAGTGCGGCACGCCTGGCTGATGGTTTGGAACAGGACGTCCGGGACTTTCTGGCTGCCGACGATCAAA
>DASYNM010000246.1:0-5908 GCA_036008545.1 Verrucomicrobiia bacterium
ACAAGGGGAAGAGAAGCCAACGCGGACGCCGCCCGAGCATTTTAATAATAAGTGGAATTTGGATCAGCGGCTGCATGTTGCGAAAACCATATCCAATCTGCATTGTTCACGCCGCCTGAAACTTGCGGGTAATGGCTCACGGCATTCTGCAGCGTCTTCGTCTGCCACTTATGTATCTGCGCATGACCGTCGGCAAAAGAGAGCGTCAGGCCATTGTCGTGATAAGCGGCGGCGGGCACGTCTGGAAAATTGCCTCCGTGGCTGTCAATTTGGAGATATCCGTCATTGATGCTCCACATATTCTCTTCACAAAAGACGAACGCATCCGAAGGCGATGGATGAGTAATATCCGTTTCCTTCACGTATTGAAGCGCCGGTGGAGGAGTGTCGTCATTGAAGTTCCCTCGCGCCATATAAACCGCGCCCATTTGCCCGTTCATGGAATAAGTCCTCAGGCGCTGACCGTTGGCGGAAGGCACCACGTCGGCCGGGCATTTGTAAACACCGATTTGGCTCGCCACATAAGGGGCGAGCAAACCGCTGGTGTAGAGCGCCAAATTTGTGTTTCCAAAAGATGCGTCAGGATAACTTTCGCCTTGCCCGTTGGCGCAGTCAATCCAAGCCATGTTCGACTCACCTGCGTCCGAATAGCCGGAATACGGCGAGTTGGGCACGAGATAACCGTTGTTCTCGCCCTTGTATTCAGCGGCAGCCAACTGGCATTGCTTGAGGTTGCTGATGCATTGCGTGCCCAAAGCCGCCTGTTTGGCTCGTGACAACGCGGGGAGGAGCATGGCGGCAAGAATGGCAATAATGGCAATCACAACCAGCAACTCAATCAACGTGAAACCGCGCTCCCGACGTATCCGCCAGAATTCGGTCCCCTTGATTAAATTAGTCTCTCGCATGATTGCTCTCCTCCATACCTCATTGTTACCGTTAAAATGCGCCGCAGCCGGCCAAGGCGGTGAAACCGCCCCAGCCGCACGCGCAGCGTTGCTCCATTACGGCACTTGGAGCCGATAGAATTGCGCGGTTCCGCTCACACCATTGGTGTAAGGAGACGTCGCGCTGGGAACATTTGTAAAGCCGCCCGCTACATTGGTGGACGCTTGCAAAGTGCCTAGCGGCCAGGTGAGAGTAACTCCGCCGGCCGATTCGGTTATGGCAAGCCGCGCGCCATCGCCATAATGCGATGCGACCTGCTGCGGGCTGAGGGCATAGTTGTAAACGGCGGTGTCGTCCACGGTTCCCAAGAATGTGCCGAACGCGCCGTCGTCCCTCTGTCCAATAACAAAATTGCCGCCGTCATCGGAGTTGTCTCCACTGGGAAGGGCGCCTTTCCCATCGGGATTGATGCCGTCCCCGTTCGGAATGAACGCGACGCCGGAGACTGGGAAGGTCGTGATCAGGTCGCCATTGACGTAGATATTCCAATTGACGGTATCGTCGGTGACAACCAGGTGATACCAGTTCCCGGCGACGAGCTGATTGCCATTGGCGGGATCGTTCGGGCCAGCAGTGATGAACCCACCTCCAGGCTGAGGGACAAAAGCAAAGTCGTTGGCCGGTTGTTGGTAGAGGTACCAGCCGTTGTAAGCGTATCCGGCTGACTGATCGTTGTACTCCGAGGCCAGGACCAGCCGATAGTCACCACCGTTGGCGCTCAACGTAGTGGGATTAACCCAAGTCTCCAAAGACCAAGCCGTGTCAGGATTGAGTTCCGGCGCCCAAGGCACTTGAATTGTCGCACCGCCAACGAGCGTGATGGCTGGGTCCGTGGTAAACGGAATGCCAGAGGCCACGTCGTACACAATCGAACCCGCATTAGGCGTATAGGTGCCATCGAAGCTGCCTACCGCATCCTCGGCTAACGTGCCATTCGTCTCGTCCAAGCGCCAATAGGCGACCGGATTATCCGCGGCAACGATCGCGCCATAGCCCGTTAGGGGAACCGGCGGATCCTGGCGGGCTTGCACAGTAAGGCTGGCTGGCGTCGCGCTCGCGCTCGTGAACGGATTGCTAACCAGCACGGAATACATGTTATTGTTCTGCGAAGGTTGGACGTTGGACAACCACAAAGTTTGGTTGACCGCAGTCGAGTTGGAGGCCACGGGTATTGGGTTATAGTTGTTGCCGCCATCGGTGCTAACCGACCACTGATAGGTTATAGGAACCGCGCCATCGGCTGTCACATGAAAGGCGGCGTAGCTACCTACGTTTCGCGTAATCGAGCCGGGGCTGGCCACGATGTTCAGGTTCGTCTGGACAGTCAGCGTCACAATGGAGCTGGTGACAGGCGGGCCATAGGCATTCGAGACTACGACCTGAATGTTGGCGTTGTTATTTCCCGGATATTGGGCGGTAAAGGTGAGCGCATCGGCATCTGGCCCGACCGGCACGGAATTGCTTAGCCAGAAGAAAGACAATGGCGGAGTGCCGCTGGCCGCGATGTTGAACGTGACCGGCAGGCCGGAGTAATTGGTCACGTCCGACAGATCTGTCACGATCCCGGCAGGAAGATTGGCAGGTCGGAAACAGTTTGTTCCGACGGTATAATGATTCGAAACCTGGTTGGCGGTCAACGCATAGTCGTAGAATGCCACTTCATCCACGCCGCCAATGAACGGCAACCAACCAATGTGCTGACCGGAGCCGATATCCGCCTCGTACGTCGTATCGGGAACAAATCCTCCGGCGCCAATCGTGATAGGATGCGCCACGTTGTTGATATAGAAGACCGCGTTGGTCCCGTCATAGGCCAGCACAAGATGATACCAAGCCCCGAAGGTGATGAGAAAATCGCCAAAACCTGCAAATACACTGGGGCGCATATCAAGGTAAAAGTAACTCTGACCGGCTGGGTTGCCGGCCCCGGGGCCGGAAACATAGATGTTCCACCCATCGACAAGGGTCGAGCCGTTGTTGGCCCCCTGCTCAATTGGGACAGAAAAATTGGCCGGATAGGCGTTGGGCTGCACCCACAGCTCGGCGGAAAACGGAGCGGCATCAGTCCCGTTCGTAGCCAACGGCGTGATCAAGGGGCCTTCGGGAACACTCACATAGCCGTAGTCGCCTGAACCACCAGGCCCAGGGCCGATGAACAAGTATGAGTTGGTGTCGATGCCCGCCTCGCCCAGCACCGGAGACGTGCTCTCGCCATTTTCATAAATGGTCGCGTTCCATTGATTGCTCGTGGAGTCGAAAGCTGTGGTGCCGGAAAGTTCCTCAAATCGATAATAGACAGCCGGATTGTCGGCTAGGATGGTGGGCGGGTAATTAGTTGATTCAGCCGATCCGGTCAGGACCGCGCCCATGGAAATGACCAGCGCCGATGCGCTCGCGGAGAGGCGCCGCAGAAGAGAACAAGTCGTCATCTTACGTGTTTTCATAGTTAATTTTGGATGTTGTTAATTTTGTTCACAGACAACGCGCCAGTTCATCTTTCTTCGGCTTCGCTTCCTGACGCCGCTCGTGTTTTATCACAGTCGAGCCACAATGCAATAAAAATTATTACAAATGTTACAATTTTCGAATAATTACACTGCTACGTTTTTCACTTCCGTTCCCCGAATCTCTTCACTTTTTATCACAGTCCAAAAATAATGCAATAAAAATTATTACAAATTTTTCTTGCGGTCTTGGGCCGCCTCCCATAGCTTTCCAAGCAAGAAGATGAATTGGAATTGCACACTCCGAAGTTTCGCCTCGGTTTTCTCCCTGCTGGCCGGGGCTTTCTGGGCCGATGCCCAAGCACCCGCCATTATTCCGAGGCCACAGACTATGGAGGTTCAGTCCGGCAATTTTATGCTTCTCGCGGACGGCCACGCTCCTGGAGTAGGGACGAAGATTCTCGTGAATCCTGGCACCGAAGAGACTGGCCGTTACTTGGCCGGTGAACTGCGCCGGCGCTCCTCCGTCGAATGCGATGTCATTTCGGACGCGACAGCACAGACAGGAGCCAACATTGTATTGACACTGCAAGCCGCGAATCCCCCGCTAGGTGACGAAGGATATTCGCTCACCGTGGCGCCTGAAGGAGTCATGATACGAGCGGGTAGCTCTGCGGGCCTGTTTTACGGCGCACAATCATGCCTGCAATTGCTGTCGATCCCCGGCAAGACTGCTGGCCAGCGTACCAATTGGCTAATTCCGTGCGTTCATATCGAAGACCAGCCCCGCTTCCGTTGGCGCGGCATGATGCTCGATGTGAGCCGTCATTTTTTTACCAAGGAGGAAGTGGAGCGGCTGCTGGATGAAATGGCGTGGCACAAGCTCAATGTGTTTCACTGGCACCTGGTCGATGATCAAGGCTGGCGCCTCGAAATTAAAAAATATCCGCGCCTGACCGAAGTGGGCGCCTGGCGCAAAGCGATTGGATTCGGCTTGGACGCCAAGGCCAGCACCGCTTACGGGCCGGATGGCCGTTATGGCGGCTATTACACGCAGGATGACGTTCGGGAAGTGGTGGCCTATGCGCAAGCCCGGCACATCACAATTGTGCCCGAGATTGAAATGCCAGGACATGCGAGTGCCGCGTTGATGGCCTATCCCCAATACAGTTGCACGGGAGGGCCGTTCACAACGGACCTGCCCGGAGGCGTCTTCAACGGAATTTTTTGCGCTGGAAACGACGACTCTTTTGCCTTCGTTGAGGATATCTTGACAGAAGTTTGCGCGCTGTTTCCTGGGCCCTACATTCATATTGGGGGCGATGAAGTGCTGGTGGACAACTGGAAGCATTGCCCAAAATGCCAGGCGCGCATGAAGCAGGAGGGATTGACCAAAGAAAGCGAGTTGGAAGGTTACTTTATTCGTCGCGTCGAAAAGATCGTCAACGCTCATCAACGGCGGTTGGTGGGCTGGAGCGAGATTCGCGAGGGCGGTTTGGCGGCCAACGCAACGGTGATGGATTGGGTGGGCGGCGCCGTCGAAGCCGCCACGGCGGGTCATGATGTGGTGATGTCACCGCTGGCCGATTGCTACTTCGATCATTACCAATCGCTGGACCAATCCAAGGAGCCGCACGCCATTGGAGGCTACCTCCCATTAAAGCAAGTTTATGCGTTCGAGCCGATGCCAACGAATCTTTCCGCTGCCTATCAAGAGCACATCCTCGGCGCGCAAGCCAACGTCTGGAGCGAATACATGCCCAACTTCAAGCACGTTCAATATATGGTTTTTCCACGACTCTGCGCCCTGGCCGAAGTGGATTGGTCGCCCAAAGCGTCGCGCGATTGGGATGACTTTTCGCGTCGGGTGGGCGTCGATTGCCTGCGACTGGACCAACTCGGAGTCAATCATCGCGCCCTGTCAACGACGCCCGAAGAGCCGGTGGCAGATCCGGCGCCAAAATAACGGAACAAATACTGCTTTGTAAATTGCACCATGTTTAACTGAAGGCCTGAAGCAATCGGAGTTATGAGACGGTGGGAACATGTTGTCTTGATTCTGGGGATTTTCCTGGCGGCCGGCGGCGGCGCGCTCGGTCAGGCGTCCGCGACTGGCGAGATCGTCACTCTGCATCAATTAATAGAATTGACGCCTGAGCAGGCGGCGGCGGGGTTGCCGGTGCGCGTGCGAGGCATCGTGGTTTGCTACGACGCCGGATGGCACCAATTGTATCTCAACGACCAGCGTGAGTCGCTCTACTTCAACGCCGACGATTTTGCCGTTCAGCCGAAAAAAGGCGATCTCGTGGAGATTACGGGAAAGGCTCGCGGCACCAACGTCCTGGAAAACCCAAAGTTGACCATCGTTGGCCAAACCGCGTTGCCAGCCGCCCTGCCGTTGGAATTATCGGATTTGGGACGCGCTCATGGCGA
The DNA here is from genome assembly GCA_036008545.1 of Verrucomicrobiia bacterium. GTDB lineage: Bacteria > Verrucomicrobiota > Verrucomicrobiia > Limisphaerales > Palsa-1400 > Palsa-1400. Next base: position 5,826 of record DASYNM010000246.1, read on the forward strand.
ATGGGTTGAGGTCCAAGGCCGCGTGCTTTCGGGAGAGTCCAGCCGGGGCAGACTGGCCTTGTTGCTGAACGACAAGGGCCAAA
>DASYNM010000247.1:0-22532 GCA_036008545.1 Verrucomicrobiia bacterium
GTAGCGCGTGAGGTTTGTGCCTTGGAATCGATAAACCCCGGCGAAGCTGGTGCCAACCCAAATGCTTCCCAGGTGATCCTCACAAATCGAATACACGGGCGTTGTCAATAAATTGCCGCCCAAAATGCTGAAGCGCCGGGGTTGCAGGCGCACCAATCCTCCGTCGAACAGACCGACCCACTCATTGCCTTCGCGATCCGCCAGCAGACAGACGACCGAAGCGCCCGGAAGACCTGTGCTTGAATCAATTCGGCTGACCGTTCCATCTTCGGAGACGGTGACCAGGCCTTCCGGATAGCGTCCCAGACAAAGGCTTCCCCAGCGGTCTTCTCCGAGGACTTCGAGGGAAGTTTGCACGCCGGAAATTCTGCTGCCAACTCCGACCCATTTATCGGCCTTGAATTTGCGTTGCCAATAGTTGGTGGAACAAATCCACAAGCCTCCGTCACGACAAGCCGTCAGCGCGGTGATCGCCGGTTCGGTTTCCATTTCCGGGAGGCGAACCAACTCGAAACGATCATGGCGCAGGCGTGCCAGACCCCGGGAAGTGCCCAGCCAAACGTCGCCGGCAGCGTCCCGGGCCAAAGCGCGAATTTGCGCTCCCGTCAAATCACCCTCAAGCGGGACGGAATCCAGCTTGCCGGAATGGAAATGAAGGAGTCGGCCTGTGTCATCCATTTGGCTTACCATCCACAACTGGTTCGATTCGCCCATACATATATTGGGGGCCGATACAGGGTAATAAGCGCGATTTGTAGAAATCGCAGTCAGCCGGCCCTCCGACCACTGCCACACAGCCCCTGATCGAGCCACAAAAAGGGCGTCGCCGCCCGGTTCGGGAACGCAGGCAAGAATTTCGTCGTGCTCGTCGCCGGAGCCGAGCAATTGTTCAAATTTACCGGCGCGAAGAGCGACCAATCCGCCCCCGCGTTCCGTTGCGATGAAGAGCGTGCCGTCGTTCAGGGTAAACAGGCCGCCGATGCGCGACCTGGGAAGTTCCGGGCAATTCTGAGGCGTGAAGACTTTGAATCGGACTCCATCAAAACGCGCCAACCCGGCCAGCGTGCCGACCCACAGGCAGCCGTCGGTAGTTTGGGCCAGGGCGGTGACGGAGAGGTGCGGCAAGCCTTCGGCCATCGTCCAGCCTTTGATCATGAAATGAGGCTGGGCCAGGGCGGGCGCATTTTCCGCCTGGGCAAGAAGCGCCGTACAACCGATCATCACCACAATCAGGGCGCGCCAGACGGCAAATAATGCCGGAGGAGTCGCGGCAGGTTCCATGTCAATCCGAGAATTTACTACCAGGCCGCGGAGCCAACAAGGCAATTCCAGACTACATCATTGTGCAGGTGTCCAAAACGCGTAGTTTTATGGCAATTTCCTTATTCGAGACCCAGTGCATCGACGTCCAATGACAATGATCCTCACAAGCAAAGCCTGCTTTGCGGCAGGGCTAGTCGCGATAGCGGCGATATTGGTTTTTGGAGAACTAGCCGAAGCGGCGACTAATACGTATTCGCTTGCCTACTCGGCGGTGACGAATAATCCGCTGAAGGGGTTCATGCCCTACACAGGCAGTTACACGACCTTTCCGTACAGCATGGAGTGGAGTTATCTGCCGTTGCGATCGCTGATGAGCGGGCCAACGAATTTCGACTGGTCCAGCCTGGACAACCTTTTGAGCACGGACGCCAGTCGCGGGCACCAAACTGTGTTCCGCGTTTATCTGGATTATCCCACGCTGCCGACCGGCATCCCGCAGTATCTGCTGGACGGCGGTCTCATAACGTACAATTACACCAACTACAACAACGATGACATCAGTCTCTGCCCAAATTACGCCGATACGAATTTGCAGCAGGCGTTGACCAATTTCATCGCGGCGCTCGGCGCGCGTTACGATGGTGATCCGCGCATCGGCTTCGTCGAACTCGGCCTGCTCGGCTTTTGGGGTGAATGGCACACCTACCCGCTCACCAACTTGTTTGCTTCGGTTGCCGTTCAACAAAAAGTGCTCACGGCGTATAACAATGCGTTCAGCCAAACCAAATTGCTGGTGCGCTGGCCCAGTGGCACCAACCCAACGGCGCTGCCTATCGGTTATCACGATGATTCGTTTGCCTATGATACGATTGCCCCGCCTAGTTATGATTTCCTGGGCCTGCTGGCGGCCGCAGGTGAAACGAACAAATGGATGACCCGGCCCATTGGCGGAGAGGTCTATCCACCGGAGCAACTTTGCATGTGGGACGCAACGCAGACCAACTGCGTGCCGCAAGGCCAGGCGTTCAGCAACTGCGTCGCTCTGACCCACGCTTCCTGGATGCTAAATCAGGGTGTTTTCGATCCTGGATTTACGGGAGCGCAGCAGGCGCTTGCCTTGGCCGCAAGCAAAAGTCTGGGGTATGAATTGTACGTTTCCTACGCGGTCATTCTGGACGCCACCGTTTCCGGGCCGTTGAATGTGACTTTGCAGATTACCAACAGCGGCGTGGCGCCGTTTTACTACGACTGGCCTGTGCTGTTGGGCGCTCTGGATTCCAGCAATAGCCTTGTCAAGACCTGGCCGGCGGGTTGGAGATTTTCAACGGTTCTGCCCGCTCAAACGAGCACGTCGTGGTCCTGGAGCCAAACGAATCACGGCCTGGCGGCGGGCCAATACAAACTACTGCTTGGCGCGCAGAATCCCATGACCAACGGTATGCCCATCGCCTTTGCCGATACGGCGCAAAACGCGGACCTTGCCGGCTGGCTCACATTGGGTATTTTTTCCGTCTTGCCGGGCACCGCGCCGCCGACAGTGAGCGCCAAACACACCACCTCGGGTCTTGAACTGGACGTCATCAACGCCTCGCCCGGGGCGTGGACCGTCGAGAACACTTCCAATCTGACCGTCTGGAAATCGCTGTTGATTACCAACACGAGCACAACCGCATGGAGCGTCACCGATGTGATTACGTCCCTTTCGCAATTCTATCGCGTCGTGAGCCAGCCGTGACGAGCGATTACGAACCAATAACGAGAAGAAAAAACAACAAACAAAAAAGCTGCAGATACAAAAGGAAAACATCCACCATGAATACAAAATTCGTTAATCGAGTATCACAAATTCCGGGACGCCTGGCCGCCGCGATGACCGGGGTTGCGCTGTTGGCATTGTTATTTGCGGCCAAAGTGGCGACCGCCCAGCCCCTGGTCGTCGATACTTTTGCCGACGCTTCCAGTGTGGACGTCGGTAATGTTCCGGGAATTGATTGGGCGAATTACAGAGGCTTGAACGTCACTGTGACCTGGGACCCGAACCAGCAATCCCCCGGGAACCCCAATCCCGGGGCGATGTATGTGACGGTCGATTGGCCCGCGACCAACGATCCGTCCTACACCACCTCGTGGACCGACATGCAGTTTGGCTTTGACACCAGCGGAGTGTTTGACACGTCCAATTATATCGCCTTCCAATGCGACATCATGGTGGACGTCACAAACTCGTCCCTGGCTCTCGACGGCAGCGACTACGGAGCCATCGAGCTCATTGTCAACAATTCGTGGGATAACGTGGTGGGCTGGGCGCAATTGCTGAACACGAACGGCTGGCAGCATTTCTCGGGTTATTTTTCGGCGATGGGATCCGCTCAAGGGGATCATAGCCAGGCGATTATTGGGCTGATTTCGCAAGGCACGGATACCCTCACCAACGCGGTGTCCTATTGGATTGACAATATTGTGTTTACAGCGCCGCCCACAGCCAACACGAACCAGCCCCCGATTGCCATCGCTACAGCGCCGCCGCCGGGTTTGACCTGCATTTGCAGCCAGCCGGGCGGGACTTATCAACGCCAAGTGATCGAAACGGCGAACAGCGACTATTCCTGGAACACCGCCACGGCCGCCTCCAATACCACCACCTATTCCATGACGATCGCCGCGTTTCCGGGACCGGCCTACACCGGATTTGAGGATCAAATGTTCCTCATCCCCCTCGCGGGAATGACAGGAACGCCGCAGGATGATGACATCGATTGGGATTCGTCGGATGTTGCAGCCTTGTATGTTGGCGTAAACTCTGACGGCAGCGCGACAGGAACCTTCCAGTACAAAGTCGGCCAGCCCAGCAGTTGGACCACGTCATTGGTGGTGAGCACGACCAACGTCGCGGGACCGCTGGGAACGTGGACAATCGCGTTTAACGATAATACCAATGTCACATTGACGGCACCCGACAAGACCAGCACGAACTTTGTCATCAATGCTAACGACGCCTCGGATTTTGCGGATCCATTGTACGTTTATCTTGGCGATCAACCGAACCAGAATGCCAACATCGGCCAGTCGTCCACCTTCAGCGGATTTTCAGTCACCGGCGCGGCCAGTTCGTTTTCAGACAACTTCGCGACGTTCAACACGAACAATTGGGCCAATGACACCGCTTCCGATGAACTAGGCATATTCGTCAACGCTCCAGACGCAAAATATTGGCTGACATGGCCCACGCCGGATGCTGGCTTCACCAATGTTTTCGCCACCGACAACCTGACCAATCAAATTGCAACCGGTCAATGGATGAGCCTGCCCAGCGCCTCCACAGGTTGGGTGCTGGTGGGGGGCAATGAGCGTTTGACCGTAATCAATCAGTCCACTGTGAACGCGGCGTTTGGTTATCAACCGACAAACGTGTTCTTTGAGCTGTACCACAATTGAGCGGAAGAAATGAGGGCGACGGCATTTCGCCGCCTCCTCACTCCGGGCAAGCTCCGAGTGGCGCTTGCCAATTGCAAATGAATAAATGGCTGTTCTTCTGCCTGGCGCTTTTTGTCTTGCCGCATGGGCTCCGGGGCGGGTCGATTCCAGTTGGGGACCCAACCCGGATCGTTGTTCCCGTAGCAGGAAATGCCTGTTGGTGGGCGGGAATAATCGACCAGGGATTCCAGATGCCGCTGGCCAACGGTTACGCGGCGGACCTCTGCGACAATACCTATGGAAACCAGGCGCAGCCGCTTTTGTTATCCAGTCGCGGAGATATCATCTGGTCGGATGACGACTTCACGATCCAATTGTCTCAAAGCGGATTGATCGTCGATGCCCGGAGTGGTCGGGTGCATCAGGCGAGATCCGGCGATTCGTTGCGGGACGCGTTTTTGTATGCAAGCCGGACCCATTTTCCGCCCACCGGAAAAATGCCCGATGCCGTGATGTTTGAAGCGCCTCAGTATAACACGTGGATTGAATTGATGTATGACCAAAGTCAGGCCGGGATTCTTAACTACGCCAAAGGAATCAAGGAGAATGGCTTTCCGCCGGGCGTGCTGATGATTGATGACAATTGGCAGCAGAACTACGGGCAGTGGGATTTCAAGCGGGATAAATTTCCCGACGCCAAGGCGATGATAACGCGGCTGCACCAGCAGGGCTTCAAGATCATGGTCTGGATTTGCCCATTTGTCAATACAAACTCTGATCCCTTCCTGGAGTTGGCCGAGCGGCAGCTTCTCTTGAAAGACGCTTCCGGTGCCCCGGCGCTCGTTGAGTGGTGGAACGGCCGGAGCGCGCTGCTGGACTTGACCAATCCACAAGCCATCGGCTGGCTTCGCGCGCAGTTGGATCGGCTGCATTCCGACTACCAGGTCGATGGATTCAAGTTTGATGGAGGCGACAGTTCTTTTTACAAGGGCGTCGTAGCTTCCCAATCGGTGTCTCCCAACACGCAGTGCGAACTCTACGGCAGGATTGGACTGCAATATCCGCTCAATGAATACCGCGCGATGTGGAAAATGGGCGGCCAGCCGCTGGTGGAACGGTTGAGGGACAAAGCACACTCCTGGGACGATCTGAGGAAGCTAGTCCCAAATATGCTTCTCGAAGGGTTGATGGGCTATCCGTTCTGCTGTCCGGACATGATCGGCGGAGGCGAATACAAATCGTTTCAGGCAGGCGCGAAGATTGACCAGGAATTGGTGGTTCGTTCGGCGCAGTGCCACGCGCTCATGCCGATGATGCAGTTCTCCGTGGCCCCATGGCGCGTTCTGGATTCCGCGCACCTTGACGCGGTTCGGAAGGCAATCCGGATCCGGCAAGCGCACAGCGGCTACATACTGAGCGTCGCACGGCAGTCGGCGTCCACCGGCGAGCCGATTGTGCGCTCGATGGAATACGCTTTTCCGCATCAAGGTTATGAACGAGTAAACGACCAATTTCTATTGGGCGAACAAATTCTGGTGGCTCCCGTGTTGGAGCAAGGAGCCACCAACCGGGAAGTTGTTCTGCCTGTGGGCGCGTGGAAAGGATTTGACGGAAAGCAATATGCCGGGTCTCGAAAAATTATCGTGCCGGTCGCGGACGACGACCTCTGTTATTTTGAAAGGGTGGCTGGCCGGGGCGAATAGACCAGCCGCCGCACGGTGCTATTTACCAGGGAAAGAGACCGTGCAAGGTTGCTGACTTACCTGACCATTTCGCTGCGACTTTCTTGGCGCCTTTCGTGATGCTTTGGTTGTTTGGCCGCCTGGTCAGAAAACGAACCTCGCTGCCGAATTGTCTCCTCTTCGTGGATCTTCATCCGCGCCGAAAGAATCGCCGCGCGCCCAAGGTAACCGACGATGAGGCTCGGGTTATGGCGCTCCACCACCGGTAGTCGGCCCACGTCGCGATCCAGCATTTTGGTCAACGCTACGTATATCGGTTCGTCAGGATGCGCTACCACGAGATTGGTGCTGCCAGCTTCGGCTACGGTCATTTCTTCTTTTTGCTTCTGCCGCAAGGCACGCACAATGTCGCCTCGCGTGATGATGCCGACAAGTCGATTTTGATCGTCCACTATCAACGTTCCCTGGCGCCGGCTCAGGTCAGAGTCTCCGCCAGCAATAAGATCGGATAGCTCCGAAAGTTTCATGCTCGCGGGAACGCTCGTCACATCCCGGTCCATCACATCGCGCACGCGCGCGAGTTCAAACGGGTCGATGCTGTATTCGCGCGTGATGTGATGACCGTGCCGGGCGATCTTTTCGGTGAGGATGGAGCGGCGCATGATCAGCACGGTTACGCCCAGTGCCGCGACGGAACCGATGAGCAAGGCGGGAAAAAGATTGAAGTCCCGCGTTAATTCGACAGCGAACACCATCGAGGTCAGCGGCGACCTCATTGTGCCGCCCATCATCGCCGCCATGCCGATCAGCGCCCAAAGACCTGTGTCGCCCATGGGAATCCATGAAGCGGCGAATGCCCCAAGCGCTCCCCCCATGATCAGCAACGGCGCCAGCACTCCGCCGGAGGTTCCAGACCCCAATGCGATGGACCATACCAGCGCTTTGCCCGCGAGCAAACCGAGGACAGCCGCCCCGATCAGCTCACCGCGCAGCAAACTGTGGATCGTATTGTACCCAACGCCGAGCACGCGCGGTTCAATGAAACCGCCCACCCCAACAAAGACTGCGCCAATGGCCGGCCACCACATCCAGTGCATCGGCAACTTTTGAAAAATATCTTCGCAGGCATAGACAAGCATCGTCAAGAGACCCGAGGCGAAGCCGGCCACAACACCAAGGCCGGCCGCGATTGTCAATTCTGTGCCGGAAAGCGGTGCGTGCGTCGTGACGGCGAAGATCGGTCCAGCGCCGAGCAAGGGTATGCGCAAGACGGAGGCGACAATCGAGGCCACCGCCACGGGAATGAAGCTGCGCGGTTTCCATTCGAACAACAACAGTTCCACCGCCAGCAAAACCGCCGCCACCGGCGTGGCGAAGACAGCCGACATCCCCGCAGCGGCACCGGCCACCAGCAGCGTTTTACGCTCAGCCGCGCTCAGATGAAATTGTTGCGCGAAGATCGAACCGAATGCGCCGCCCGTCATAATGATCGGGCCTTCCGCGCCGAAGGGGCCGCCGGTGCCTATGGAAATGGCGGCGGATAACGGTTTGAGGATCGCGACCTTCAGATTAATGCGGCTGCGACCTAGCAGAATGGCTTCCAACGCTTCGGGAATGCCGTGGCCGCGGATTTTTTCTGAACCAAAGCGAGCCATCAATCCGATGATGAGCGCTCCCGCCACCGGCACCAGCACCACCCATAATCCCAAGTGATTTCCTTGCGGCACAGCCGGACCGGCCGACAGCCGCTGATAAAAAGCAAGATTTGTGATCGCGGCAATGAGCCAAATCAAAGCGTAAGCGACGAACGATCCTATCGCACCGATGACCAACGCCATGGCGGACAACAGCAGTACCCGGCGGTCGGTGCTGAAGTCCGCCAATTCGGCTTCAACGGTAGGGGCAGTCACGGCCGACTCGCCCCTCAAGACTGATGGAATGACTGATTCGGTTTGCATCAAGCAAACACATATTATATCGCGCTGAGATATATGTCAAATAAGAGTGGGCTTCGATTGCATCTCGGCTAGAATGGCGGTCGATGGCGAAACCCAGGCAGCTTGTCAAATCGGAGTACGAAACGCTGGCCGCGTTTCGGTACGCTCTGCGGCGTTTCATCCATTTCAGCGAGGAAGCCGCGCAGGCGGCCGGCATCACGGCACAACAGTATCAGGCACTGCTGGCCATCAAGGGTTTTCCTGCACGCGACAGGGTCACCGTGGGCGCGTTGGCCGAACGATTGCAGCTCCGCCATCACAGCGCAGTTGGATTGGTTGATCGGCTGGTGACGGAAAAATTAGTCGCTCGTCAGAGTTCTGCCGAGGATCGCCGCCAAGTGCTCGTTCGACTCACCCGGCGCGGCGAAGCAATCCTGGAGCGGCTTGCTTCAGTCCACCGCGAACAACTGAAGCGCATCGGACCTGAAATCAGTCAGTTGCTTGCGCGACTTGGCCGCACGCAAGAATAGTTCTCAATAGTCCGATGTCGTTCGGCCAGAAACCGCTTGCCATCGGACTTGGCGGACATCTCGTAAACTCGTTGTATTCTTGTTGTTGCTTTCCCACCGAGATATGGTAGTGTAAGAAGTGTGGGGCGCGCAGGCGCCTGTTCTTTGAATAGTTTGCAGAGGGCGAGCACGAGGGGAAAAGTGGCGATTGACCGGTGGCCATCCGCCTCCGCGGCGCTTCGAGCATCTCCGTGACCTACGTGATGAAAAAGGGCCGAAGCTCACGTAAGTCGTTGATTTTCACGATATTTGCCGATATTTCCACAGTCTTCCGGAGCCGAACTCAGAAATCGTGCGTTAGAATGGCTTCCAGTCGGCGGCAGAGTTCGCGCCCGTAGTCGGTCCAAATCCCAGTGCCCCAATACCGGTAGCAACTGGTCTGCGTGCAGAGCAGGTGAAAGAGCGCGTTGCGGTAGCGGGGTTCGTGCGTCGGAATGGCCGGCTTGATCACTTTCTCGAAGAAGTGCGAACTGGCCCTGTCCATGGGGCCGAGGAGTTGCTCGTAGCCGCGCACCCAGGAGATGTTGCTGGTCCAACTGCCGCCTTCCATGCTGAAACGGTGGTCGGCCTTTTTCAATTGCTCAATGACGCCGGTCAGCTTTTCCGGTCCGCCGCCAGGTTGAAAGCGATCCCAAATCTGCTTCTGGAAAAGTGGCTGCACCACCGGAAAATCTTTTTCCCGCAGACCCAGCGTGGCCAGATACTCCAGATATTCCGTGGCGTTCACGGCGGGCGTGTCCGAGCCCGAGCATTGTCGCATCACCTCCATATACTTGGATGGAAATTCGTTCATCATCACGCCGCCATTCTCGCCATCGGCGATCTGCGAGACGATGGCCGGAATATTTTGGCCAGCCAGTTCCCAGCGCGAAAGACCTTTGGCCTCGTAATACGGCTGCATCTGGGCCACGAGTTTTGTGTCGCTGCCCTGCGTTTTGATGATGGCGATAATGCTGGCCTCCTCACCGCGCGAGTTTCGGCAGACGAGCCGGTGCGGAAGATGTTTGCGTTCCAGGCCGCGGCCATCTTCCGGACGCTCGACGGTATGTTCCTGGACGAAGACCCAATCGTATCCGCAATCCTTGAGGGTCTTGACGAATTCATAGGCGGTGTCCGGATGATTGGGCAGAGCCATTTCGGAGGGCGAAAAGCCGCGGACACGTTGCAGCGCCTCCCAACCGAAGATGGCGGCGAAGTGGTGCTGCCACGCTTTGACATGGAGCCGAAAATCCTGCACGGGCGTGGACGGCGCGACGGCGTGTCCCCAAGGAGCGCCCAGCCACTCGACAGCGCGACGGTAGCGCTGGTCGCAGGTGATGCGCTTGAGGTTGTCGAAGACATCATTCAGTCCCATCTGCCTCATGCCGTGCAGCAACGTGCCTGAGTACTCCAACATCACGCGCGGCTCCTTGCCCTCGTCCACCAGTTGCGGAATGAACTCGCCCATGCGCTTGTAACACCAATGGAAGACCGAGGCATTGTGGTTATCGCCGATGCCCTGATTATCCATCATGTATTTCAAGTTGCTGATGATCTCGGCGGTGGCCAGATCGCCTCCACCGGCGGGTATCAGCGGCTGGTGCATGTGCAACGCGGAGGCGAATGCGCTTTTGGTTCTTCCGAAATCAATTCTGGAATCGGACAGGTAGATAGGCTGTCCGCGTTTGGATTCAATCACGGACTCAATTTGTTTCTCCGAACCGCACAGGTTCGGCAGACGGTCAACATATTCAGGCAAGTCATTCATAATTTTATATCTTGTCGGGGGAAGATTATTCGCGGCTGACGAAGAACAGAGCCGCCAGGGGCGGGAGGGTCAGCGACAATGAACATGGGCGGTGGTGCCACTTGATTGGCTCCGCATGGAGGCCGCCCCAGTTTCCTTGGCCGCTGCCGCCGTAGTCCTTGGCATCGCTGTTCAAAATTTCCTTCCAGAACCCGCCGCGCGGCACTCCCACCCGGTAATTGCGGCGGAGCACCGGCGCAAAGTTGAGCACCACCAGCACGAAGTCGCGACTCGCATGAGCTTTGCGGACGAAGCTGAGCGTCGAGTTTTGCGCGTCCTGGTAATCAATCCACTCGAAGCCCTCCGGGCTGAAGTCAAGCTCGTGCAATGCGGCCTCGGTCCGGTAGGTGCGATTGAGATCGGCGACCCACTTCTGCACTCCCGAATGTGAGGGAAGATTCTCCAATTGCCATTCCACGCTCGACTCGTGACTCCACTCCGGCCACTGCGCCAGTTCGCCACCCATGAAAAGCAATTTCTTGCCCGGTTGGCCGAACATGTAACCGTAGAGCAGGCGGAGGTTGGCATATTTCTGCAATTCATCGCCGGTCATCATGCCGTAGAGCGAACCTTTTCCGTGAACGACTTCATCGTGCGAAAGCGAAAGCACGTAATTCTCGCGGAAGGCATAAACCATCCGGAATGCCAGTTCGCCGTGATGCTGCTTGCGTTGGGTCGGCACGCGTTTCATGTATCGCAACGTGTCGTGCATCCATCCCATGTCCCACTTCATTCCGAAGCCCAGCCCGCCGTCTTTTTCCGGGCGTGAAACCTTCGGCCACGTGGTGGACTCCTCGGCAATCGTCAACACGTCCGGATGGAATTCGGCGACGGCATGGTTGAGTTCGCGCAGAAAATCGACGGCTTCCAGGTTCTCACGTCCGCCGTGGCGATTGGGGATCCAGCCACCAGGCTTGCGGGAATAGTCCAGGTAAAGCATGGAGGCCACGGCGTCGAGTCGCAGACCGTCAAGGTGGTACTTTTCAATCCAGAACAGCGCGCTGCTGATCAGGAAACTGCGAACCTCGTTGCGGCCGTAATTGAAAATGGCGCTGTTCCAGTCCGGGTGAAAACCTTTGCGGGGATCGGCATGTTCGAAGAGATGCGTGCCGTCGAAATAGACCAGGCCGTGGCCATCGGCTGGGAAATGCGAGGGCACCCAATCCAAAATCACGCCAATGCCACGCTGGTGCAGAACATCGACAAGCTGCATGAAATCCTGCGGCGTGCCATAACGGCTGCTCGGAGCAAAGTAGCCGGTGGTCTGATAGCCCCACGAACCGTAAAACGGATGCTCGGTAATGGGCAGCAATTCCACATGCGTGAAACCCATGCGCGCGACGTAGTCCGCAAGTTGCGGCGCCAACTCTCCGTAGCTCAACGAGCGATTGCCCTCCTTTGCCACACGGCGCCACGATCCCAAATGAACTTCGTAAATGGAGACGGGTGTGGCGGCGGCATTGCAGCGGAGGCGTCGGCTCAACCAATCGTGGTCGTTCCATTCGTATTTCAAGTCCCACACGATCGACGCATTGTGCGGAGGGACTTCGGTGTGAAAGGCAAAGGGATCCGCCTTGTCGCCGGCGAAATTTCGGCAGTTGGACAGGACATGAAACTTGTAGCACATCCCTTGTTTGACCCCTGGCACAAAACCATGCCAGAGGCCGGACTGCGATTTCAGATTGATCGCCTGGCCATCCTTGGACCACGAGTTGAAGTCGCCGATGACCTGCACCAATTTTGCGTTGGGCGCCCACACTGCAAAATGAACCCCTGCCTCACCCTCCTCCGTGCAGAGATGCGCTCCGAGAATTTCGTAAGCCCGGTGATTCCGCCCCTGCAGAAAGGCCTCCACGTCACTTTCCTTAAGCCAAGGCTGGCTAGGCGTGAGATCAGGCTGAAAGCTCTCCGAGTCGGTTTCCACCGCTACATGCTCAGGCAACAAGGCTGTCGTAGGGTAGGTCAGGAGATTCATGACTGATAGCATTGCTCGGTTTTGCCTGCGATATTGTCCCAACTGAAAGTGCTCTCCGCTGCGCGCCGGCCGTTGCTGCCCATCCATCTGGCCCATTCAAAATTTGTGAACAAAGTTCCCAGCCCCCACCCAACGGACTCGGGCGTGGCATAGACCTTCAACCCAGTGACGTTGTGCCAGATGAATTCGCTTGGGCCGCCGTTCTGCGAAGCCACGACCGGTTTGCCCGCGGCCCAGCCTTCGAGCGCGGAAATGCCGAAAGGCTCGTTGCGACTAGGCAGGCAGACCACATCGCACGCCTTATAGAGATCAATCAGATTCCAACCGTTGTGGTAGCCAAGAAACCGAGTCCCGTGCGAGACGCCAAGTTGGTGAGAGCGCCGTACGAGATCCCCCCGCAAATGGCCGTCGCCGGCGAACACGAATTTGGCGTTGGGATAATACCGCAACAGTCCCGGCACGGCTTCCAGCAACAAATCAGGGCCCTTCTGCACAGCCAATCGCCCCGAGAAAAGCACGGTGGGGTCCACCGGCCCGATGCCGTAGCGGCGTTTCACGGCTCCGGCATCGATGAACCCATTGAATTTTTGCACCGGCACACCGTTGTGAATCGCCCAGCATTTCCAGTCGGGCAGATTATACATCCACATCAACTCACGTTTGAGCGCGCCGCTGACCGCGATGACACGGTCGGCGCAATACGTGCCATGCCTCTCGTGATCGCGGATGCGCGCGGAGACGCCGTTCCAAAAATGGTTCCCGGAGCGGCCGTACTCCGTGGAATGCATCGTGAGTACGGCGCGGTGATCCGGCCGGGCCTTCTTGATCCATACCATCGCGTTGGATGCCAGCCAGTCGTGCGCGTGAATCACGTCGAAGTGGCCGATATAATCTTCCGTCTGGAAGAAATGATAGACGAACGAACGGCACATCTCTTGAATTTCGTCCACGAAGCTGCGGCTCAGATTGTGTGGGCAAAAGTGGTACCACACGCCGTCGATCCGGCTGACGCCGCCACTGCCGTAACCTGGCCTGGTGAAAACGTGGACCTCGTGGCCGCGACGATCAAGCGCCGCCGCCAGTTCCGTCACATGCGCCGCAATTCCACCCACTGCGTGGGAGTGGAGCGTTTCCCATGAAAACATGGCGATCTTCATAACCCGCTTCAATTTTCTACAGCGACCTGTGACAGAACGCAAGACCTAGCCTCGCCTTGGCCGACCTCGACGCAGGTCCGCACGAATTTACCGCGCGGGTGGAACAAAAGGGACTCGCAGTCTGTGGCGCGTCGTCCGTCGGTGTCTCAGTTCCTCCAAAGGCATTCCCGGGGGCCTCAGGCTACTTGACGAACGGCATCCTGGCCACCGTACGGATTTGGTGCGTGCAACGCACAGGCCGGGTCATCACTCCACCGTCCATCAACCAAAAATCGATAGTGGTGTGGGCCAGGCTGGAGTTCAACCGTGACGTACCAAGTGCCGTCCAAGCCCCTATGCAAATTAATGGGACGTTGCTGCCAGCGCGTGAAATCGCCCACTAACTGCACACTACTCGCCTCAGGAGCTGTGAAGCAAAACGTCTGATTTCTTCCGTTCGCTTGCCCGGATTTTCCATTCTTTACTTTGAATATATTTGGCATATTTGATTCTCCTGTAGTGGCTCAGGTGCAAGGCCTTTGAGCCGTTTGTTCATGTGGTCATACTGATCGACAAATCGTGAGGTGAGCACGGCCTGCCCGCCGTGTTCCTCGGCAAATGTTTCGTTTGATGGGGTGTAGCAGGGACCGTGGCGCTGGGCGAGCACCATCAGGTGGGCGTCGGCCTTGTCAGCAGTCAGATGCAACATCAGCAGGTCGAGCCGCCAAGGCTTTACAGTCCACAGCAAAGCCACGTCAGCACGATGCGCGGCACGCTCAAACATGGCTTTCGCCTCGCTCGCACGGGTGACGTCATTGTAAATAATCCCGGCATTCATAGTCCCTTCGGAAGCATTCTGTCTTCGAATTGTGGGCGAATTCATACGCGTTGTCTGTTTTTTCGCAGTGCCAACACCTTAAATTTAACATTACAAACAAGCTTTTCGCAATCGGGTGCCCCCTGAACCTTTATCAGTCGGCGCCTGATGAGCCTCGGCAAAATGCCTGTCAACCCTTCTCATCAGAATCACCGCTGTGGCGCAATCGGGCCGCCATGATCGGGCTGAGGATCACCCGTCCGCTCAGAACTCTGCGGATGCCTTTCTCAGGCGACCCAGCCTGCTCTACTCCTGCCAAGCTACTCGCCGACCTTCCCGACAGTAAGATGCGCCCTAACACCTATTCGGATGAAATTCGACGTTGACGGGCGCAGAGGAGTGTTCATCATGGGAAAAATAATACCCGTGAAACAATTTGGAAGGATCTTGGCTTCGTCCAAATTCAATTGCAAAAGATCATGAAGAATTCTTCCTCTCAAAGTGGATGGAGTCGTCGGGGGGCCATTAAGATGCTCGCCACCGGCTCAAGCGCCGGGATCTTGGGATTGCTGGATAGTTCCTGCGCTGTCGCCCAGAACAAGGCAACTGATACCCCTTCATCAACGGCGCCGCCCAGCGTCGCAGGCACGCCGGCGCCAGCAATACCAAATTATGCAAAAGGCAGCGCGCCCATAACCATAACGAATGTAAAAGCGATCGCCACAGCCCCGGAAGGGCCGAACTTGGTGGTGGTGAAGGTGGAGACTTCGGAGCCGGGCTTATACGGCCTTGGCTGCGCCACCTTTTCACAACATGCCAAAGCGGTGGTGACCGTTGTGGACGACTATCTGAACGATTTTTGCCGAGGCAAAAACGTCGATAATATCGAGGACATGTGGCAGTCGATTTATGTAAGCAGCTATTGGCGGGGCGGACCGGTGGAAGGAAATGCTTTGAGCGGGGTGGATGAAGCCTTATGGGATATCAAGGGCAAACGGGCCAACATGCCGGTGTACCAGCTTCTAGGCGGAAAGTCCAGATTTGCGGTTGATTTGTACGCCCATGCATCCTCGTTGTCTCTGGAAGGGTTAGTAGACCAGGTCCAAGATCGTATGAACCAAGGATACCGCCATGTGCGAATTCAGCAGGGACCATACGGAGGCTCGGTGAAGCCTAGCAAGGGGCAGCCTGATTGGTTCCTGAATGGTTTTGGCAAGGCAACGGATTCCTTTGTGGATCCGCATACCTACCTGAAGAAGGTGCCCAAAATGTTTGAATATGTGCGCGCCAAGTGTGGAGAAGATATCGAGCTGATTCATGACATGCACGAGTTGGTGGAACCTCGCGACGCCATTAGCATGATCAAGCAATTGGAGCCTTACAATCCCTACTACATCGAAGATCCGCTTTCGCCAGAAAACATGAAATGGTTCAAACAACTTCGGGCTGCCACCACGGTGCCCCTCGCCATGGGCGAATTGTTCAATAATGTCAATGAGTACCGGGATGCGATGGTGGAGCAGTTGTTTGATTACATCCGATGTCACGTTTCCCAAATCGGAGGCATTACTCCGGCCATGAAGGTCGCGCGGCTGGGCGAGTTCTTCAACATCAAGAGTGCCTGGCATGGACCCAATGATGATTCTCCCGTGGGGCACGCCGCCCAGGCTCATATTGATCTGGCCATCTGGAATTTTGGCATTCAAGAGATGGTCGACTGGGGGCCCAAGACGAAAGCCGTTTTTCCGGGTGCCCCCACCATAAAAAAGGGGTTTTTGTACGTGAACGAAGCACCGGGTCTGGGGGTGGATATAGACGAAAAAGAAGCGGCCAAGTATCCCATCGGCACTAAATCAAATTGGACGGTGCGACAAAACGACGGGACAATCAGGCGGCCGTAACTCCGTTGTTGACGATATCTGTTCTGGGAGTGGGACCATCGTGGCCTTGGCCGCTAGGCGGCTTGTTTCGCCAGCAACTAGCCAGCGCCGAGCCTGTGACATTCATTAAAGGACCAAAGATGGCAGGGGCCAGCCCGACGGTGGCAATTTTCCCCATGTTCAGAGCCAAACCCGAAGCCAATCCGGCGTTTTGCATCCCTACTTCGAAGGCCAAGGTGCGGCGGTCACTTTCTGGCATTCCAAAGATCCAGCCGACGGAATAACCCAGGAGATAGCCGGCCAGATTGTGTAACGTACTGGTTATCATTAGTAACAGGCCGACTTTGAGCAAGCTGTCGCGACCGGTCGCGGTAATAATGGTAATGATGATAGCAATAGCTGACATCGAAATGATGGAGAGAATTCTTCCGAGCAACTGACGATTGTCCCGCAGAAAATGTCGAAGTGCCACCCCTCCCAGCATGGGTAGCAAATAAAACCAACATAATGATTTGACCGAATTTTCGAGAAATTGAGTGGCCTCAAGGTTTTTGGCTTTGAGGGAAACCAAATTGGTCAGCAGGACAATGAGAAAATAGATCGCTAGTTGGGTGGTGGTTGACCGCCGGCATTGGCGTGGGCCGGAAAAAAGGTTGAACACAAAACCCGCCAAAAGCGGCAGGATGACCAGATTGAAAATATCCAGCATCATAGCCCAAAATTTCACCTCGACATACTGACCGCCAAGGCGCTTCATGAGCAGCGGCGTGAGCAAGGGTGAAAGAAGCGTGGAAATAGCTCCAATGGTCACTGCCAGCGCCAAGTTGGCCCGCGAGATGTAAGACATTACATTAGAGGCCAATCCGCTTGGAACACATCCGATCAGGATGATCCCGGCTTTGATCTCTGTTGGGAAATTAAAGAGATTGGCAATGCCAAAACCCACTATCGGCATGATAAGGTAATGCGCACCGACCCCAATAATGACGCCCTTGGGTACTCTTATCACCCTGGTAAAATCGTCGAGACTCAATTGCGACCCCATACCAAACATAATCACCTGCAAAAGAGGAATAATGAGTGTTTTCAGTTCAAAACCGCTCCAGGAAATAAAGTACTCCGGACGAAACATGGCCGCGGTGACAGCGGCAAAAATACAAAGAGTGTAGGATAACCCCTTTAGATGCTGCCATCCCCTCGCAGCCAAGGCCAGGGCGATGAAAAAAGAAACGAACAAAGGCCCAGCCGCGGGCGTGTTTCCACTGAGCAACATGCCGAAGCCTCCCAACAAACATATGGCGGCCAGGGCAAATCCGATTTTATGAAGATTTGCCTGTCTCACGGCAAGGGATCCATCGTTAGAAAGGTTAGCGCCAGCGGGGCGAAAGTGTCAATTGGTTTGCCTTTCTCCGCTCCGCCTCCACCTATGGCCATCCCCGAGAAGCTGCTGCGAGCTCCTCGCAGCAGCTTCTCAACCCCAAAGGATCATTGCCAGCCTAACTCGTTATCCCTCAAGCCCTTTCTCTTATACCAATTTGACGAAACGCGAGTATTGAAACGAACTGACGCTTCTTTGGAACCGCACAAAATTCGCGCCCTCGTGTCGGTCTAAAGCGAAGGCTCATGCACGAATTCCCAATCAACGGCCCCTCCAAACGTAGATACGGACAATGACTGGCCAATCTTTCAGGAATTGTCGAAGCCCGTGTATCGTGGCAGTGTGCCTAGATTTCTGAAAAAAGATGAAAGAATTGGCTTCAATATCACGTATCTTCCAATACAGAATAACGGCCTCGAGCCGAGCATGAATGAATGCAGCGAATGAGCTTTTACCAACCCGGCAGTCGTTATTAAGCCGGTTAAGGGATTGTGCTGACCAGGAAAGCTGGAGAGTGTTCTTTGACTCTTATTGGAGACTAATTTACAACGCCGCTATCAAGGCCGGGTTAACTGACGCGGAGGCGCAGGACGCAGTTCAGGAGACGCTTATCTCCGTGATGAAGAGCATGCCGAATTTTCAATATGATGCGAAAAAGGGTTCATTCAAAGGATGGCTGCTCCATTTGACCCGGTGGCGCATTTCTGATCAGTTTCGTAAGCGGCAGCGGGGGCTCGAACACCTGGCGGGCAATTCACGCAGGCCCGACGAGACCGCGACGGTCGAACGCGTGCCCAACCCCGATGGGCCAGAGTTGGAAGCATTGTGGGATGAGGAATGGGAACGGAATCTCGTTGGAGCAGCCATTGAAAGCGTCAAGAGGAAGGTTGACCCCAAGCAATACCAGCTATTTGATCTTTACGTGCTTAAGAAGTGGACGGTGTCCAAAGTAGCTCAAACCTTGAGCGTCAACCCAGGTCGAGTTTATTTGACAAAGCATCGAATTAACCGGCTTATTAAGAAGGAGATTGACTACCTTAGGGCCAAGATGGCCTAATGCCCCCATCGTTGTCGGCGCCTTGAATGAACACAAATATGATTGCCAAACGCCTGTGGATCAGACTGTCTCAACTCCGAAATAGGGAGCCTCGTCATACGAGTCTCGCCAGCCGCTTACCTACTTCTGAGGTTCGTCGAAACATTTTAAAAAAATTGTCCCTCCGTCTAAACAAGAAGCTTCTCTCGTCCTCGTGAGATGAAAACCGAGATTGCGCTCGCGATTTTGGGTGAACTAAAGCAAAGAGCCTTACAGCCTCTTTGCTGCCAGGTCCACGCGTCTAAGAAACAAGAATGACACATTATGCCGCCTAAAAGAAAAAAGAAGCAAGCCACCGGGATGCAACCCGGCTTCAGTCCCAAACCCAAGCGTAGCAAACTAGTGCCCGCTGCTGCGGACGATTCCCCACCGACACCCACTCCAAGCCCGATGACGCCCGACCTGGCAATCAAGCGTAGAAAGAAAAAGCGAATACGATAGTCTAAGCCTCTCAAGGGCTTAAGTTGGGGGAACATTTCGCGGCGAAGCTAAGTCGTGTGTTTACGCACACGACGTAACTGAACTGTGCTGCTGCATCTATGGAAAAATTGATTTTGAAGTGCGCCTTTACCGTGGGCGACATCGTGATGCTGACAGCCGCAGTCCGCGATTTACATCATTGGTATCCCGGAAGGTTTTGCACTGACGTTCGAACTCCATGTCCCGACCTTTGGCTGAATAATCCGTATATCACGACCTTGTCAGATGAGGATCCGAAGGTGAAGACGATTGAATGCACCTATCCTTTAATCGACCAAAGCAACAAAACTCCGTACCATTGTCTTCACGGTTTTATCGAGTTCTTCAATCAGCGTTTGGGCCTTCATATAAAACCCACGACGTTTAAGGGAGACATTCATCTTTCGGAGCAGGAGAAAGCTTGGTATTCGCAGATTCATGAACTCACGGGTGAGGACACGCCGTTTTGGATTGTTGTGGCCGGTGGCAAGTTTGATCTTACGATTAAATGGTGGCAATCGAGACGCTATCAAGAGGTCGTCAACCATTTTCGAAAGAAAATCCAATTTGTCCAAGTGGGGAATCGCGGACACTATCACCCCAAATTGGATGGCGTCATCGACTTGCGCGGCCAAACGACTTTGAGGGAGATGGTGCGTCTTGTGCATCATTCGCAGGGCGTCCTCTGTTCGGTGACCGGCTCGATGCACCTGGCGGCAGCGGTGGAAACCAAACGTGGCCAGCCACCGCATCGTCCCTGCGTGGTGATTGCAGGAGGCCGCGAACCGACTCATTGGGAAGCCTATCCGCACCACCAATTCGTTCACACCATTGGCGCATTGAGTTGTTGTGCGGATGGCGGGTGTTGGCGAGATCGGATCGTTCGCTTACGGGACGGCGACAAACGCGACCGGCCGGAGAACTTGTGCGTGGATGTGATCGACGAACTTCCGCGCTGCATGGACCTCATTAAACCGGAAGAAGTCGTTCGTCGCATCGAGGGTTACTTTCTCGGCGGCGTAATCAAATATTTATCACCTCGCCAGGTAAAGGCGGCGGAAAGAGGCATTACCGCCACGAGCGACAACCCTTTCGACCAACAACCGCTGAATTTATCAAGCGTCGGCATGGCGTGTGAACAATTTATTAGGACCATTCCGAGCTATCCTGATTGCTATGGCGGACGAGGCGTGGTGATTTGTGGCGGGGGCGTCAGCTACTTCACCAACGCCTGGGTTTGCGTCAACATTCTGCGGCGCGTTGGATGCGCCTTGCCCATTCAATTGTGGTATTTGGGGAATAGGGAGATGGACAGCCGCATGAAAACACTTCTGGCACCGCTTGGAGTGGAATGTGTGGATGCCTTCAAAGTGCGGAAGAAGTTTCCCGTGCGGATTCTGAAAGGATGGGGGCTCAAGTCTTACGCCATTCTTCACTCCTCCTATCGCGAAGTATTGCTCATGGATGCGGACAATGTCTCGGTGGTCAATCCCGAATGCTTGTTTTACACACCTGAATTCCGCTCTACTGGCGCAGTTTTCTGGCCCGATTTCTTGCGGGGAAAGGACAAAAAAGCCATCGCTATTTGGCGCAGCTTTGGATTGCAAATGCCCAAGGAACTCGAATTTGAGTCCGGGCAAATCCTTCTCGATAAACAGCGTTGTTGGAGGGCCCTATGTCTGGCTCAGTGGATGAACGAGAACTCCGACTTCTTCTACCAACATCTTTATGGAGACAAAGAAACGTTTCATTTGGCCTTCCGCAAATTGAAAGCCACTTACTCCCTAATCCCGAAGCCTATCCATCCACTAAAAGGAGTCATGTGTCAGCACGACTTTGTTGGGCGCCGTATTTTTCAGCATCGGAATATGGCTAAATGGGATTTGTTTTTCAACAAGCGGATCAAGGGCTTCCGGTTTGAGAATGAATGCCGCGCGTATTTGGCCGACTTGAGGCGGGTATGGGATGGAAAAATCAAATCGCATATCGAATGGAAGCGGCTGACCGAGGCCAAGCGGCTCCGCCGAACAATTAAAATCGAGGCCGTCATGATTTCCTGCCTGGAACGGAGCAGAATTCGACGCCGGACACTGAAAAATCTCGGAGAAACGGATTGGGCGGACATGCCGCTCCACATTCAGTTCGACACTTCCGACGGCGGAACCCCAGAGCAAAGGCAGGTGCAATCGGCCTTTGACGCTCTCAAGAAAAGCCTGGATTATGAGGCTGATTATATTCTATTCTTGGAGGACGATTTGGATTTCAATTGCCATATCCGACACAACTTGTGCCGTTGGGATCCGTTAAAGCGCGGGGTGGTAGCCTTGGCAAGTCTTTACAACCCCAGGGTAAGGGAGGCGTCGTCTGATCTTCAGCGCAACGCCCGTATTGTCGATGCGGAATCGGTATTTGGCAGTCAGGCGTTTCTCCTTTCGCGGGAAACAGTTCAGTACATTGTTCGGCGGTGGAATGATGTGCCAGGACTGCAGGACGTTAAAATTTCGCGTCTGGCAGGACGATTGGGGAATCCGATTCTATATCATGCCCCTTCGCTTGTTCAGCACATGGGCAGCCGCAGCACTTGGGGCGGCGGGTTTCACCAGGCGCCGGATTTTGATCCAGTCTGGAAAGCGTAGTTGGAGCGTGTGGAAATGCTAGGTCCTGTATTGCGGAAAGCAGGGCTTGCTCCGCAAAGCAAAACTGATTGTCAATAAGGCCTGTTCTTACTCTAATGCAATCAGGCCAGACTTCCTATGAGCCAAGACGATTCAACGAATCAACCGCCGCCTGCGTCGCCCGGCGCGACCGACCCCGCGCGCGGAGACCAGCCGGCTCCGTTGATTCCTGATCATCAGCTATTGAAGTGCATAGGCCGGGGTAGCTACGGCGAAGTCTGGTTGGCCCGGAACATGATCGGGGAGTACCGCGCGGTAAAAATCGTTTATCGCAAGTCGTTCAAAGAACAGCGGCCGTTTGAACGGGAATTATCGGGTATCCGCAAATTCGAGCCAATTTCCCGCTCGCACGAAGGGTTTATCGACATATTGCAGGTGGGGATCAACGAAGAACAGGGGTATTTCTATTACGTTATGGAAGCGGGCGATGACCAGTTATCCGGCTCGGACATCCGTCCTGAAAAT
>DASYNM010000248.1:0-4873 GCA_036008545.1 Verrucomicrobiia bacterium
AAAATCCCGCTCCACGATGGCCTGGTGCGTTTCATCCCCGGCCATGACGCCGCTCTTGAGGGCCAGCATGACGCCGGACGAAAAGACCGGGTCCAGGAAAGCGAAGGCGTCGCCCACCAGCAGCAGACCGTCGCTCCCGCAATGGCGGGCATGCTGCGTATATTCGCTGACCAAACGATAGGGGCCCGTCTGCTCGCCGCAGGCCACGTGATCCTTGATCCATTGGTTCTCCTCCACCGCGCGTTTGAAAATGGCCTCGGGCGCCTTGACGCCGTCGCGTGTCAAGTATTTTCCTTCCGCCACGATGCCGACGCTGATCATGTCGTTGTGCTGCGGGATGTACCAAAACCACCCTTTCTCCGGGATGTAGGCGACGGTGGTGGCGCCGGCGTCGATGCCTTCGTCGCGCTTGGCGCCTTTGTAATAGGTCCAGACGGCGATCTTGTTCAGGAAAGGGTCTTTCATCCGCCAATTGTTGCGCACGGCGGCAAAGGCCTCCTTGCCGGAGCAATCCAAGGTGATGGGCGCGCGATATTCCACCGCCGCTCCGCCCTTGGTCTGCGCGCGGGCGCCGATGACGCGCCCACCGTCCTTGAGCAATTCCAGCACGGTCGTTTCCTCCTTGACGTGCGCGCCCTTGGCGCGGGCGTTGTTGAGGAGCATTTGATCGAACTCTGAGCGAAGCACCTGCCAGGTTTGGGCGACGGTCTCGCGATCGTAACGGTCAAAAAAATAAAATGGCTGGCTGGCCCGCCCTGATGGCGAGACAAATTGCACGCTGTACTTCTTGACAAAGGCCGAACCGCGCATCTGATCGATCAAACCCAGCCGTTGCAGCGGCTGAAACGTGAACGGCAGCAGCGACTCGCCGATGTGGTAGCGCGGGAATTTCTCGCGCTCCAGGATGAGCACGCGATGGCCGTGTTCGGCCAGAATGGCGGCGGCAGAGGACCCAGCGGGGCCGGCGCCGATGATGAGGGCGTCGTAACTATTTTGATTCTTCATGTCAACAAGGAGGCAGGATTTCCACGATCTCGGCCAGCGGGCGCTCCCAGGCATCGACCAGGGTGTTGCGGCGGCCGTAGAGAAATTGCTGGCCGCTCAGGCCCAACGTGCGGTTGATAAAATCATCCGCCGCCAGGTGCAGAAAGGCGCGCGGCTGGCTGGAAAATTCGAGACCAGATTCGGTCAGAATTCGCCCCAGCGCCTGACGCTCGCGCAGGATTTCCTGGCGGGCCTCGGCGGGAAATATGTCAATCAAAATTTTGATGGCCCCAAACTCCACGCGGCGATCGCTCTGGTCCAGACGCAGCACCACTTCGCGAAAATACTCCTGGCCGTTGACGTGCCGGCCCAGCAATTCGACGTGGAGTTTATCCTTGTGAAAATTTTCCAAGGTCGAGGTCATGTCGGTGCTGTGGACCAGCAGTGACCGATAAGGCTCGGGGACTGCGGCGGCTTCGATGGGCGTCCAGATCAAGGCCGCTCGACCAGCGCGCGCGTAGGACTTGGCGAGCAGATCCAAAGAGGCGGGATCGGTCCGCACGATGGGCGCCGCCCCGGCCCGACGCGCATAAAAATCCTCCAGCGGATACAGGCCGGAAATGCCCGGCTCCGCCGCGGATTGCGCTAACGTGCTTGCTTTGAGATTCAGGCGTACCTCGCGTTTCTGTGTTCGGGGAGAAAAAATTCGTGCAACAAGCGATCGACTTGCAGCAGTCCGTCGCGGTTGAGCACGACCGCGTCGCCTTCCACGCCTCCGAAACCCCAATCGTGCAACGTCCGCAGCGGCTGGGCGAAGCGCTGGCGCACATCGACGCCGAATTTTTTCTGGAAATAGCTGACGTCGGTGCGGCCCAATTTGAGTTGGAGGATGAATTCCCGGATCAAACGTTCGTCGGCGTTGGGCGTCATGGCGCGATAGACGGGCAATTTCCCGGCGCGCACGGCGTTGACGTAAGGCTCGAAATCGTGCTGGTTCTGGCAATGAGTTCCTTGCAATTGGCCGAACGAGGCCACGCCTAGGCCGAGCAAATCCGCCCCCGCCCAAAGCCGGTCGCGATAGATGAAGCGCGTCTTTTCCTTATTCTTGACTGCGGTGTAGGCGCTGCCGACGGTGTAGCCGGCGCGCTCCAATTCCGCGAAGCCCCACGCGACCCACGCGCGCTTGGTGTCCCAATCCGCCACCGGCGCGACCAATTGGCCCGCGGCCTTCATGGCCTGGTAAATGTCGGTGTTGTAGGGGACTTCCATCTGGTAAATCGTCACGCTGTCGGGCGACATCTCGATGGTTTTGCGCACGCATTCCTTCCAATTGGCTTCGGTCTCCTCGACCATGCCGGCGATGAGGTCGATGTTGATCTGCGGAAATTCCAACTCGCGCGCGTAAGAGTAGGCGCGAGCGATTTCCTTGCTGTGATGCGCGCGACCGTTGATCTCCAGGATGTGATCGTCAAAATTTTCCACGCCGAGGCTGAGACGCGTCACGCCCATTTCGCGAATGGCCTTGAGTTTGTGCGGGGTCAACGTTCCCGGCTCGCACTCGAAAGTCACTTCCTCCGCGCCGTCCCAGGAAATCAATTCCTTCATGCCGTTGGTCAGATAGCGGAGCTGATCGACCGAAAGATAGGAAGGCGTGCCGCCGCCGAAATAAACGAAATTGGCCTTGCGCCCGCCGATGATCGGCTGGCCCGCGTAAAGCGCGAGTTCGCGCAGGGCGGCCTCGATGTATCCTCGAATGGCCGTCGAATCTTTGTCGGTATAGACCTTGAAATAACAGAAATGGCAGCGCTTTCGGCAAAACGGAATGTGGAGATAAATGCCAAGCGGCGTCCCGGGCACCGGCGGCCGATGCAGCGCGGCGAAAACGTCGGGCGCCAGCTCCGGTTTCCAAAAGGAGAATGGCGGGTAATTGGAGACAAAGTAATTGCCGACCGTCGTCTGCTTTTGCAGAGGCGGGCTGCTAGGGGGCGCTGTTGCTGCTGTGCTCATAATCTGCGCGTTCTTTCGATTTGTTTCATGCAACCTTTATTCAACCTTTTTGGCCAAAGCAATAGACGCCGCCATCGTCCGATCCTATCACAATTTTTTCATCCGACACGGCGGGCGAACTTGCCACCGCCTGGCCAATCTCGTAAGACCAAAGCTGTTTTCCGTCTGCCAGCGAAACCATATAGACTATGCCGTCATCCGAGCCGAAGACGACTTTGTCGCCGGCGACCACGGGCGCGCTCTCGACTTTGCCGCCGGTTGGAAATTTCCAAAGGCTCTTGCCCGCCGCGCGATCGACGCAATGAAGCGCCTTATCGTGTCCGCCGAAAACGACGCGGTCATCCGTCACCGCCGCCGCCGCCATGTAGGGAAAATCCAGGTCGCGATAGCGCCACACGACCTTGCCTTCGCCGAGATCGACACTCAAAAACTCGTTGTCGTAATGGCCGAAGTAAGCGTGGTTGCCCGCCAGCGACGCCGAGGCCGCGATGTAAGCGCCGGCGTCGATTTCCTTGATCTTGGTGCCGGTGGCGACATCCAACACGTGGACCAACGCGTCGCATCCGCCGAAGATGGCTTGCCCGCCGGCCACGGCGCAGGAGCCGTTGATGTAATTGCCGGTTTCGTAAGACCAGATCACCGCGCCGTTGGTGGCGTTGAGGCAATAAAGTTTGAAATCGTAGCTGCCGACGAGAATGTGCGGCGGCCCGTCGCCGGAGGACACGGCATTGGCCGAGGCGAGAATTTTGCCTTCGGTCGCGTATTTCCAAAGTTGATGTCCGTCGGCGGCATTGATGGCGTAAAAGATGCCCTCGACGCTGCCGACGAAAATGGAATTATTAGCCAGCAACGGCGGCGCTTGCACGGCGGAGTCGGCCTTGAAGGCCCAGAGTTCGTGGCCGGAGGCGAAGTCGAGCGCGTGAACCTGCCCGTCATTCGAGCCGATGAAAACTTTGCCCCCGCCAATGACAGCGGACGATCTGACCGGCCCGCTCGTTTTGAAAGACCAGAGCAGGGCGGGCTTGGCAGGAAGGGTGCTCGCGGCGACGCCGGTCAAAGCGGGATTGCCTCGGAAAATGGGCCAATCGGCGGCGGGGACGCGAGTGCCGCAGCAGCACATCATCAAGATGATACCGCCGCGCAAAACCGAGACCAACGCACAACGATTCGTCAGCGGCATAACACGATTATCCGGCCGGGAAGAACATCGCCTGAGCTGGAGCATTTGGCAACCAAATAATACTTACACGTATGAATTTATTTAGAGCTATGAAAGGTCAGCCTCATTATGTATTTGAGCCCCTTGCGTTCCGCTCTTTATGGCGCCCCTTTTGTGTCAGAATACGAACACTTCCCAAGTTTTCGAGATTGAAGTCCGGGTGGTGCAGCAGTTTTTCCGCAATTACTTTCGCAAGTATCGGCGTCCGTCGAGAAGTTTTCAAGAGGTCAACGCTGTAATTGACTCTATTGGGTTCTCCATTTTCCAGACAATTGACGCAAACCAGAAGAGTGTCGATCCCCTCATGTCCTGTTATTTGAACTTGAGAGACCAGCGATGGATTACGGAAATCCAGCGAAAAAGACACGCTAAGATCCTTCATCGTGCAGTCCTGCCATAACCGATCCTGGGTGTCCTCTACTTCGTCGATATCAATACCCAAGATGTCTCGCAGGGCATTTACGGCTTCCGGTTTCGTTTTTCCAGCGAGACGGGTAGCGAAAAACATAACGAAGTGAATGCGGCTCACGTAAGCGTCGGCTCCCTCTGACTTGTTGCGTTGCCAGAACATGCTGAATTCAAACTCAATTTCCGGCTAATTCCGCACTTGCGCGAAAGTGGTGGGTAACCGCCTGAAACGCAAATATGACAACCGAGCCTTGA
>DASYNM010000249.1:0-7609 GCA_036008545.1 Verrucomicrobiia bacterium
TGCGAGACTCGGGCAGATCGGCCAGCAACAAGATCCATTGCCTTTCTTAAAATCTGCCGAAGCGTGCCCACTGTTAGTTTGTCGGATTCACGTAACCCGGACTGCGCTGTTATGAACTTCAAGTAATTCTTTTCACGCTCACTGCTACGCAATTCCCGCCGCCAAGCCTCCATGAACTGAAGGAATCCTTCGTCGCTCGTCAATTCCCCGACCGTCTTTGGTACCGACTCGGACGAAATCCACGGCAAGATTACAGGGATCTTACTCGGAAAGTTCATAAGTCTAATCGCAAATCAAACACTGTGCCTCATCATCGAGAATGAAAAATAGCCCACAACACACCAAACGCTTGAACAGCGCCAAAAATAGCGCACATCCAAGTGAGAATCAAAACTCGTTTGGCAACAACACCGTTCTCCCGATTAAGCTGTTCCATCGTGGTGCGGAGGTCGCCAATAGTCCGAGACATCTGCAAATGATTAATGACAAGAGCTCGAATGATGCCTTTGGAGCGCACCTCATCACTCTTGATGTTCAGGCTGCCGAGAGCGCGTAAATACCTCTCGTGTTCTTCGGTGGAAGCGGTGAAAACAGAACCGCTGTCAAATCCCCGATTCAGATCGTCGTGTGCTTTGATGTGCTCAATTTCGTCCATGACGCAAATCCGCCTGACGTAGAGCAGTGTATCAATCGCTCCTCATTTTACAATCGATCTCGTTCGCGTACTGCCATTTAAGGAAAATGTCGCCGTCAATAAGCGAAGTCAAACCTTCACGGCGCCAGGCGGTCGATTTTCCAGGAGGCGTCGGGCTGGCGCGTGTAGAGGAAGCGGTCGTGCAAACGGCTGGGGCGGCCTTGCCAGAATTCGATTTCGCGGGGGACAACGCGGAAGCCGCCCCAAAATGAGGGCAGCGGCACTTCGCCTTCGCCAAATTTGCGCTTCATCTCCTCCCATTTCTGCTCCAGCAGCGAACGCGTCGTGATGACCGAGCTTTGCGCCGACACCCAGGCGCCCAGTTGGCTCCCGCGCGGGCGGGTGATGAAATAGGACAGCGATTCGGCGGTAGAAATTTTCTCCGCCGCGCCGGAGACAATGACCTGGCGTTCCAGAGACAGCCAGGGAAAGAGCAGCGAGACGTTGGAGTTCTCGCCGATCTGACGGGCCTTGCGACTTTCGAAATTGGTGAAGAAAACGAAGCCGCGCTGATCAAAAATTTTCAGAAGCACCGTGCGCACGAGCGGACGCTGGTCGGCGCCCACTGTGGCCAGGCTCATGGCATTTGGCTCGACGACTTTGGCGGCGATGGCTTGCTCGAACCAGAGCGCAAACTGGTCGAACGGACTTGGCTTAAGCTGGTCCCGCTCCAATTCCCCGCGCGTGTATTCCGAGCGGGTTTCAATTTTCACGGCATCGTTCATTATGGCGAAGGCCAGCGTCGCCCCGGAACGGCAAAAAGTCAAAAGGCAAGACAAGCTGTCCCGATTAGCGGGCGCATCTCACTTTTTGGATGACTTCGCTCAACTCCCTCTCCTCCACATACTTGTGGAGGAGAGGGCCGGGGTGAGGAGGCTCGACCAGACGCACCCCTCTCCCTGTCCCTCTCCCCGCGTTGCCGCAGGGCGAGGGGACGTTATCGGACGCGCTCAGAGGAATGTGCAAAAAAATGAGCTGCGCCCCCGATTAGCACAAGCTGCTTTTTCGATAAACTCCGATTTTTCTAATGGCTTTTTCTCGCGCAGAGGCGCAGAGATCGCAGAGAGGAAAATAAGAATTGCGTTGGAAGTATGGCACGACATTTGCGTGAAGATGGGCATGGAAGTTCTCAGACAGACGACGGCGATCCTCGCGGCGGCGTGGTTCCTGGTGAATCTGCCTTCAGCAGTTGGCGGGCCGGCTTATCCGTTGCGGCGGAGTGTGACCGGACGTTATCTGGTGGATCAATCCAATGCGCCTTGCATGATCGTCGGCGATGCGCCGCAGGCGTTGGTCGTCAATATCTCGACCAATGATGCGGCCATGTATTTCGCCGACCGCAACGCGCACGGATTCAATTCCTTGTGGGTGAATTTGCTGTGCAGCACTTACACGGGTGGCCGCGCGGATGCCAGCACGCTGGATGGAATTCTGCCTTTCACCGCCATGATTCCTTCCACCAGTTCGTATGACTTGACCAAACCCAACGAGGCTTATTTCGAGCGCGCGGATGCCATGCTCAACCTGGCGGCCGCACAAGGGCTGCAAGTGTTCCTCGATCCCGCTGAAACCGGCAGCTTTCTTTCTGTGATGCTGGATAATGACTCGAACAATTGCCGGGCTTATGGACGGTTCCTCGGCGCGCGCTACAAAGATTTTCCCAATATCATCTGGATGAGCGGCAATGATTTTCAATCTTGGATGACCGCGAGCGACGACGATGTGGTGCGCGCGGTCGCGCTCGGCATCCAGGATGAGGACACGAATCATCTGCAAACGACGGAGTTGAATTATATCGTCAGCAGTTCGTTGGATGATTCGAATTGGGATTCCATCCTGACCCTCAACGGCACCTACACCTACTGTCCAACCTACGCCGAACTTCTGCTTGACTACAATCGGCCCAATTTTCTGCCGAATTTTATGGAGGAGGCCAACTATGAGTTTGAGAGCTTGCAAGGGCCGGTCACCACGGCGCCGATTCTGCGTCAACAGGAATATTGGACCATGACCAGCGGCGCGGCGGGGCAATTGTATGGCAACCATTACATCTGGCCTTTCTCCAGCGGCTGGCAGAACTACCTCGACACACCCGGCGCGATTGAGATCGGCTATCTCAAAACATTTTTCGATTCCCGGAGCTGGTACGAACTCGTGCCCGACACCAATGAGACCGTCGTCGTCAGCAATCGCGGCACCTTTTCCAGCACCGGCTATGTGGCGGATAACGATTATTTGACGGATGCGCGCACGCCCGACGGCAGTCTGGTGGTCATCTACACGCCGATCATCCGGCAATTCGTGGTGGATATGTCGCAATTGAGCGGACCGGCGGTTGCCCGCTGGTTCGATCCGAGCAGCGGAACTTATAGCAATATCGCCGGGTCGCCGTTCACCAATAGCGGCACGCAATCCTTCACGCCGCCCGGCAACAACAGCGACGGCGACGGCGGTTGGGTGTTGGTGTTGGAAACGAATCCCCCGCCACTTCCGCCGCCGCCGCCGCCCATGCCCAGATTCGTGCAGCAGAATTATGCCACGCCGCAATCGGCGCAAACCCAGGTCGCGGTTGCCTTTCCCGGAACGCAAACGGCTGGCAACGCCGACATCGTGGCGATCGGATGGAATGACGTTGTCGCCAATATCATCGCGGTGGGCGATTCCGGCAGCAATGCCTGGCAGATCGCGGTGCCGACATTTCGTGGCAACGGCATGAGCCAAGCGATTTACTACGCAACCACCATTGCGGGAGGAAGCAACACCGTCACGGTGACGTTCGACCGACCTGCGGCTTATGTCGATCTCCGTGTTACGGAATACTCCGGCTTGAGCCAAACAAATATGTTTGACGTGGGCGCGTCCGCCACCGGAAACGGCGCCAGCGCCGAAAGCGGCCCAGTTACCATTGCCGCGACCAACGAACTACTATTCGGCGCGGGCATGACCGGCAATGCGTTCACGTCTGCCGGCCTCGGTTTCACACAACGGGTCCTCACCTTGCCCGACTCTGATCTGGTCGAGGATCAAGTTGCGGCGACAAACGGCGTTCACGACGCGACGGCTGGCTTGAATGCAGGCACATGGCTGATGCAGCTAGCGGCGTTCAAAGCTGCACCGCCGCCGGTTGCGCCGACGTTGCGTGTATTCCTGACTAGCACCAACTCCACGAGCATGGCGGTGGTGGCCTGGCCCGCGTCGGTAACCAATTTCGTTCTGCAACAGACTTCCACGCTCGGCGTCACGCCTTGGGTTGCTGTCACAAACCTAGTGCAGATTGTCGGCGGCGAGAATCAGGTGCTCATTTTACCATCCGCTGCGAATCAGTTTTTCCGGCTAAGTAGTCCTTAACATCGAACCCACGGCGCGAGGAGCCAGGGGATTCAAGGCTAACCATTCTACAATTGGTTTTCGTTTCCCCTTTTTTTCAGCGGCGCGAAGCGGCCGATTTTATCGTGCAGTGTTTATCAGTTTGATTTATGACTTTAGCCACTATGGTGTGCCAGAAATGCCAGCAACGACAGGCAACCGTGCATATTACTACGTTTATCGAGCGTGATATGACAAAAAGCGATTTCTGCGTTGAATGCTCCAATGAGATGCCTGAATTAACGGACGTGCTGGCACATCCCTACTTTTCCAGGTCGGGCCGTTTTCGAGGCATGCTCATACGCGTCCTTGGTGACCGCCCTCGCTATCCCATCAAAGCCTACGAGTTTATCTTCGAAACTTTGCGGCATCGCAGGAACCTTCCACCAAAGAAATCGGGAATGGAGACAATTCGCAACGTGTCAGGGACGGAATTGCTGGAAATCATCCGGCAGGCGGCCCTCGAAAAATTTAGCAAGGAAGCCAAGGCGGTTTTATGGAGTTGGAATATTTTCCGGACAGAAGATTTTGGCGAAATCATTTTTGAAATGATTGACGCCGGCATCCTGACAAAGGGGCCTGGAGATTCAAGAGATGATTATCGAAACGGATTTAGTTTTGAAGAGGCCTTTCCCGAAACCTAGCGAAGCTCTTGAAACCTCAAGCCCCGATCATCACTTGCTGATGCCCCGTTCGCTGGCGCGCACGAACTCGATCAGACGGCGCAACTCGGGCAGGGGAGGGAGGGTAGATTCGATCTTGGCCAGAGCGTTGGGAATGGTCAGGCGTTCGCGGAAAAGGATTTTGTAGGCTTGCTTGAGCGCGGCTTGCGCCGGTTCGGGGACACCGTTGCGTTCCAGACCCACCTTGTTGATCGTGCGGGTGCGGGCCGGATTTCCGTCGGCCATCATGTAAGGCGGCACGTCTTGCACCACCTTCGAGCAACCGCCGATGATGGACATGGTGCCGATGCGGCAGAATTGATGCACCGCCGCCAAACCGCCGATGACCGCACGGTCCTCGACCACGATGTGTCCGGCCAGCGTCGCCACGTTGGACATGATGACGTAATCACCGAGGGTGACGTTGTGCGCGATGTGGCAGCAGGCCAGGATATGGTTGTGCGAACCGACGGTCGTCACCTCGCCGTCGCCGGTGGCGCTGTGGATGGTGACGTATTCGCGGAAGGTGTTGTGGCTGCCGATTTGCGTACGGGTGGTGCCACCCTTCCATTTCAGGTCCTGCGTCTTCAAGCCGATGCTGGCGAAGGGAAAAATCTCATTGCTTTCACCCAGCGTAGTATGCCCGTCAATAACAACGTGGGAATGGAGTCGGCAATTATCGCCCAGCGCCACATTCTCGCCGATCACGCAATAAGGCCCAATGACACAACCCGCGCCAATCTGCGCCTTCGCATGAATCACCGCCGTCGAATGAATCATCTTTTGCAACTTTGAACTTTAAACATTGAACCTTGAACTTCGTGCCTAGGTGCGCGCGAACAGCATGAACGTCACTTCCGCCTCGCTGACGGTTTCGCCATTGACAAGGCATGTCCCTTTGGCCTTGCCGATTTTGCCGCGCGACTTGATCAACTCCACATCGATCACCAGAGTGTCACCGGGCCGCACCGGCTTGCGCCAGCGGACGCTTTCGGCGGACATGAAATAGGCCAGTTTGCCAAAATTCTCCGCCTGGCGGAGCATCATTACGCCGGCCACCTGGGCGATCGCTTCCAATTGCAAGACGCCGGGCATGATCGGCTGGTTGGGAAAATGTCCCTGGAAATACGGCTCATTGATCGTGACGTTCTTGATGCCGGTGATTTTATTGCCGTCGATCTTGACGATTTTGTCCACCATCATAAACGGGTAGCGATGCGGCAGGATTTTCATCAACCGATCCGTGTCCAACTCCTCGCCGTCTTTGATCACCACCGCTTCGCCTTGCGCTTGCGCGGGAGTGGGAGGCGGGGAAAAACTTTGGGCCGCCTCCAACGGCTTTCGCCATTGCTGGGCGATTTGCCGAGCAACCTCGCAATTGGCGCTGTGGCTGGGCTTGACGGCTACGACGTGCCCGCTAATCGGGCATCCCACCAGCGAGAGGTCGCCGATGATGTCAAGCATCTTGTGCCGGACGAATTCCTCCGGGTAACGCAAGGGCTCGGTTGTCAAGATGGCGTCGTCGCGGATGACGACGGCGTTTTCCAGGCTGCCGCCTTTGATCAAACCGTTCTTGATCAGGTATTCGATTTCCTCGAAGAAGCAGAAAGTTCGCGCGTCAGCCAGTTCGTGCTCCCACGTTTCCGGCGTCACTTCGACGCTGTAGAATTGGGTGAAACGCCCTTTGGAATCGGCGCTGGTGCAAGTGATCTTCAATCCTTCGTGTGGAAAGACCGCAATGTTCGTGTCGTCTTTCTCGTAAGAAATGGGCGACGCGAGGCGGAACACTTCGCGCGGTTCATCCTGCGGCGACACGCCCGCCTCCTGAATCATTCTGACGTAGGCCCGCGCGCTGCCGTCGCCGATAGGCGGTTCGTTGGCGTCCAGTTCCACGATGGCGTTGTCAATACCGCGCCCGGCGAAGGCGGCCAGGACATGCTCGACGGTGAGTATTTTGGCGTTGCCCTTGGAGAGCGAGGTGGAGCGGTTGGTGGTGCTGACATAATCGATGCGCGCCTCGATTTCCGGTTTGCCTTCCAAATCCACGCGGCGGAAGCGAATGCCGGAATTGGGCGGCGCGGGCAGAAAGGTCATCTCGACCCGGTTGCCGCTATGGAGGCCGACGCCTGCGAAACTCGCCGTCTGGCTCAGCGTTTGTTGATGTAACACCTCGAAATTAATGCCCTGCCAGCCCGAAAAAGCCAATCTGATTTTGGGGCTGATAAGTTGTGGTTGATTCCTGCCGCGCCGCGCGCTCCGCCGATGCCGGGTCGGTTCTCCACTACCGAGCGCGCGGTGTCGAACTGTAGCCTTATCCAATTGCGCTCAACTTACTGACTTCGGAGGAATGCAATGGCCTCCGCTCGCTTGGGAAAGTCGGCGTCAATCTTCGCACCGGTGTTGAACCTGATTTGAACTTCAAATCTTTCTCGCTGGTCGCCATTCTCGCGCGAAGAATAAGTCTTTTCCTCATCAATCAAGTAGGCGATGGCGCTCGCGACGTCGGTGCATTCCACGGAATGGCCGCGCAGCACGGTAAGACGAACGGAAGCCACCAGCCTGATGATGGAGGCTTCGAGGCGCTGTTTGAAATCAGAAATCTCGCGCTGGTGGAGAGCATCAAGTTTCTCCAGCAAGCGGTGCGTGGTCTGTGGCTGGCGCATGGCTTCCCATTTTGCAATCTTTGCCCGGAATTCCCGTTCGCTCGTGCCGCCAATCCCGTCTTTTGAGGAAGCATCGATGCCAAGCTCCTTAAACGCCGCCAGGATGGATTGGTAGGGAACGTGCAGGACTGCGAAGCCCTTTGATTCAAGCTGGTGCAGGGCATTGCGGGTGAATTCCCCCGCCAGCACCACGCCACAGAAAGGCTGGTAACGCGAGAAGGTCA
>DASYNM010000250.1:0-10030 GCA_036008545.1 Verrucomicrobiia bacterium
GAAGCTGTTGGTTACTTAATTCAGAACATATAAGTCATTTCGGCCGATCCGAAATTCTGGAAATGCGAATTCCTAAATGTGTTTATGCCATTCAAATAGATGATCCCTTCAAGAAACTGGAACACCGGGTCGAGCACTGTGGCTGGATTCAAGTTCATGTGATTTCCTCGGGTTATGCCTTGGCCATTACTGGCTCAATGGTCTTGGACATTTCCTCGAACTGGGTGCGCATCCGTTCAAATTCACTCAATGGCGGCAGTTCCACCTGGGCTCGGCGCGCATACGCGCGGTGGATCGCTTTGCTGTTATGTCCCAAAGCTTCCTGCGCGAACCGTTCTGGATAACCGGCTTTTTTGGCGCGTTCCGCCCACGCATACCGATATGAATGCAAGGTGACACCTTTGATGCCCAAGCCCATGCAACGCTGGTGAAATTCCGTCGCCCGGTCACCGGATTGAATCGTGCGGAGATACGGAAAGAGCGGACCGCTCCCCGGCAAATCCCGGAGGATTTCCGCCACTTCGTCATCGAAGCGCATGATGGCAATCGAGCCAGTCTTTTTGCGCGCGAAACTGATGACGTTGTGTTCCCAATCAATGTTTTCAGTTTCGAGGCACGCCAGATCGGACTGCGACGCGCCCAGATGCCACGCCAGTTTATAGAACGCTCTGCGTTCAGGATTCTGTTCGCGGGTGATGATGGACTGATGTTCCTCCCAAGTGATGGCGCGTTTGTCCTTGAACTGAACTTTCGGCCATTGCCGCTTCACGATGACCGGCCACGGCAACCACGTCATGTCCAGGGCGAAGTTGTGGATGCGCCGCAAATATACATTGGTCGAAACTTTTCCGGTTTCGAGCACGCGTAAAAAATTTTCCGGTCGCGTTTCCAAAACCGGCACGTGACGAATCAAGTCAAACGCCCTGTCCCGGATGGCGGTCTGCCAGCGGTGTTGGGTCTCGCCTTTTTTAAGTTTGACCATTTCCTCCATGACGAACTGCCAGTTCCGTATGGCGATCTGCGGGTCGCTGGCGGCGAGATACGCGCGGGCGATTTGCAGGTTCACGGCGGGCTGCTGTTCCGCTTCGCCGCGCGAATGAAACAATCGCAGCGCCGTGGCGCGGTCGGTGGTGTGCAAGCTGTCCTGCTTGCCGGTCACGTCATCGTGAATGTAGTAGCGTCCGCCTTTCTTGCGGCGATAGAGCCGGTATCGTTGTCTCATTACTGTGTTCACAGCGATGAGGTTACGACAGTTGATCTCGACTCCGGTAGGGAGCAGGTGGGAGTTAAGCAGGGCAGGCCAGAGTTAAATCCTGCTGGCACTTCCGCTGGCACTCGTCTGTGGAAGGATCACAAACCATTGCCGCACACACGGTTAGGTTTGGAGGCGAGGGTCGGAATCGACCCTTTTCCGTCGCGTTTGCACCGCCAACGTGCCTGAATGCATACACACTTCAATACTATTCATCACTATTGCTTTTAACCGTTCTTAACTCCTTTGGTGTCCGTTTTGCTGTCTACTACGTTCGAATCGCCGCCCGCAATCTTGGCGTATTTTATCCACAATGGGATTGCGATGTGTTTGAACACTGATCCATCGGCCGCGTTCGGGAATTCAACGTCATCCCCGCCAAATTCAGCCTCTCCTGGGATTCCACTGAAGCGCGCCAGTCGCATTCGTTGACGACGTGGAGACATTTGCCCACGACACCAAGCCACCGCGAGTGTTCGAAATCGGCACGGCTTGCAGCTAAGGCGTTCCAATCACGCGGGATTTGACACTTGCGCTTATGGAACCGGGATCGCCAATCGGAAGAATAATATGTTCGTCTCGCCGGGGTTGACCGTGACCTGGTCGTTTCCGCCTACGATCGTAGGTGTGTTGGTGACGTTTACCCAATTGCCGCCGGCCAAGTTAGTGTTTGCCTGCAAAACGATGCCCTCGCCGGCGGGCCAGGTAAAGACCAGCCCACCGCCGCCTGTCTTTTGGGCGGTCAGAGTTGGGAAGTTGAAGAAGCTGAAATTACTCACC
The DNA here is from genome assembly GCA_036008545.1 of Verrucomicrobiia bacterium. Taxonomy (GTDB): domain Bacteria; phylum Verrucomicrobiota; class Verrucomicrobiia; order Limisphaerales; family Palsa-1400; genus Palsa-1400. The sequence continues at coordinate 2,033 of DASYNM010000250.1, forward strand.
TGCTGGATCGAAGTCGCATATCCGTCGGCACCCGTAAAGCCCACGTAGGCCGTGTTGCCGAGGACAGTGGATGGAATGTTCACCGTGTAATTCGTGGTGAAGGAATCGGAGGTGATGGTGTCCACCAAATCGACGCTCAGGAAGTTGCCGGAATAGACCACCGTGAAGCTGAGGGGGTCTTCGGTGGGCACAGTGATCGAACCCGTGCCTCCTGGCTCCTGCGGGATGCTGCCGTCGATGCCGAGGGCGAGGCCAACGGGCGGGAACGTGTTAAATTGAACCGAGACGCTATCCTGGATTCCAGAATAGCCAAGATTGACGGCCGTTCCGCCCAAGGCCGTCAAGCCGGAGTTTTGCAAAGTAAACGTATAGCCCCTGCTATTACCGCCGTCGCCGGACTGAACATAGGTCCACGAGGCAACGAAGTTTTGAATATTCACCGGTGTATCCCAGTAAGCGCTTACCGCCTCCTGCTCTCCGTTGTCAGTCAGCGTCAACGTGCCGTTGGTGATGATGCCGGCGAGTCCTCCAAGAGCGCTGTTACTGTTGATGGTCCAATCCGACGCCGCCGAGAGTGTAATCGTCACCACGCTCAAGGTCGCCACGGAAGTGGCATTAGTTCCGAGGGCGTTGCTGGCCAGAAGCTGGTAATATCCAGCCTCGGTGAATTGAACGTTGGACAGAGTCAGCGCGCTGGTTTGAGAACCGGCCACACCGCCGCCGTCCGTGAGGTTCGTGCCATCAAACTGCCACTGGTAGGCAATGGGGAAAGTCCCGACAAAGGTGGCCGACAGGTTCAAGGTATCACCGACTCCCGCCACGACATTAGTCGGGAGGTCGGAGAGGAGTTGCGGCGGGCCTGAATAAATCGTCAAAATGCCGGAGCCTTCGGCGTTGCCGGCACTGTTTGTAATCAAGACCGAATAAGTTTCGGCGCCCGAGCCTTGCACGTTGGACAGGACCAAGGAGGAGTTGGTGGCTCCGGAAAGCGTCACGCCGTTGGATAACCACTGATAAGAGATGGGCGGGCTGGCAGGATAGGGATTCGCCTGGAAGGTCACGGTTTGGCCTGCGTCCGCCGACTGAGCGGCTGGGCTAACAGACACGGCCGCCGCGGCGGTAAAGGAGAAGTCGCTCACCTGCTGAAGGGAAGAATCTTCGCCATCCCATTCACTGGAAGCTGTGAAACCAACGTAGGCGGTGTTGCTGAGGACGATGGCCGGGATGTTGACCGCAAAGTTGGTGGTAAAGGAGGTCGCGGCGACGGCGTCAGTCAACGCCACGTTCATGTTGCCCTCGGCGTAAGCAACCGTCACTTGGATCGGGTCGCCGTTGGTGAGGTCAACCGCACCAGTCGGGCTGTATGGGCCGCCGTAGCCACTACCTGCATATCCAAACGCAACGGCATTGCTACCGAAGCCTATGCCAGGAGCGGAGTTAGTCTGTTCGGGTATATATATACTGCCAGTAAAGAGACCAAATTCCACTGCGACACTATAGTTGATGCCGTTGACGAGGCCGGGTTCGAGGAATCCTCCGTTGATGTAGCCGAGTTCGCCGTAGCTGAGGGCAGACGCACCGGCGGTGCAGTTTTGCACAACAAACGCGATGCCGTCTCCGGGACCGCCCGATCCGGTGGCAGTCTGCTGATAAGTCCAAGACGCCTTGAAGGCGGTAATATTGACGGGCAGATTCCCGAAGGCGCTGGCGAAATCAGCACCGTTACCGTCGGTCAAAGTCAACGTATTGCCGCTAAAGCTCGGTCTGGGACCGTAGTTAGTAGTCGTCCATAGGTTTGACATTGCGAAATTTAACGGCTCGACGACCAAGGTTGCCTTGGAAGTGGCGTTGGTTCCGAAGGCGTTGCTGGCCAGAAGCTGATAATTTCCCGCCTGGGAGAGTTGAAGTTTGGCGAGGGTCAGCATGCTGGTTTGAGATCCCGACACACCGCCAACGTCGGAGAGGTTCGTGCCGTCGAATTGCCATTGGTAACTGATGGGCGAGCTGCCCTGAATTTCGGCACTGAAAATCTGAGTGCCACCGTATCCATTAGTCACATCCAAGGGCGCAATGTCCATGACTAGTTGGGGTGAGCCGGAATACACCGTGACCACGGCGGACGTTTGGCTGGTTCCGAATGCGTTCGAAACCAACACAGAATAAGTAAGAGCGGTCTCGCCTTGGAGATTAGTCAGTTCCACGGTTGCATTGGTCGCCCAAGTAAGGGGCGCGCCGTTGGAAGACCATTGCCAATACAACGGAAGAGTAACGTGGGGTGAAATGGACGCCGATAGCTCGATCGTCTGCCCGCTATTCACCAGCGGCGCCGGCGGAGTGATCACCACGGGGCTCGGCGGGATGCCGGCCGTGGCGTAGTGAGCGGCGACCTGATTGGACGACAGCGCGTAACCATAAATCGCCACCTGGCTGATGAATCCGATGAACCCTCCAGAATCCCCGTACGCATCCGGCCCACCAATAACCAGATTGGTGTCGGTTAACGCGTATGGAAACTCTTCATTGTAGAGCGGGCTGCCGGCAGGCGGCCCATCCAACGGTTCAAAAAAGTTATAATTTGTGAAATCAACAGACAAGAGTCCAACCATTTCCTGCCCAGCACAGTTGGTGCTGATGAGCAACTGTCCGTCCAAGTATAAGGACAGGATGGCGTTGCTTTCATCGCAGACCCCGACGATATAGTGCCAGTTGCTGTCTTGGATTACGTTCGTAGATTCAGCAAAAAACTCCGTGTACTCGAAAGGACCAAATGTGGAGATGGAAAACTCAGGCGCGCCCGGCACACCCTGCGAAGACGTATCCAGAGTGAACTGGTATCTGCCGAATGCCTGGATCGCGACTATGGTTCCATACGCTGGGAGGCCTTGCGTGTTGATCCAGGCTTCGACTGAAAAATCCGTCGCGTTCGTGCTCGCTAGGTCCAACGGAATGCCGGAAACGTCGCTGGCAGTGCTCGTCGGATTAAATTCCGCTGCCGGCTCATTGCTATCCGAGAACGAGTTGTAGCCGGGAAAGACTCCCAACTGGACATTATGGTAGGTGCCGTCATAAAAGTTGTTCAGAAGATCGTAGGCGGTGGTTCCGGTCGTTTCATCCAAACGCCAGAAAGCCAGGGGGTTGTCGTTCAAGACGGCGGCAGGATAAGGAGCCGTTGGCGAAGATTCCAAAGTCACGGCGACAGGGCTGCTGGTGATCGAACCCGATGTGTTCACGACGACGACAGTGTAATTTCCTAGGTTGGCGCCCGCCGGGTCCACCAAAGTTAAGCTGGAGTTTGTCGCCCCGGAAATATCGGCGCCATCAAGCTGCCATTGGTAGGTCAGGGGCAAGGGACCGGCAGCGGCGACGTAAAAGTAAGCCGTGCCATTCGTGAAGACGACACCGGGCTGCGGCTCGCTGGAAATCACCGGCGGCGCGCCGATGGGACCGAAGCGGAGGCCGCGCAGCATTTGATTCGGCCCGGCTTGCACCACGGTCACGGGAGTTGAGCTGGAGCCGTTATCTACAATTTGGATCAAAGAATTGGACCCGCCTCCTGCCGTCGTCGCATAGAGAATGGCGCCAGTGACGCCCTCGCCCCAGGAACCGCTGGCGCCAAAATTCACCGTCAACCCACTGGCGCCTGCCAGTGCGCCGCTGGAAAGCGTGTAGCTGTTTTGCCAGGTTCCAGCCACATTGTCCCATCGCTCAATCCCCGCGCTGGCTGTGCCTGAATCGTCGGCGATGTAGATGGTGTTGTAATCTGGGCTAATGGCGAAATCTTCAGGACTGGCGGTCGAGCCGACGTTGATGAGCAAGCTAGGGAAACGCACAGCGTTCATCGGCAGCCCGTTGAACACGTTTAGTCCCGTGTAACCAGCGCTGTTGGAGGCGGTAAAAGCCACATTTCCAAGCGGGTCAATCTCCGCAACATGACAAGTCTTGGCCGGCGAGGCAAGATTGACGTAGGAAGCCGAATTGATGGCCACATGGTCGTACTTGAGGCCGGAACTCGCGGCGATGCCGGTGAGCCAGAAATTGAGCAAGCCATCCGTGGAAGCAACAGAATTAAACCCGGGCGTGGAGGCGGTATAATATCCCGAATCCAACTGCGCCAGGGCAAAATAGCCGTTAGCGCCGACCACCCCGATGGCCCGACTGCTGCCCGAGGCTATGCCGGAAAGGTAAGCCGTGTTGGGCTGGCTCACGTTATATCCGCCCAGAGTCAAATACTCTGAGTTGGCCGAGCGGCCGAGGAACCCCATGAAAACCCCGTTGCTTGGCGCCCCCGAGAGTATCAGGGCGTTGGGCAGGGTGTCAGGAATCTGGATGGTGTTCACGTAAGCGCCGTTCGGTGTGTATTGGTCCAAGTAAACCGTGTTGCCCAGGACATAGCTCAACGGCTGGGAGCCGTCGCCCACTCGCACTACCACCACGTTGGTGGACGAAAGCGGCTGCAATCCTGCCGTGATTTGGAGGGTCGCGGAGTTCGTGACCGAACCAAGGGCATTGCTCACGATGACAGAGTAGGTGCCGGAATCAGTTACTTGCGCGTTGGAGACGACCTCGAAGAAATTGGTGGCGTCGGGGATGGGAGCGGAGTCAAAATACCACTGGTAATACAGCGGGGCGGCGCCAGTCACTCCCACGGAAAAGGCCAGATGATCTCCGACTGATTCCACGCGCGATTGGGCGGGCTCGGTAATAACAGGCTGCGCTTGCGTCGCGACAAGGCCATACAAGAGAAGTCCGACGATTGAGAATTGGGTGAGATAGTGTCGATTTTTCATGGGATTTTTATTTGCTGATTTCAAGATAAACAAATGAACAAAACCAAACGCGCTGTTAAACACCGGAATAAACAATTTCTTAATTAGTGGTTAGCACCCAAGGGCCGAGCACCGTCCAAAAGGAGGATGGCGGGCTGAGCGGGTACTGTTTAGCAATAAAGTTTGGATCCCAATAGCGATTCCAAACAAACCCCCAAAGATCGCGAGGCCTGACGGCCTTGGCCGAGCCGTCAAAAAAAACAAGCTGGGTGCGCGTGTTCATGCCGTGGCGCAAGACGCAGAAATGCTCCATTTCTGCCTCTGTTTCTCCACCGCCTGTTTCAACCCCGTTAGAGGGCGTCGGTTGAAATGTCACTAGGCCGTCATAGTAGGAGTCATTGTTTTCGTCGGGATACCAAGGCCCTCCACCGCGCCACATAGCGTCCGCCATTAACGGCGACGCCGAGGGGCGGCTTATCGCGCTCATTTTGCCCCAGTGGTAAGGGGCCGGCCGGCCTTCGACATCCACCTGCGTATTGTACATGAAATCATTGGCCCCATAGCTGGCCCATTGCCCGCTTTCGTAAATGTCCGAGTCGCCGCTAGCCTCGGGCATCTGATAGGCAAGCGTCACGCCGCCGAAATGGTATCCCTCAGCGACGATAGGATTGGTATCCATAGCCATGGGACAGAGAAGCAATTGGGAACGGGTGTTCTGTGTTCGCGCCAGCGCGTCAAACCACGCGCTACGCGCATTGCCATCCACCGTGCCGTCTTGGTTGGCCCCGGAGGGAAAGGTGTCCTTGTAATCCGCGGCATAGATGGCCCATTCCACCCCCCATTGGTGCAGATTGGAAAGACATTTGGCTGCCTTGCCCCTGTCTTTGGCCGCCGCCAAACCAGGCATAAGCAGCGCGGCCAGGATGGCAATGATGGCAATGACCACCAGCAATTCAATGAGCGTGAAGGCGAACTGCTTGGAGTGGCAACCTGCCATTGCGCCACGACCCAAAGGCTTTGCTACTTGCCTCGCGCGCGAAGTGCTTTCAACATTTTCACGCTTATACATTCGATTGAAATTATTTAGATCGCCTTTTACCTAGCAAGAACCCGACAGCTAAGGCGGCGCCAACCGATAGAACTGTTGCGTAAGCGAGGGAGTGACGGCTACCTGGTTGCTCGCCACTCCCGACACCGGCACCCAAGCGCCAGCCAGATTGGTGGCGCTTTGCAGTGTGTATCCGCTGTAGGCGTCCGGCCATGAGATGACGACGTTGGTTCCTTGGCGGGCTATGCCCAAAGCTGCGCTAATCGGGAAAACATCAATGTTATCCAGGCTGGTAACTTCATCCACCCAATACCCAAATTCCAGAACCGTGGAGGTGGACGTGGCACTCGCCTGGAGTTGAATGTTGGTCCAAGTATCGAGAAAATTGGTGGAATCGAAGAGGGTGGCGCCGCCCCAGTTGACGAGGAGCCCATACACGCTAGATGGCACCCAACCCACGGCGCCCGGCTCGAACCAGCAAGAAATCTGATACATTGTTCCAGGCGTTGTAGGTACCGTCTGGGAAAGGTAACCGATCCCGCCCCGAATCCCTCCCTGGCTAAATTGCATCCCGTAATCTCCAAAGAAAGCCGACGCTCCTGATAGAGAGGTGAATTTAACAGAGTCTGCACTTCCAGTTAAGGTCCAATAGTCGAGATTGCCCGTTTCGAAACCGCCATTCTGCACCAGGTTGATCGGAGGTCCAATAGGGGTGACTGTGTTGGTGGAGGTATTGGCCACGCCTTGGTTGTCGGTGGCGGTCACCGTAAGGGTGATCGGATCCGTTGAGCCCGCGCACACTGTCCACTGGTAGGGCGGCGCGGTCAGGGCTGCAAGCGAACCTCCGTTGACGAACAGTTGCACAGTGGCAATGCTGGTATTGGTGGCGGGAGTCGCAGTGGCCGTCACGGTGAAAATCCCGGGCACGTGACTGCCGTTGGTTGGAGTCAGGATCGCCACAGCAGGTCTGGGAAGCGGCGGCGGCGGCGATGGAGGCAAGGCCGGGACCGTGAGTTGGATCCCATATTTGGTTCCCAGATAGGCCTGTATGTTTTCCAGGTTGGTCGCTCCCAGGGACGAGTTAAAGAGCATCAGCTCGGCGATGTTGCCGGTCAGGAATGTGTCGTCAAAGGAGCCGCTGGCCCCGATGTATAGAGGTTCTTCATCTGTATCAGCGTACTGGCCATTATACGTCGCCGTGAAAGTCCCGTTAGGCGCGCCATTCAAGTACTGCGTCACGGTACCGTTGGTCATGCTGAAGGTCACGATGGCGTAACCGGATGCCGCAATGGGGTTCGTGGCGATAGCAGAGTCGACGAGGTAGCAATTGAGTCCGTTGCCCCGCTCAAAGACAGGCTGGCCGGTAGTCGAGACATATAACCCGTTCGGGCTGGGAAGGTCAGAGCAATTGCCCGCACCCCCGCCCTCAAGCCAAATGATCGGGTCATCCGCCCAGGCGGCGGCTGGCACGGCGATGACGGCGATGCCGGCGATGTCTCCCGTGATGGCAAGGCTTGATGAATCATTCACTTGAAGATAATTGGTCAGCGCGGCGTCGAAGGCGATGGCGGGCTGGCCACCGACCGCGTCAGGCACCAACGTCGGCTCTGATCCCGGTGCAACCGCGTTGTTGTTGTAGCCCGATTGATCGGCCCACTGGAGAACGGCACCGCTTCCGTTGGTGGTAACTCCCTCGCTGGCCTCCAGCCACAGCACAAGGTAGGGATCGCCGGCAAATGTGGCGGGCGCGCCGGTAACTGTCACTGTGGCCGGGGCCGACGGAGCGACAAAGCCGTTGGTGTCCGTCAAGATCGCTTGCAGCGTCAGGGTCCCCGGATTGAGCAGAGTCAACTCAACGGTGTACGGCGGGGCGGTGACAGTGCCGACCGGATAGCCATTGGCAAGGAAGCTCACGCTCGCCACGGCGGCGCCGGGCGCCAACGAGACATTGGCCGTGGCGGTGATGTTCGCGGGCGCGCCAATGCTCGAACCGTTAGTCGGGCTGGTCAGGGTGCATATCTCCCCCGCCGGCGCAGCGGTAGTAACTGTGCTGGTGGCGCTGCTGGCCACGCCCTGGTTGTCGGTAGCGGTCACTGTGAGGGTGGTCGGACCAGGAGAATCAGCGTACACAGCCCACTGATAAGGCGAATTGGTGAGCGTGCCAGCCGGCGTCCCGTTCACGAA
>DASYNM010000251.1:0-4323 GCA_036008545.1 Verrucomicrobiia bacterium
AAAACAGCCTGCGCGCCATGGAGGCGCGAACGCAGGAATCCTTGCTGGAGGCCATCGGCCAGGCCCTGGCCGGAATCACCGCCCAAGACGCCCTCAACTGGTTTGGCCACTGCGGCTACAACTTTATTTAAAATGCTCTAACTGCTACTGCATGCCTATTCGCGGGCGTTCTCACCAGTTCGGCCTCTGTCACGGTCGAGGGTTGGTGGCATTTTGGCGAAAATGCAGATTACTACGCCGATTCGAGCGGTAATGGGCATCGCTTTGCAATGGCCTTTTCGCGGGTCGGCAGCGGCAATGCTGGGGCGGGTGTTGAGCCTTTCGGCTGCGGCGGCCCATTGGGTACGTCTGGATTTACCAGCACAAGCTGCCTTTTCTGGACGCCCACCCACGCCAACGCGGCGGGCATGTGGGACCCGGGGTTTAATCCGCCTGCGACCAACTACGTCATTGAACTGTGGTGTCTGCCGAATTATCCAGGCAGCCTGGGCGGAAACGGTGCTTGGTTGTTCTGCAGCGGTTCTTCTGGCGGAGTCACTTTCGACCTTACCAACGACGGCGAGGGAGGCATGGTCCTGACGGCTCAAATCGTGCCTCTTTCCAGCGGGGTCGAAATTGGCGATCCTTGGGTGGTGGACACCAACCGGTGGACCCACTTAGCCGTTGTTAATGACAACGGCACCAACACCTTCTACGTCAACGGTGTGCAGCACGGGGCTCCCACCGATCCAAGCCTTAACACTGTGCCTGCGGGGGACATCTACGCCGGTTCGGCGCCCGGAACGCAGCCGACTTACGACGGATACTTGGATGAGTTGCGGATTTCCACCTTCGTTGAAGGCCAGTTCACCACCAACGATTTTCTCACCCGGCCATTGTCTCCTGACATCACCTTGCAGCCCCAGCCAACGACCGTCTGGAACGGCGGTGCCGCTCCGTTCACGACTGCGGTTGCGACCGACACGAGCACGACCTACCAATGGCAGAGTGGCGGCCTCAACATCAGCGGCGCCACCAACAGCGAACTCTACCTTAACGTCGTGGATTCCAGCTCCAACAATGATCAGTATGTTTGCCTCATCAGCAACTACACTGGTATTGCTGTGACTAGCTCAATTGCCACCCTGACGGTGGTGGCCCCGAATACCGCCGACGTTGCCGCCTACCGTACCGCCGTCACTTCTGAACCCAGCTTGGTGGCCTACTATCCCGTGGACGGCGATACCGGTTCGACTTTGACCGATACCGTGGGCGGCGACAACGGGACGCTAGAAGGCACAGCAGAGTACGACGGCCGGACGAACGCTGCCTTTGGCGTTCGTGCGCTCAGGCTGAGGACTTCCAACGATGGCGATGTCACGATTCCCAATAGCCCGGTCTTTGAATTTGCCAGCAGCAACGGCACTATCGAAGCCATTGTGGATTTGGGTCAATCCTTCTCGGCGGACAATGAGACTATTATTTCTGAGGCTGCCGAGTACGCCGGCGATCCCAACCCGACCTATTACGAAATCCAGGTCAACCCGGCCGGCACGTCCCTGATTTACAACAACGACGCCCTGACCACGCCTGTGACGTGGGCAGTGCCGGTTTCGCTCGCGGGCCGGGCCGCGCATGTGGCCTTCGTCTTCACCAACCAAACCGTCACAGCCTACGCGGATGGGCTTTCCTTGGGCACAGAACCCAATCCTGGTTTCGGCTCTGCTTCCGGCAGCCCGATCTGGATCGGGTCCTCCGGCGGCCTCGGTAATACCAACGAAGAATATACCGGTGACATCGACGAACTCGCAATTTACAGCGGCGCTTTGTCTGCCACTACGATTGCCATTCATAACTCCAAGTTCCTATTTGGCACCAACACCACCAGTCCGTCGATTATCGCCTCGAGTGCCGCATCGCAAACTCTCTACGCCGGCGGTTTGGTAAACGTCAGCGTTTCCGCCGGCGGCACTGCGCCCTTGTCCTATCAGTGGACGAGCAACAGCTTCCCGATTCCTGGCCAGACCACGGCCGCGTTGACCCTCAACCCAACGACCACAAATATGTCGGCCGTCTACAATGTGACTGTATCCAATCCTTACGGTTCAACCAACGGCACTAATTTCACCCTGACCTTCGTAGCGCCGACTAATCAGTACCTCGCCACGATCATGAAAGACAACCCCATGGCCCTCTGGCAACTGGACGAAACCAATGGCGACGTCGCGTATGATGTTGCTGGGGGTCATGACGGCGCTTATTTGTCCACCAACGAGCTAACTTTTGGCCAACCGGGCATGCCGGCTATTTCAAACTCGGCGGTCCATTTCGAGGGTGGCTACGTGTCGGTCCCCTACGCAGCCGTCCTCAATCCTCAATCCGCCTTTAGCATTGAGTTCTGGTCCAACCCGGACACCGACGCACTCCTGACCGGCAACACCTATGTCATGGGCGCATCACAGTTCCGCTCAGGCAGCGCCCGGCTTGGTTGGGCGCTCTACGACAACAACGACGGCAATGGGTATGAAATCCAGATGGGTTACGCCAACGGAGTGAGTCACTACGCTTACGGCAGCGCCGATGTTCCGGGCGATGCTTGGGTGTATTGCGCGATCATGTGGGACGGAACCAATACGGTTTCCCTCTACGTTGAAAACCAGCTCGTTGGCCAGAACACCCAGGTCACCAGCCCCATCTACACGCCAAACGCCTCGCAGCCTTTGGTGATCGGCATCCGAGGGGACCTTAATTTTCCGTTTAATGGTCAAATCCAGGATTTTGCGCTCTACAATTACGCCTTGAGCCTGGACCAGATATCCAACCACTGGAGCGTCCAGTTCGTGCCACCGCAAATAACCCAACAACCGGTCGGCGTGACGAATGTGGAGTTCAGCACTATTACACTCTCAGCAGGGGTTCTCGGTTACCCCAATGGTTATCAATGGTACCTTGGCGGAAATCCTTTGGGTGCGACATTAAACCCGGATGGTACGGCACACTACCCGAACGGTGTCAACGGCACCAATTTGGTCATTAGCGAAGCCAGCATCCCCGGGGATTCCGGTACATACTACTTGGCTATTACAAACCCGCTTGGCGATATTGTCAGTTCCAACGTCACAGTGCTGGTCACCCCCAACACGGTACCGCCGTCCATAGTCTCGGTCACCGCCCTGGCCACTCCGCCCACGGCTGGCACGCCAGGCGGCACAATTCCCTTCGTGGCAAAGGTGTTGTTTAGCGCACGCATCGATCCGACCACCGGTGGTGATGTCGCGAATTATTCTCTGGGCACGGGTGTGACCATCAGCAACGTCACGTTGCTTGGCTCGGGGCCGAACGATATTGCGGCTAAATCCTTGGGAGCTGATTGGCGGGAGGCGCTGCTGGTCACCGGCGGGCTGACGCCTGGGCAGCAATATGGCCTGACCGTCTCCGGGTTGAAAGACCAGTCCCACACGCCGCTGACCGTTCCTACCACCACCGTGAATTTCAAGGCGCCCGTGCTCACCACTGGCATGGTGAACTGGGACTATTATTACCTTGGAAATTCGCAGGGCGGCATTGTCTCCGCTCTGGAGAACGATCCTAACTATCAGGCCTATGCGCCACAAACGAACGCTTATCTCACCGCCCTCGACACCGATCAAATCACGGGTGGAGACTTGAACAATAATCCGATCTTCGGTTCGCTGGGCGACAATTACGGCGACGTTACGTCAGGCTGGATTACGCCCGCCGTGACTACAAACTACACGTTCTTCCTGTGGACCGACGACGCCGGAGAATTGGATCTAAGCTCCGACTCAAGTCCAGCCAACGCCAGCGCGATTGCAACCGAGGCCACCGCCGGTTCGGGATTCGTTGAGACCAACTCAAATGCCGGAGGACTGCCTACCGAGGATTCCAATCCAATATTATTGACAGCCGGCCAATCATACTACATTCAGATCCTCCACGCCGAAGGCGGTGGCGGTGATTACGCCAAAGTTGCCTGGCGTATGCAGGGCGACACAACCGCGGCCAAGAACCTGACGCCCATTCCGGGAACGTTTCTGTCCACTTACGCGCCCGGAGCGGTTGCGCCGCAATTCGGCACCTTCGGCCTCACCAACGGAACCTTGACGCTGAATTGGAGCGGCGGGACTATTCAGCAATCGACGGATCTGCTGAACTGGACGAATGTGCCCGGCAATCCAAGTCCGTTGAACGTGCCGGTGAATTCAACGACAAACACATTATTCTTCCGCCTTCTTGAGCCTTAATAGGCTGGTTGGAATTGATTGATCACGCGACCGGGGTTTCGGCCCCGGTCGCTTTTTGTGTTCACGTGGCGGTGGTGCG
>DASYNM010000252.1:0-5831 GCA_036008545.1 Verrucomicrobiia bacterium
TGACGCGTTTCTTATTATTAATAGTTATTATTGCGTTCCCACCTACATGTGGTATCGTAAGCGTATGAAGCGCTATGGCGCATGTTCTTTGAGAGAGGACGGACCTTGTTTTGGCCGTCCGACTCCGTTGTGGTCCACCCCGGCCGGGACTGAAGGCAGGGTGATGGAACGAACGCAAGTCGTTGATTTCCAGGATAGTTTCAGATATTCCCGCATACCCTTCGCCAGGGACTCGGCTCAAGTGTCCGGCAAAACTAAAAGAAACCTCCTGTTTCCGTCGGAGAATCATGAAAAGAGCTTGCACAAATTCGCAATCGAATCTAAATCACCTGGGATTCTGCCCGTGCCCGCGAGACATATGCAACGCACCTTAGCCGGAACCATGCAGTTGACAGGTGGGACCGCCCTCACCTTAACCCTCTCCCCCAGGAGAGGGAACGCATCCACACCGCGCTTGGAAAAGTCACTGAGAAGTGCGTCTTGCCACTCGCTGGAAGAGCTTCTCCCTCCCCATGAACCTCCCATCGAAAAAGGAGCCTCCTCTCCCCAACCCTCTCCTCCACAAGTTTGTGGAAGAGAGGGAGATGGAGCGACGCGACGGGTTCATGGGTTCAATGCGCGGAAGTGTTCGGGGAATTCTCTCCTTGGGGAAAGGGCAGCACCGCAGGCGGTGCATCTCATCTGTTGTTCTGTTATGGGGGTGAGGGAGAGCGGTTTGCTCGCCAGCGCAATCAAGGTCTAGCATGGACGCGCCCGCAACAATGGATGCTCTCTACATTTTCAAACATTCCGCCAATGACGATTTTGAGATTCGTTATTCCCTGCGTAGCATCGAGCAATGCGCGCCTTACATCAGGAAAGTGTGGATATTTGGCGACAAACCAAAATTTATCTCGGACGACACATCTCTGATCGAGAACGTTCCGCATGAAGCGATGGCATGGGTGCTTGACGTCAAGACGCCGGTGACCAATTGTTTTTTGATGCTGTTTCTGGGATCGTTGATCCCTGACCTTGCTTCCGAGTTTCTTTTTTTCTGCGACGATTTTTATTTCCTCAAGAGCCACACCATTGATGAAGCACGCAAAGAGCGTTACCTCGAAGACCTATCGCTGACGAAGGTTCGCGGGCGCGGGCTTTGGAAGGATGCGCTCTGGCGCACCTATGATTTGCTGCTTCGTTTTGGATACACGGGTTATAATTGCGAAACCCATGCCCCGACCTATATGACGCGAAAGCGAGTCATGGAGGCCTACCGTGATTTCAGGGATTTTGTCACGGAAGACCGCTTTTACGGAATGCTGGCCCAAAGCGCCATTCTCAACCATGCCTATAAACAGCATAAAATGAACCTGACCAATTTGTTGGAGGAAAAAAGCAGGTGCGGGTTCTGGGAAAAACCTCCTTCGTATGAAGAGGTCATTCAGCAAAGCGAAGGCAAGATGTATTTTAATTTTGACGATGCAGCGTTTGGAGAGAGCATCCGAAGATTTCTCATGGAGCGATTTCCCAACCGCTCGCGCTACGAAAGAGAATAATCATCGGCCCGGAGGATTCCCGGGCATTTCTGGAGGGCCTGCCGCAGAACCTGTTTAAGGTGGATTGGCTAAGACTGGATCTGGCGACGTGCTCCAAGCTGTGTGTATTTTCGTGCTGTCAAAATAGAAGGCTTCAATGGCTATTATATTTGACCACCACGTCACCGCAGCCTCACCGTTATAAGTGAAATCACCCTTTGCGCAATTTACGGTGACGAGTGTCTGAGACGCACCTAAACCGTTCACATCATTGAACTTCATGCCCGGTGATTTGCTCCAGCGAGGGTCACCTTTCATGGTATTGTTGATGATGTCGCCCGGGTCGCAAATATACATGATGTCTTTGCGGTAGCCGCACACGAGGACAAAATGGGCGGGTTCCGCTATTTCAGTCAGAATCGGGCCGAGTTGCAAGAGATACGTGACGGCGGCCTTGATGTCTTTCGCGTTGCAACCTTTGGTGGCATACCTGATAAACGTCATCGGCTGCGGCGTCCCTGGACCCGGGATCGAAACACCCGCGAGTGCAGCCGTCAGTGCGTCGTGGTTCACCTTCCATTCGACATTGAAAACGGCAGGAGGGTAAACGGAGTTGAATAAGCGCCGGCACATTTCCAAAGGCGTGATCCCAGTAGGTTCACCGGCAGGGACCACGACTTGGGGCGTATCAACCAGCGTATAGGGAGGGCTGTAGGGGTAGCTTAGCTTTCCCGCAGTTTCCTGATTGGCCGAGTGCCACCAATTTAGAATCATGGCGATACCCGTCGGGTGGCAGCCATTCGAGCACCAGTCATCCTTCCAGGTAAGCATCGGCTGATTGCGGCAATTCGGAGGACGCAGCCAAACTGACTCCCAAGGCTGAATACAGCTTTTCCAAATGTAAACAGGCGGCGCCACGATAGGTTCGCAATTGGCTACGCCGATCGTATTGGTTGCCGCGGCGGACCGAGCCGCCGCGAAGCCGTTGACCGTTGCAGGAAGGGTGAATGCAGTGCCCGGCGTAGTGTTCGCGTTATCATCCGCTCCGCTGCCCGTGCTGGCACTGTCGCCGGTGCCGCTACTGCTGCCGCCGCCGCTGGCAGAACCGCTGCCACTTTCGCTGCTGGTGCCGCCAATCGGGGCGCCACCATCGTTGATTCCACCAGAGCCGCTGCCTGTGCCGCCTTCTGAACTCTCAATCATATTCTTCCTTCCGTGAATTGCGGCTGAGCTGTTTTCATCGGGCAAGTTCGTCTGTTGGAAGCTTCGGACATTCGACTCATGCGATTCAGTGGCCGTGAGCCTTTTGCAACTGCGCCGTTGTGGCATCATCCGCCACCCCTGTCACGGGCAAGCCCTGTTTGGTCTGAAACGCGCAGATGGCCTGCTTGGTGGCATCATCGAAATTGCCGTCAATCGGCCCTTTGTAAAATCCGAGATTGAGCAATCTGGACTTCAGTCCGCTCACTTCAGAAATCGGATCGAGATGACCCAAGCTTAACGTGATGGGGTGCGTATTGTCCCCGGCGAGCACGATTTTGCCCGACTTTGCGTTGGGAGGAATGCTCTCGATCAGTTCGCCATTGCCGTCGGTCGTGCCTCTGCGAGAGTTGCCGTCAATGATAATTATGTAGTCGAGGTTGGCCCGTGGTTTATGGTTGGCGTCGAGCAATTTCATCCGCAGCTTCTCCGGCACTCCCTTAAGCCTGAACTTGTGTCTCTTTTCCGTGGCGCCGGGTTCCTGCTTGATCCTCAAGTCGGGAATGTGGACGATGTCGCCGGCCAACAGCACATTTGGGTTCTTGCGCTTGGATTTGAGACCGGCGTTTTGCGAAAGGTTCCAAAGCGTCTTCCAAAAGAAACCGTTCTCATAGGCAATGCTGCTGATGCAGTCGCCCGATTGTACTACATAATCTTGAGGCATGGGAATCAAATTCCGCGTCCTATGGCCTCCTTCCAAACCGCTGCGTCCAGTGTAGGAAAAGGAATGGGCCGCGTGGCGGGCTGCGTCGGTTGCGGGAGCGTCTTCGGCTTTGGATGCGGCATCAACTCTCCGGCGATTATCGCCACGGTCGGCGACGTGATTTGAACAAGCGCCATCATGAGCTTGCCTTTGTTTTTTGCACTAAATCACCGCTTTGTCAATCCACGAAGAATTTGCGAAATCAACCCTTCATTTCAAGGCCTTCCAAAACCGTCGTTGGGCCGTTGATACAACAGCGTGGCGAACTTCTTGACGATGTTTAGTTGGGGGGAGTGATCCAAGTATGAGAGAGTTGGCCATACAAGCCAATGGGCGCGCCAGCACCGATGCCTGCGGATAACGAGACCCCGACGAAGTGGCCGTCACTGTAGGCGAAGATGGCCGAGCCGCCAGCGACAGCGAGCTCGCCGCCGCTAAGGGTCACGACCCAGCAGTCGCCCGCAAAGTTGACGCTCGGCGCCCCGGCAATGATTGTGTACACGATCTCGGCTGACAATCCCATGGCGAAACCCGCGTCCAGCCCGACGGCTCCGTAAAGCCCTATTTCGCCACTCGGACCGTAGTAGATACCAACGCCACCGCTGACCCCCCCGATCCCAATCGCGTCACCACCAAATCCGAGGGCGACGGTACATCCGTTAGCGTTGGCTATGGTCCCTGCGATTCCCAATAGAGTCACAATGCTGCCGCCAGGGAGAACTTGCATGCCGGCCATGACAGCTTGAAGGAATATTTTTTCAGTCGTTGTCAGGCCCCGGGTGGAAGGACAGACGCCGTGCTGAGGAGTGGTTTGACCGAGACAGGGCGATTGGCTCGGCGAACCCGACCCATTGGTGGACTGACCTCCCCTGGCGACCGCGGCCTGGTTGTCGGAATTACAAAACGTGCAACCGCTGCCAGAACCGCTGCCAGAGCTACCGGCAGAACCAGTTGTGGAACTGCCACTGCCGGCCGTAGAACTGCCAGAACCAGCGGCAGAACTGCCAGAACCGGCGTTGGAGTTGCCTGAGCCTGCGTTGGAGCCGCCGGTGCCGCCGCCAGATTGGCTGCCTGTGCCGCCATCAGGAGGGTCACCCATACTTTTCCTTTTGTGCTTTATTCATAATCTGCTTTTTTTCGGCTTCTTCGCATGGCATGGATACTAGGACTTTTGGCAGATTCCGTTCAATGGCCGTGAACCTTTTGTATTGACGCCTTCGTGGCATCATCCGCGACGCCGGTGGCTGGCAGACCCTTTCTGGTCTGAAAAGCGCTAATGGCCCGCTGGGTGCGATCATCGAGATTCTCATCGATGGGGCCTTTGTAGAATCCAAGATTGGTCAATCGTGCCTTGAGGCCGCTCACCTCGGAAACGGGATTAAGGCTGCCTAACTGCAATATCATGACTTGCGTTTGGGGCCTCCCAGCAATGGGCTTGCCCGTCTTGTCCGCAGCTCCCGCCGCCGCGAAGGTCAGCTTGCCGGTCCTGGCATTAGGTGGAATGCTTTCCTTTAGTTCGCCGTTGCCGTCGGTCTTGCCCCTTCGTGCATTGCCTTCGATGATAATGACGTAGTCGAGGTTGGGGCGTGGATTATGTTTGGAATCCATGAGTTTCATGCGCAACATCTCCGGCACGCCCTTGAGCATGAATTTGTGCGTTGTTTCCGTGGCGCCGGGTTCCTGCCGGATGGTCAAGTCGGGAATGTGGACGACGTCTCCGGTCATCAGCACATTCGGGTTTTTGCGCTTGGTTTTAAGAGCAGCGTTTTGCGAGAGATTCCAAAGCGTCTTCCAGAAGAAGCCGTTTTCATAAGCAATGCTGCTCATGCAGTCGCCGTCTTCCACTGTGTAATCTTGAGGCATATAAAGTAGAATCTCTCGCTGTCAGGCCTTCTTCCACGCCTCCGTATCGCGTTGCGGAAATGTGATCTGGCACGTTCCAGGGTCAATGCCGTCAATCCGGGCAAAGCCCTTGTCATCAAGCGTGCCCGAGGCGACGGTTTCACCGTCAGGGAGAGTGACGCTGTAAGGTTCGCCGGGCACAGGATTGTTCTGTTCGTCGATGAGTTTGATTTCGATCCAGCTTTTCTTGGCGGGATCCTTTTTGTAGGGCTTGAGTTTATTGGAGTCGTACGTGCCCGGCGTCGTCGTAATCGGGTTGGCCTGCGATTGGTCAACCCCACCGGCGACCGCGTCATCGGCGTCCAGAGCCGGATCGGGAGCGGCTGGGGAAACGGCGGAGCCGGCTGTTCCACTTTTGGGGCTAGGCATATGAGCGCTCCATTCGGATTAGTTGATCATCACCATGCCGCCTTTGAGGGTCAGCATGGCATCGCCTTTCACGGTGGTTT
>DASYNM010000253.1:0-50697 GCA_036008545.1 Verrucomicrobiia bacterium
ACTAATCTGGCCAATGGGCAAAATTTCTTCGTCTCCCCTTCCACCCAGAACGAACTCGCTCCTGATGTCCAGGCGGCGCGCGTGGTCTGGCAGGACTTCCGCGACCAGGGGCCGGGCGAGATTTATTATTGCGATCTCCAGACCGCACAGGTTCGCCGCATCACCACCAATATTTACGCGCAGTTAAACCCTGCCATTTACGACAATTGGATTGTCTGGGCGGACAATCGCAACGTGGAGGTGGATATTTATGGATTCGATTTATTGCGCAACGCGGAAATCCGCCTCACCAGCACACCGCAGAACGAAAGCCAGCCGGCGTTGGACGGACCTTGGCTGATCTGCATGGAGGACGCTCTCGGGGCAGGGACTGGCAACGCCCAGTTGATCCATTTGCCCAGTTTGCTGACCGTGCCGCTAACCAGCACGCCCACCTTGAAAACCTTCCCAGCGCTGGCCGATGGCTCGGCTGTCTGGCAGGAAACCATCAGCAACCAGTCGCAAATCGTCGCCGCTGTTCTGCCCGCCCTGCAACCCATCTTCCAAAACGGGAACACGGTCTCCGTCACTCCAGCCATGGTGGCCGACGCGCAAAACGCCGATGGGTTGCTCTCGCTCTGGAGCGCCAGCGGCATCCAGTCCATCACCGAATACACCTCGCTTTCGCCGGTGGTGACAAGTCAGACCGCATCATTGAACAACGGCACGTTCTCCGGTCCGAATTTCACCTTGGTCGCCGGGTCCTTCCTCTGGATCAAGTTTAACAGCCAGCAGGTGCTCGATCTCGGCGTCAATAATAGTTCGTCCATTAGCCTTGCCGCGGGCGCCAATGTCTTCGGCTACGCCGGCTTCCCTGACGCTTACAGCGCCTTCACGCTATTGCAGCAAATCGGCCTCGGTAACGCCCAATCAGTCCGCATGTTGGACTCCCAATCAGGCCGCTGGCGCGTCGCCCAAGTGCAAGCCGGCGGGCTTGTGGGCGACAACTTCCCCATTCCCAACACTGCTGTGCTTATGGTGAGCGTGGCCAATGCCGTCAATCAATTCACTCCACAATCCCCATAAATCCATGCGCCGCACGATTTCCATTTTGATTTGTCTGGCCGGTTGGAGCGCCGCTCTCCCTGCGGGCGCGATTACGGTGGCCGCGTTGCAAAAGGAAATCGCCTCAGGCGCAAAGATCACGGTGATTGATTTGCGCGATACGATGTCGTTTGTCCAAGGGCACATCCCCAGCGCCATCAACGTGCCTGCTTCGCTTTGTCCGCAAAAGCATCTTCCACCCCTTGGCAATGTGGTGGTGTATGATGACGGCTTGGGCCGGCGCGGAACGGCGGAGCTGGATAGGGCCGCCA
Organism: Verrucomicrobiia bacterium; assembly: GCA_036008545.1. Classification (GTDB taxonomy): domain Bacteria; phylum Verrucomicrobiota; class Verrucomicrobiia; order Limisphaerales; family Palsa-1400; genus Palsa-1400. Next base: position 1,356 of record DASYNM010000253.1, read on the forward strand.
GCGCGCTGGCCGCCAAGCCGGGCCTCAAGGTCGATATACTCCAGGGCGGGTTTGCCGCCTGGGAAGCCGCCGAAGCCCTGACCACGCGTGGGCGCGGCCTCCAACACGAATCTTTCAACTACATCACCTACTCTGAGCTGCATGAAGCCGCCGCCAGCGACATGGTTCTGGTTGACTTGCGCAAGTTGACCCCGGCCGTGCTGAAAAACTCGGACGGTTTGACCGATTTGAACCAGGAGTTTCCGGGCAAACGTGTCGCCTCAGCGCCGCCCAATGCAGAGGCCGCAAGTCCGCTGGTCGTACTGATCGATAGCGGCGATGGAAGCGCAGAAACAGCGGCTCGAACGCTCAAAGCCAGGGGCGTGCGGCGCTATGCCATCCTGGCGGGCGGCGAATTGGCCATTGCGCGCAAAGGGCGGCCAGGCTCGGAACGGAGCGCGCCCGGCAACACGCGACCTGACAGCAACCAAAAACCGCTCCCAACGGGGCAAATCGGCCCATGACCAGACTGTCAAAACAAAAGTTGCAAGCAGCGGCGCGATTCGCGCTGATCGCTGTCTTTGTGATGCTGGGCACGCGCCATGCCGCCGCGCAAATCATTCTGACCAATGTCGGCGTGGTCAACGTTACGCCGAGCACCTTTTCGGTGGTCGCAGCCGTTTCTCCATCCATCACGCCTTCCACCACCGTGACGGTTTCCGTGTTTGCCAATGCGGCCGGGACGACCAGCCTGGCAGGGCAGGTAGGTGTCGAGTATTATCCGTTAAATACGGGCGATCCGACGGCGACCAATTCCTACAGCACCCTCTTGAGCATGACCGCGTTGCGTCAGGACACCATGAGCCTTGGCTTGATCCACGCGCGCGTAACCTATTGCGCACCGAGTACCACCTATTATTATCGAATCACTGTCACTAATACCAGCGGCCGGGGCGCCGTCTGGCCACCCTCTGGGCCTCTGCCCTCAGCCACCACGGCGGCTGAGAATTCATTTGTGGTGCAGTCACAGGAATTGCTTGTCACGCTGAACGACGCCAGCCCGCCCGGTTCGATCATCACGCTCGCCACCTCCAACAGTTCTTCCGTCCTGGCGGCGGTGGTGGGTGACGGCGCGGCCCCCAACCAGGCTTTTTTCGAAGTCAACGATTTGATCGCGGCATCGGGCGGCACTAATTATTCGCCTATCGGTAGCGAGTTGTTCACTGCTTCAGTTCTCGGCTCCTCCTCGACGGGGCTGGCACAAACCTACAATCTGATTTTCTCGAACAACTTTGCGGTTGGCGAGAGCAGCGCTGTGTCCCTGGGCGCGCTGTCCTCGACGATTTCAATTGGCACGGCCGCGATGCTGGCGGGAGAAAGCGCCAGCGTGCCCATTACGCTCAACTCCCAAGGCGCGCTCATCGGCCTTTCATTTGTGCTGAGCTTCCCCACGAATTTATTCACGGCAATCTCCTTGCAAGCAAGCACGCCGGCCTTGAATGCGCCGTCGTTGAGCGTGCTTTCGCCCGACACCTTGCAACTCACCTTTACTGCGGCGACCGGGATGAACCTGCAAGGCAGCCAGCAAATCGCACAACTGAACTTCACCGCCGCCTCCAATCAAGCTTCCGCGATTGTGCCGCTGTCGCCGCAAGCGCCGGAAGGCACCAACGCCACCGCTGGCATCCCCAACGTGTTTTCCCTCGTGCCGGGTCGCGCGTTCATCATCGCGACGCAGCCATTGCTCGATATGCAGCTCGTTGGTGCCAGCCGCGAGTTGGTGCTCTACGGTATTCCGGGTCAAAGCTACCAAATCCAATCCTCGACTAATCTCGCCCAGCCCGGCGATTGGTTGAATTTCCTCACCGTGGCCATGACCAATCAGACGCAGATCATTCCCAATGTGGAGTCGAACCCTGTCGCCGTGTTTTTCCGCGCCTATGTGCTCAATGCCGACCCGCCTATGTTGCAAGCCACTCATTCCGGGACCAATCGCTCCCTCATCGCGTTTGGATTGACAGGCACGAACTACACCCTTCAAGTCTCCAGCAATCTGTCCGCCACCGTGGCTTGGTACCCATTGCTGAGCTACACGTTGACGAATTCGTTCCAGTCTTTCACGAATCTAGGCGCCAGTTCGCCGGCGTTTTACCGGATCAAGAAGCAGTGAATGGCGCCCTCTGGCTCGTATCGCTCCTGGCGCTCGCCGCCGTGGGTCGAGGAGCGCCGTTGCCCTACGTCACCGCTTCAGACCAGGACTTGGGCCTGCCGCCAGACCTGGCTTCGATGCCCCGGCCGTTTCTGCCTTACGACATTCCCGGCCGGCGCATCCCCGAGCTGACGACCTTCTCCAATCTGGCCGCCGTCGATTTGGAGGATCGCGTTGTGCCCCTGCCGGAGGCCAACACGCTGGCGCACGTCAATTTCCAGCAACGTCGATTCGGACGCCTTGCGTCGGAAGATGGTTCCACCCAGTTTTTTAATCCTGAAATCGTGCTGGTTAAATTCCGCAACCAACCGCTCGTCTCGGCCTTGCGCGTCGAACCGTATCGCGAGTGGGACGACGTCCAGGCGTTGCGCGAGCGCACGGACGTGGAATTTGCGGAACTCGATACCTTCGAGCGCAGGCAGTTTACGCCCAACGATCCGCTCCTTACCAACCAATGGCACCACCAGGTGATTGGCAGCTTTCAAGCGTGGAACTACAGCCTTGGACAACCGACGGTGCGCGTGGCCATTGTCGATTCTCCCTTTCAGATGGATCATCCCGACCTCGCCGCCAACACCATCAGCGGCTGGGACGTGGACGCCAACCAAGCGGTAACTTCAAGTTCCGGCATCGTTCATTCCACCATGTGCGCTGGTATGGCGGCGGCGGTCATCAATAATGGCGTAGGCGTGGCCGGGGCCGCCAACTGCCAGATTCTCCCCATCAACATTAACGGCGCGATAAGCGACATGTACAACGCCACCCTCTGGGCCGCCACCAACGGCGTGCGCGTCGTCAACATTAGTTGGAGCGGCGGCACCAACCCAGTCCTCGAAGCCGCCGGCCTTTTCCTCAAAACCAACGCCAACGGCATCCTGATTATGTCGGCCGTCGATGGCAGCGGCCTGCTCAACGGCCCCAATCAGCCCGACGTTTACTGCGTTTCCATGACCGATGCCGCCGATAATTTTCAGGACACCATGTACGGCCCTTACATCGATTTCGCCGCGCCAGGTTATCAAATCTATTCCACCACGACTGGCGGTGGCTATACGACAGGCACAGGTTGCAGCTTTGCCGCGCCCCTGGTAGCCGGCGTGGTGGCGTGGGTCTTCGGGCTTAATCCCACTCTCGCACCCGGCGATGTCATTGACATCCTGACCAACACCGCCGTGGAATTGGGCGGGCCTGGGTGGAATGAATTCTACGGCTGGGGCCGCATTGATTTTGGGGCCGCCGCCGCGGCCGCTGCCGCGACGCTGCCCAACATATCCGGCGTGCAATGGAGTAACAACGCAGTGGTCGTAACCGCCAACTTCCGTCCCGGCCTGAACTATACGCTTTGGCGCGCCGCGCAACTGACTCCCCCGCTTTGGATGCAAACTACCAACCTCCTGCTCGCCACCAACGGCGACTTTATTTCGTTAAGTGATCTTACGCCATTGCCCGGCGAAGACTTTTACCGAGTGCAGGCCGCCCTGAGCAATGGGCCCTGAAATCGGGATTCGGCGCTTTGACCTCCGCGCTCACTTTGCTAACCCAGGATTTTTTTCCGTTCAGGATCGTAGGGCGCTTTCAAGTGAGCAACCGCCGGAATGCGCGTGCCGGAAACGTTGATTTCGTAGCGTCCGTCCCGAATGAATTCGGGCGTGACGCCGTCTTTGCACTTCACGTAGCCCATCCCGACCGCAGCGCCGAGCGAATGGCCGTAAGAACCGGACGTCGTGTAGCCCACCGCCTCGCCGTTGCGATAAATGGGTTCGCTTCCCCAGAGCATGGGACCGGAATCTTGCAGGACGAACGTCACCAGTTGGCGCTTCAAACCTGCCTGTTTCTGCGCCAGCAACGCGTCCTTTCCTAGAAACGCAGCGCTCTTTTTCCAGCCAATCGCGAAACCAAGACCCGCTTCGATGGCGGAGTCGTCGGGCGAAATGTCGGCGCCCCAGGCACGATAAGCCTTTTCCAGACGAAGCGAGTTGATGGCATAATGCCCCGCGTTGACGACATCGAAAGTTTTTCCAGCCTTGGTCAGTGATTCATAGACGAGCACGGCCTGACTCATCGGGACGTGGAGTTCCCAACCGAGTTCGCCAACATACGTAATACGAACCGCGCGGACGGTCGCCAATCCAATGTCGATGACTTGAGCCGTTCCAAAGGGAAAAGCCTGATTGGAAAGATCGGTGTCAGTGACGCGGCCCAGCAACGCCCGCGAATTCGGCCCCATCACGCCGATGACGCTGTAGGCTTCGGTCACGTCGGTCAACGCGGCTTGCTCGCCGGCCTGCAAATTCCGGCGAATCCAATCCTGGTCGCGCATGGTTTGGGAAGTTCCACTGATGAGATAAAACTCGTCGTTGCTCAGACGAATCGCCGTGATGTCACTCTCGAAAGTGCCGCGAGAATTGAACATTCCGGTATAAACGGCTTTGCCAAGCGGCACGTCCATGTCCGCGCCGCAAAGACGTTGCAGGACGTTCAGCGCGTCCGGGCCTTTGAACAGGAATTTCGAGAAGCCGGTTTGATCAAAGATTGCGACACTCTCGCGGCAGGCGCGATGCTCGCGCGCATGGCAGTCAAACCAATTTTGGCGGCCAAAGGAATACTCCACCACCGGCTTCATGCCGCGGGTGGCGAACCAATTGGGCCGCTCCCAGCCATTCTTGCTCCCAAAACACGCCCTCTGACGCGCGAGGCGGTCATGCAACGGCGTCCGGCGCAAATTGCGACCGCTCTCCATCTCGCGATTCGGCCACGCCATTTGGTAATGCAGGCCGAGCACCTCGGTCACGCGCTTGCGCAGGAAGGTCCGATTGTTGGCCCACGGAGCGAAGCGGCGAATATCCACCGACCACAGATCAAGCGTCGGCTCTCCGGCCAGCATCCACTCCGCGAGATATTTCCCCGCGCCGCCCGCGCTGGCGATGCCGACGGAGTTAAAACCCGCCGCCACAAACAGGTGCCGCATCTCGGGCGCTTCACCCATGATGAAATTGTTGTCCGGCGTGAAACTTTCCGGCCCGTTGACAAATTTGGCGAACTTGCAATTTGCCAGCGCCGGAATGCGATGCTTGCCGTTGGCCAGCGGTACGGAGAATTTCCTCCAATCTGGTTTCAGCAACTCGAAGGAAAATTTCTCCGGAACTTTTTTCACCATCCAAGGCTTGGACGATTCCTGAAACGCCCCCAGCATCACGCCGTCTCCTTCGCCGCGAAAATAAATGCACAAGTCCGGGTCGCGCCCGACCGGTAATTCATCAAACGCGCCGGCCAGAGGTTCGGTCACAACGTAGTGATGCTCCACCGGATAAAGCGGAATCGTTACGCCGCAACTTAGCCCAAGTTCGCGCGTCCACATGCCGCCGCACAGCACGACATATTCCGCCTTGATGCTGCCCTGATCGGTTTTGACTCCGGTGACGCGCCCGTCCTTGCTTTCGATTGCCTGGACGCGAACGTTTTCAAAAATTCTCGCGCCGCGCGAGCTGGCGCCTCGGGCCAAGGCGATCGGCACTTCTTTGGGAATGACTTTGCCATCGTGCGGCAGCCACGCCGCTCCCAGCACATCGTCCACGCGCAAGAGGGGCCATTTTTCCAGGACGGTTTGCGCGCTGATTAAATGCGCTTCGACACCGAACAATTCAGCCATCGCCATCGTGCGGCGGAGTTGGATCATGCGGTCTTCGGATTTTGCGACGATGAGGCTGCCGACTTGTTTCCATCCAACCGAATGCCCGGTTTCTTGCTCCAGTTGCGAGTAAAGCTCGACCGTGTATTTGTTGATGCGGGTCATGCTGTTGCTCGTGCGGAGACGACCTACCAACCCGGCCGCGTGCCATGAAGTTCCACCGCCGAGCTGACCTTGTTCAAGCAGCACCACGTCTTTCCAACCAAGTTTGGTGAGATGGTAGGCGACGCTGGTGCCGATGACGCCACCGCCCACGATGACAACCTTCGCCTCCGCCGGCAGGGAACGACTAGACTCCATAGTAGGTTTCGTAAACGTGCGCTGCTTCCTGGCGGGCGTCCTTCCAATTCCACGGACGTTCCGTAAATCGATCCGGGCTGAGGCTCTTCACATAGGCCGACGGTTTGCGGTCGAAAATGGATTCATAAAGCAGCCGGCCAATCCCCGCCGAACCGCTGATACCATGGGCATTGCAGCCACCCGCCATGATAAATCCGGGAACCCGGCAACTTTCGCCGATGATAAAACGCCCGTCCGGCGTAAAGGTTGGCCAGCCGCGCCCGACGCGCGTCTTCTTGACACCCTTGGTTTGCGGCAAGAGGCGGGAGAATTGTTCCTCAAAGCTGTCCAACACCGGCCAATCCGGTTCGACCGGAGGCGGTTCTGCATTCAGACCGTATTCGCGAGGATCCGTCTGAAGTGATTGCGCCTCCCAACCGCCCAGCAGAAGACCGCCTTCGCACGGGCGGCCATAGAGCGTCATTTCCGGGACGCGAAAACAGGGAAGCTCCGGCACCATCCCTTCCAGCGGCACGGAAACGAAATATTCATGCCGCACTGGCACAATGGGCAATTCCAAGCTCACCAATTTGGCGATGTGATAGGCATTGGCGCCGGCTGCATTGATGACGTAGCGGCACGAGGCGGCGCCCCGATTGGTTTTCACGCCGGACACACGCCCGTCACGGATCAGAATCTCCTCGACGGTGGTGCTCGTCGCGATGCGCACACCCATCTTGCGGCATTGATAGGCGTAGGAACTCGCCACGGCGTAAGGCCGCATGTAGCCGTCCGAGGGACACCACAGCACCGCCTTGACCTCGGCAAATTCCATGGCCGGCCAGAGCTTGCGTGCAGCGCCGTTGTCAATCAATTCCGCTTCCAGCTTGGCTCGGTCGGCAACGGATTTAAGCTGGCGCAATTCCGCCACGCGTTTCTCCGAGAGTGCGATGCGCAGCGAACCAGTCTCGTGCCATTCGGGTTGCACCTTGGGATCGCGCTGGAGTTCGCGGAAAGTCGCTACCGAATGCATGGCAAGAAGCGTGCGCTCCAACGTCGAGCGTGGTTGTCCGCACAAACCGGCGCCTTGCGCGGTGGTGACTTGCGCCACGTCCGCCGCCCGCTCCACCAGAAGGATGTCCGTCACGCCGGCGCGCGCCAGGGTGTAAGCCACGCCGCAGCCGATGGCTCCGCCGCCAATGATGACGAATTCCGCGTCGGAAACCTGGGTCATGACTTTTCTGTTTGCAACTGGGTCAAATACCAACGGACAAATGCGTCCACGTTGTATTCCTTGTAGGTCGAATACGGGCCGGGAGTGTAGGCTTGCGAATTTACGCCGCGTTGTTGCCGTTCGCAGATTTCCCAATCTTGTTCGGAAGTGAGCTGCCAAAACGGCATCAGTTTGGCCAAATCGTAATCACGGCCTTCAACAGCATTTTGCTCCACCAGCCACCACACTCGGATGGCGGTCATACGCGGCCCCTTCGGCAGCAGGCGGGTGCTGACGGAATGATCGCAACTGGAATGGTTCCAGAAATTGGGCAACGTCCTCATGCGCAAAGTGCCGACGTCGCTATCACGATAATCCCCCATCAGCGGAGCCACCTGCGCGCCGTCCATGGATTCACTGGCGAAGCCATCCACCAATGCCGTCCGGTTCGCAGAATACCAAATATTGCGCTCGGCATCGGGAAACGTGGTCATGCCGGTTTGCTTGTGACTGACGGCGAGGCCAGAGGCGGCCCATTTCGCTTCGCTGCGGTTGACAGCAGCGGAGATTTGTTCGCGCACGCGCGGCGTGGTGTCGTCGGCGTTGTAATGGTCGAAATTCGCCTTGATATATTGCGGGTGGTTGGCGTTGCAATGGTAACACTCGCGATTGTTCTCCCAGACTAGTTTCCAATTCGCGTGGACGAGATAATCCACTGCTTTGGCGACTTTGGCCCTGGCCAGCCCTTGGGGTTTGGCCAACGTCGCAAGGACTTCGTGCGCTGCCTCAAAGTCCGTCGGCTTGCTGGCCAACGAGATGAAAAGCAACCCTTCCGTTTCGCGCACATGAACAGGCCGCAGGCTTAACTGCGATTTATCCAACTCTTCCTGCATGCCTGGCGCGTGCAGTAATTTGCCGTCAAGATCGTAGGCCCAGCGATGATATGGGCAAACCAGTTTTTTGACGTGACCATCAGCGTGATCGCAAATCAGCGAGCCGCGATGACGGCACACATTGTAAAGCGCTCGCGTCTTGCCGTTACCGTCCCGGATAACAATGACGGAATCGCCATCCACTTCGAGCGTGAAATAGTCGCCCGGATTCGGAATTTCGCAGGAATGCCCGGCAAAAATCCAGCCCGTCCGCCATATCCGCTCGCAATCGACTTGATACACCTCTTCATCGGAATAAAATTCCCCAAGCATGCTCCGCCCGGCTGGCTGGCGGGCAATTAAATCCCGGATTCGCGGCGAAAGGGAAAAATTGTCGGTTCGATCCATCGCGGACTGTATTTTCGCCGATTTTTGAGGGTAAACGCAACCTCAATTCTAATACTCACTTCGCTTTGGGCGGCAACCGATTCCACATAGGCGCCAGCATAAGCCCGCCCACGGCCAGCGCGATTCCCAGACCGACGAATATTGAAGTCCAAATGTCGTGCCCTTTGCCGAGAATCGATTCAAGTGAACCAGGCAACGACACGCCCAGCATTTGCCCGACCGAACCCATGCCGTTGATCACTCCGTTGGCGGTGGATGCGCCTTTCTTGGTGCCAAAATCAATCGCCGCTGTGCCGGAAATTAACGAGTCAGGTATATACACCAGGAATCCCATCGCAAACATACCCACCCCCATCCCCATGCGAGATAGTGGAATAAAGGGGAACACCACCATGAGCGCCGCCAGACAAAACAGCGCCAGCACCGCGACCGGCATTCGCTTGGATTGAAAAACCTTGTCTGACATGACGCCACCTAGCAACGTCCCGATCGGTCCGGCCAGGTCGAACATGCTGCTTAACCAGCCGGATTGCGCGGTGTCCGTCCCCATTCGTTCGGCGATGTAAACCGGCGACCAAAACAACAGCAGATAGCGCGTCGGCTTCACCAGAAAATAAACGGCCCCCAAGTACCAAACCATCCCGTTTCGCAAAACAGCCGACACGACGTGCCAAGTGCCTTCTTTTTCAGCGGCTGGCGCTTCAGTTGCGTCGATGACCGTGTCGCTTTCGCTATGATACTCCTCGATGGAGGGCAGCCCCACATCTTCGGGGCGGTTGCGTTGAAGGAGAAAAAATAAAATCCATATTACCGCCAAAAGGCCCGCCGGCACAAAGAACGCATAGCGCCAACCGTAGCGCTGCGCAGCAAATCCGGCGATGATCGATGCCATGAATCCTCCCAACGCATAATTCGTACACCAAAACCCCATCACGCTGCCGCGTTCGCGTTGGGAAAAAAACTCGCCGACGTTTTTCCCCAGTGGCGCCCAACCGCTGGCCTGCCACATTCCTTGCAAAGCAAAGAGCAATCCCATCCAAAAGGCGGTGCTCGAAGTCCCCATGAGAGCCGCGGTCACGATGGAAGCCATCATGCCGAACAAAACCACCGCGCGCGTGCCATAGCGGTCGCCCAAGGTGCCCCAAAAAAATTGGCCCAAGGCGTAAGCCGCGGAATAAGCCCCGTCCATTCCTGACATCTGCGACTTTGTCAAACCCAGGACTTCCGGTTTCTTGAGCTCGTTCTTGGCGACGGAAAAGGATTTGCGCGTGAGGTAAAGTCCCGCGTACGCGAGCCAGGTGACGCCAAAAATCCTCCGGCGCCAACTCTCATATTTCGGGTTCTTCTGGCCAGTCATTATGAAATTGAAAAACTCGGATCCTGCCGGCTATTTAAATCCGGCGATTATTCGTGTGCTCTGGATGAAGCTGCATCGTCTTGAGCAATGCCGTTCGACTTTATCACCGTCCCTCGCACTGGCAACCAGGATTTCTAAAAGGTTTTAAAAGGCTTTGCACGGCGTTGGTAAGCCATGCCGGGACAGAGCAGCGAGGCGAGAATTCCCACGACGCAGGCGTGAGCAGCGCTTCAGCAAGCCAGAGTGCTTGCTAGAATCAAAAGCCTCACGTGAGACGTAACATGGTTCCAAGAATTCGGCAACGCCCTCATGCACACGCTGCCAATCGGGGTTCGTCGTATTCGCCGAAGCAAGCCAATGCGGATACTACCGAGAGAGCAAGACGGAGTCCGGATGGTGAGTATATCCGGACCCCGCCCAACAAGAGTGCGCGGCATATGAAACGCGCAATTATGAGCAATGCATGAAGCGTGCCGACCGCAGCCACGAGACGACGAATTCCCAGCAGGGGTGGCTAACCAAAGGCAGCTTGAAAATCACTCAAAATGCGGGCAAATCCCACCGTTCCGACCATCTTTCCCGGAGAGGGCGCGAACTTCTGATTCGACGACATTGCCAAATACCGAAAGAGCCGCCGCCAGCGGCCATTTCAAGTGCCGTCCCCTTCGCGCTTGATTTCTGTGGTGTCGCTCTCGTCGTCATCATCCTTATTGTTTACTCCGTATTCCTTGAGCTTGTTGCGGAGCGTGCGGATGCTGATGCCCAGTACTTTTGCTGCCGCCGTGCGACTGGGAGTCGCCTCCATTACGGACAAAATGTGCTTCTTTTCCAGTTCAGCCAGCGATACCGGGCCCGCTTCAGCCGGCGTTGCGTGAGGGGCCGCGGCTGGGGCCGACGCGGCGACATCTGGGGCGGCGTGGGTCGCCGTCGGCGCGGCCGACTGTGGTGAAAAGCCAAGGTGTTCGGGTTCCAGCATGCCGCCGTCGCCGCACAAAATAACGGCGCGCTCGATGACGTTTTGCAATTCGCGCACGTTGCCCGGCCAGCGGTGGGCCTGTAGCACAGCCATGCAGGCGTCGGAAAAGCCTCGCACACGCACGCCGTGTTTACGGGCGAAGCGGGGCATGAATTGCTGGGCCAGATACGGCACGTCCTCCTTGTGCTCTCGCAAGGGCGCGACGTGGATGGGAACGACGTTGAGCCGGAAAAATAGGTCCTGGCGAAATTCCTTGCGCTCGACGCTCTCCTCCAGGCGTCGGTTCGTTGTGGCAATGACGCGGACATCCACCTTGATGGTCCGGTTGCCTCCGACGCGCTCAAGCTCGCGTTCTTGCAAGACGCGCAGCAGCTTGGCCTGCACTTGCGAGGAGATTTCGCTCACTTCGTCAAGCAGGATGGTGCCGCTGTGGGCCAACTCGAACCGACCTTCACGTTTGTTGAGCGCGCCGGTGAAAGAGCCTTTTTCGTGGCCGAAGAATTCGCTCTCAATGAGATTCTCAGGGATGGCGGCGCAATTGACTTTGATAAATGGCGCATTGTGGCGCGGGCTTTGCCTGTAGAGGGCGCGGGCGACCAGTTCCTTGCCGGTGCCGCTTTCACCGGCGATGAGCACGGTGGCCTGTGTGCGCGCAACTTTACGGATCAACTGCCGCAGGTTTTCCATGGCCGGACTGATACCCTGAAGTTCCCATCCCGTTTCGTCCTCTTCCGCGTGGCTTAAGTAGGCGTTGACCTTGAGCAGTTGATTGAAATTTTCCGCCTTCTTAAGCGTGACCTGCAATTGATCCGCCGAAAAAGGTTTGAGCATGTAATCGAAGGCGCCGTTGCGCATGCACTCGACGGCGGATTCGACGGAGCCGAAACCCGTGACCATGACCACGAGCGGCTTTTCGGGGTGCGTTTGCAATTCGCGCAGCAGATCGGTGCCTTCGCCGTCGGGTAGTCTGACGTCCAGGAAGATGAGGTCGAAGGTGTCCTTGGCCATCAACTCGCGGGCGCCGGCGATGGTGTCCGCAGAGGCAACGTCGTAGCGTTGCTGGCGCAACTGTTGCTCAAGGTTTCGGCGGACGATCAGGTCGTCTTCCAGAACAATAATCTTTTCAATCGGCATGCATGCGTCAGCATCATGCGACTCCCTGGCGGCGGTAGAGATCGGCCACGAAATGAGGGCGCTGCCGGTTGACCGAAGGCAGTTCGCGCGGCGGAACCAGTCCGCGACGCAGCAAGGCCTGCTCGTTCTCGCGGTCCAAGACGATGATCTTCATGGTCAGGTCCTGGTTCTTGCGCAGCAACATGCCCACTTCGGGCCAGCTCGCTCGTTCATCCAAACTCAACCTTTGCCAGTCCACACGATGCTTCCGCAAACAATCTAGTGACTGATTGAAGCGAGGAAGCAAGTTCTTTTTCCGTTGATAAAAATCCGAAAGGGAGGGCTTGTCGGTGCGGCGCAGGGCTTGTCCCTCCTGTTCCGTGGCTTGCAAGAGTTCCTGGCACACCCGAAGGTGCTCGTTCAAAGTTTCGATCATCTCCTGGGGTGTATTCATTTGGCGGCGGTGATTTTGGCGATGGATGGCGGTTGGAGGTTGCTGTGTTGCAGTTGCTGGTCGGCAGCGCGGGCTTTCTGCAGCCAGACGATATAATCCTTGCGCCATTGCGCCATGGCGAAAAGCGAAGAGAGGCTGGGGGGCGCATTGCTGCCGGTCAACTCGGGGCGCCGGGCCAGAATCTGGTCGTAAGTGTCCGAGGCCCTTTGCCATTGTTGCAATTGCTCAAAGACCAGGCCGACCTGATACAAGGCTGGAGCCTGCCATTCAGGAGCGGAATCCAATGCCGCGAGGTTCTGATAGATTTGCAGCGCATCCAGGTAATCGCCTTCCTTGTAAAGCTGGTTGGCGATTTCGTTGCCGGTGCGGCGCTGCCAATAAGCCCACAATTCTGGATTGCTGTGGGAGTTGGTCACCTGCGATTGCAAGAGCATCAGCACCTGTTTCAGCGCGGCCGAATTGCGTCCCACCGCGGTGTAGGCGCTGGAGAGGATAAAACGAATCTCGGGCACATCGGGATAATCTGGGAAGCGTTCCAGGAACTTTTCGGAGCGGGAAATCGTGTCGTCTCTATTGGTCGAGAAAGAGAGCGAACGGACTAGCTTGAACTCGATTTGCTGCTTGTTCAAAGCTGGGCTCTCAGCGCTCAGGAGGCGAGTGTAGTAATTAGCCGACTCGCTATATTGCCCCTGAATGTAATAGGTGTCGGCAATCTCCGTTTGTGCCTGGAGCACCAGGTTTTTGTAATAATCAATGTCGCCGAGTTTAAGTTTCAGGGCGGTGGACATGACTGAGTAAAACTTGGATATGGCCAGCGTATTGACTCCCATCCGGCGAAAGAGCAGCCCTTGCCGAAGTAAGACTTCGGGCGCACGTTCATCCTCCGGATAAAGTTGCAGGTATTGGGCATAAATCTGCTGGGCTTTGACGAACTCGTTGTTGTCCTGCGTGGCCAGCGCCAATTCAAACAAGGCCCTGCGTTTGAATTCGGCCGGGGCGTTGGTTTCAAGAATGTTGACGAGCGTCAAGGCGGCGAGCGCGGCGCTTCCCGCGTGCCTTTGCCGGCCGGCAAGGTCCAACTGCTCTTGAAATTTTCGTTCCGCCACTGCCTGTGCATTCAAGGCGTTGGTTGGCGGCATTATATTTGGACTGGATATGGTCCCAAGGTCCGGGGCGATCTGCGCGTCAGGTTGGGCGGCCGCACTGAGAACGGATGCCAGACAAAGAATTGAGATTCGGATGAAAATCTTCACGATGAATCAGTGCGATGTCGAATACGCACCCTTGCTGGAGGGCGGTGGCGTAGGCACCAAGGTGGTCTCCGTCGGCGGCGTGAACCCCAGCGGCGCGATCACGCCCATGGTGGTGGGATTACGGACAGCCTTGGGGCTGCTGTTGGTCGAAGTTGTAAAATATTTGAGCAGCATCTGAGGGGAGACGATTCCATCAGGGCCGGTTGGCGAGGCGGGGTCATCGACAAGTTGTTTGGCAACGAACTCCAGCGGTGCCCCGTTGGTCACGGCTCCGGGCAGGACCGGGTCGTTGGTTGTTTGGGTAGTATCCGGAGGTGTGGCCGGCATGGGCGGCGTGGGCAGGGAAACCATCACAGGAGGCGGAAATAAAGGAGGAAGGAACGGTGGCGGAAATGGAGCGTTGACTTGTCTGGCGACGGGCGGAGGCAGCTCGCGAAAGCGCAAGGGCAGGGGACCGGTGCGCGCTAAATAGCCCGTATCTGCCCACACGGTTGCGACGCTGAGGACGCCTGCCATCGCCGGGAGCAATTGGTTAATGTTGCCAAGCATGAATACTTTTGTCCTGCCACTTACATCGGCTTTTGGGGGCAAAACTTAAGCAAAAACGGGCGCCCAATCAGCCCTCGCCGCGGGCCTGATTCTTGCTCGTTTTGCCTCGCTTAAGTGCCTGCTAAATATGCCGATACAACCAGAGCATGAGTTCCGAATCTTCGGCGCCGCAGGCGACTTGCGAAAGACTGGACCGCGCGCACATCGATGCCCGGCTGAGCGGTTGCGCTTGCCTGCCCTCCCTGAGCTCCATCGATAGCGCGTTGCGCGAGTTATTGGGCGCCGATCAACGTTACACCTCCCAGATCGCCGAGATCATTCGCCGCGACCCCAGCTTGACCGCCCGCCTATTGCGCCTGGTCAATTCCGTTTATTACGGGATGACCAAACCGGTCCGCAACATCGAGGAAGCCGTCTTTTACCTAGGCGTGCGCCAAATCCGCCAACTCGCCATGGTTACACCGATCATTGAGGATTTCCAACGGCTGGCCGAAGGACGCAAGTTTCCGTGGCGTCAGTTCTGGCGCCATTGCATCGCCGTCGCTTTGATGACGCGCGAGATCACCGATTTATTGCAATCGCAGGATGACGAGATCGATTACGTGGCCGGACTCATTCACGACGTGGGCAAGATTGTCATGGCCTCGGCGTTCCCGGATCACTTTACGGAGATTTATCACAATCGCGCCGAAATGTCGGGTAACCTTTTGGAATGGGAGAGGGAAGTGCTGGGAGTGGACCACGCGGAATTGGGGGCGATGTACCTGCGCCGGCAGAGGCTGCCTGAAATCTTTGTGGAAATCGTGCAAAACCATCACGTGCCGCAGAACGCCCGCGTGCAAGGCACCATCACGGCCGCCGTTCATGTGGCGGACCTATTGGTGCGCCACACCAAAATCGGCGACAGCGGCAATAAAGCCGAAGTGGAATTTGACAGTTGGTTGGAATCGTCCGGTTGGAAAATTCTCTTTGCGCACCAGACCGACGCGGAAAAATCCATCACCCGCGCCAGCTTGAACCGCAGCCTGGCGCGCATACCGGCGATTTTGGAGAGCTTGGTCTAACGACGCGCGGCAGGGTCAGAAACCCATGGAACCGCGTCATGCTTTTCGTGCTGGAAGGTATTTGTGGATACCCGTCCTCGCACGGTTGGAACAGCAGCTCCGCTCAGAAGGGCGATTGAAACGGGAGCTTGCCTTTGAGGCTCTTGCCCGCCTCAACCAGCAACAGATATTGCGCGCCGGCTTCCAACGGCTCGGGCTCGGCGCTGGCGATTTCCGGCTTCATGCCTTGGATGGTCGCGCCGTAACCGAAGGAGCTCGTCGGCACGGGCTTGTCGGCCGCCAGCAGGTGCCAGAGAGCGTGGGGATATTTGTTGGTGCGGGCATCGTCGGCGTCAACAACTTCGATGGAAGTCAGTGGAACAGCATTGGCGAAATGGAATACAAGCTCAGGCGCGTCGTTGCCGTGCAGGACGGCCCGCCGTGATTTTTCGCAAAAAATTTGAATTTGCGGCCGTTTATGCCAGTCCAAAAAATATGCCAGGTTGTAGGCGGCGGCCAGAACCAGGAACGCACCTACGAGCAAAAACGTTTTTTTGTTCATCCTGTTAGGATGACACGATTGGACGGCGAATTATTCGATTTAGTTTAAGCGAATGGCAGATAAAAGAATTATGAAAGAGACTGCAATTGATTGGAAAAGCGCCGGAGCGAAGAAAAGCTCGGGCTTCACCTTGATTGAATTGTTGGTGGTCATTGCCATCATCGCGATCCTGGCCAGCCTGCTCTTGCCCTCCTTGAGCATGGCCAAACAAGCCGGCCAGCGCATGAGCTGCGTGGACAACGAACGCCAACTCGGCTACGCCAACGCGATGTACGCCCAGGACTACAACGGCTTTTTCACGCCGCGCTGTGGCACCAATCGCTGGCCGCAGATGCTTTACCAGTACTACAAAAACGTCTCGATTCTGCTTTGCCCCATCGATGCCGTCCACAATCCCCAAAGCGGCACCGACCCGAATACCAACAATATCGCCGATAGCTCCCCGCGGACGTATATGATTAATGGCGCCAATGATTACTTCTTTCAAATTCTTTCTCCAGGGGATTTTCAGAGCTTCATGAATGGCACCTGGCCGCAAGGTTTGCCCGACACCAAAATTCAATATACGTCCGATACCATCATGTTCGGGGAGAAGTTGCCGACCTCGAGCCAGTATTTCATGGACTTGCTGGAGTTGAGCGGCTCGGAGGGCAACGACTGGACCGAATTAAACCAGGCGACCCATACCGATGGATCGGACTACTGTTTCGCTGACAGCAGCGTTCGTCTGCTCAAACCGTATAAGGATCTCGGGCCGACTTACAATATGTGGGCCATCACGTCCACTGGCCGCACCATGTATTCCTACTTGAGTGTCCCCTGAACTGCTTGGCGAGGCGTCTCTTTCTCCCTCACCCCCAGAACAGAACAACAGATGGGACGCACCGCCTACGGTGCTGCCCCCTCCCCAAGGAGAGGGAGAGACTATTGCTGTTCTAGGAAGGAACCAGTACCCGATGACTTTTCCCAGCGCGGCGGAAATTTGTTCCCTCTCCAGGGGGAGAGGGTTAGGGTGGGGGCGAGCTTCTCTACCAACTGTCTCGTTTCGATTATTTGAGGGAACGATTACTATATCGAAAGGGATCAACGCTCCCCTTTTGATTTTCGTTGACGCTCGCCGCGGCCTCGCCCACATTTTGCGTCAACTTCGGTAATCACTACCGGGTATTTTAGAAAGACATTGAAAATATGGCAGTGAAAATTGCAATCAACGGGTTCGGACGCATTGGCCGCCTGGTCTTCCGCGCCATCGCCGAACAAGGCATGATCGGTTCCGACGTGGAAGTGGTCGCCGTCGGCGATATCGTTCCCGCGGACAATCTGGCTTATCTCCTCAAATACGATTCCACCCAGGGACGCTTTCGCGGCGAGGTTTCCTCCCGCAAATCCGCGCCGGACAAACCCGACGATGACATCCTGGTCGTCAACGGCCGCGATATTCACGTCGTCAGTGCCAAGGAACCGTCGGGCCTGCCCTGGAAACAACTGGGCGCGCAACTCATCATCGAATCCACCGGTCTTTTCACCGACGGCGAGAAAGCCAAGGGCCATCTGGCCGCCGGCGCGAAAAAAGTCATCATTTCCGCCCCGGCCAAAAACGAGGACGCCACCCTGGTCATGGGTGTCAATCATACGAAGTATGATCCCGCCAAGCACAACATCATTTCCAACGCCTCTTGCACCACCAATTGCCTGGCCCCGCTGGTGCATGTGCTGCTCAAGGAAGGGTTCGGAATCGAGGAAGGGTTGATGACCACCATT
Source organism: Verrucomicrobiia bacterium (assembly GCA_036008545.1). Taxonomy (GTDB): domain Bacteria; phylum Verrucomicrobiota; class Verrucomicrobiia; order Limisphaerales; family Palsa-1400; genus Palsa-1400. The sequence goes on from DASYNM010000253.1 coordinate 19,072, forward strand.
CACGCCTACACCGCCACGCAAAAGACCGTCGATGGCCCCAGCAGGAAGGATTGGAAGGGTGGCCGCAGCGCAGCTATCAATATCATCCCTTCGACCACCGGCGCGGCCAGGGCGGTCGGCCTGGTTTGTCCCGAGGTCAAAGGCAAATTGACCGGCATGTCATTCCGCGTGCCCGTGCCGACTTCTTCAGTCGTCGATCTGACCGTGCGCACGGCCAAGGATACCAGTTATGCCGAAATCTCGGCTGCAATGAAGCAAGCCAGTCAAACCTACTTGAAGGGCATCCTGGAATACACCGAGGACGAAGTGGTCAGCAGTGATTTCATTCACTCCTCATCCTCCTCGATCTTCGATCAAGGCTCAGGCATAGAGCTGAACAAACGCTTCTTCAAACTGGTCAGTTGGTACGACAACGAATGGGGCTACAGTTGCCGCGTAGCTGACTTGCTCAAATACATGCTCGGCAAGGGAATTTAATTCGCGATCGCCACCGCACTGTCCCCTAACCGCCGACCGTAGCCGCCGACGTGAGTCGGCGGATTCCTAGGGTGACGGTGCGTCCAAGTCAACGGTTCCGCCCAAGCTCCGCCGACTTACGTCGGCGGCTACATGGGAAAGCAAAAAGGCCGCGAGTATCATGCTCGCGGCCTTGTTGTTAGGAGAATTGTCTTACATCAAATACGGATTGCTGTTCACCGTGCTTGGGGTGTGCGGCCAGCGGTAGCGGAAATACTGCTGGCTGGCTACTGGAACAATCGTATATGGCGAACTGGCCCCTGTCACATCCGTCCACGGACCGTCCACGCTGGGGGCCGTTTGCAGAACGGCGGTGGTTTCCAACCACGACAGGACAACGCCCTCCTCTGGAGCAGCCGTGAAGTTAAATTGGAACTGCAGGTCGGCCGTATCCGCCAGGGCGCCGGAACTGTAGATCGACGAGATTTCACTGGCGCTCAGTACGGAACTGTAATAGCGAACATCGTCCAGCAAGCCATTATAATTTCTATAGTAACCTCCCGAATCATAGCCGATTTCCAGCGCCTGTCCCGTTGGCCATGTGTAAGCTAAGTTATTGCCGTTGGTTCCATTCTCCGCCAAAGTGCCGTCGATGAATACGGCAGCGCCGCCGCTGGCCGTTTGGTCGAACGTCAGCGCCACAAAATGCCAATTGTTGTCCGAGACGTTATTGGTGGGGTTGATAAGGTTGTTATAGCCCGGAGCAATGAACTCCAGTCCGCTGCCGCTGGCTGCATCGAACTGCAACAGCACAAATTCCCCGGCGGCAGGTGTGGAGGTGGGGCGCTCAAATATAGCCGCGCCGGTGCCTCCGGTAACGACGTCGTTGGTGTCCGTCCCGGCCGACTTCATCCAGAAGCTGAAAGTCCCGGTAGGGCCATCAAAGGCTGTTTCGTCCGGGACCGTGATACCGTTCGTCTGAACTGCCACAAAAGACATCACGCCATCCCGGGTAACAGCGCCAGCAGTGCTGGAGGCCAGCCAGGTCGCCCCCGAGTTAACGCCGTTATGCTGGGAGTTGTCCGGATTGGAATCGTAGACGATGTTGCTGGCTGCAATCTGCGTGAGGCTGTCCACCGTCACGGTCGCAACATAGCTGGTGGCGACGCCGTAAAGATTAGTGACGACCAAAGTGTAATTTCCAGAATCGGCCAGAGTAATGTCGGCAAGCGTGTTGGTCAAAGTGGTGGCGCCGGGGATGTTCTTGCCGTTCAACTGCCACTGGTAGGCGAGCGGCGGCACGCCAATGGCATATGCACTCAGGACGATGGTGTCTCCCGGACCAGCGATAGGGATCGATTGCGGAGACATGGTTACCACAGGCTTGTCGGTTAGTATGAAACCGGAAATGGTGCCGCCATTGTTGTAACCAGTTCCGTCCGATGTTAGTCCGCCGTGTTGCGGTGGAAAGCTGTTGATGTGGATGTGATCAACATTAGAGAAGACGCCGGTGAAGGTGCTCATGCCTCCCCCGATGCCTCGCGGCCATGGTGTGTTGTTCTGGTTCGGCACGGGAGCATGGTCTGGCCAACTGACAACATTGGTTATCGAGTTATCCACGTCGATGACCATAGCATTCGTTTGCGTGAACATGGAGTCGGCGGATGCGATCATCTCAACCACAAACGGTGTGTTTGTGAACAGAGTCTTAAGCCCGGTTACATCCACGTAATAATACGCCATTAAGGGATTGTCCGCGGAACCGTAAGGAGCAGGCTGCCCCGACGTATTAGGACCGAAATTGACGCCATCCCGAATGAACGTGGCATAAACCTGCTGCTCGCCGGTCTTTGGATTGGTGAGTGGACCCCCTCCCTGGTAATACGGCGGAGAGCCAGCGTACCCGTAGAATGGATCGAAATTGGCACAGTTGCCGAACCAACTCACATCGATTGAACCATAAGGCAATGGATTCAGTCCGTTGGTCGATGTGGTGCTGTCAATGACCTCGTCGAAATTGTACCCCGGCACAGTAAAACCGCAACTATGGTAGCCAGTGGGCATTTCAGTGAGGTTTTCCCACGCATTCGATTCGATCCCGAAAGCAGTCATCGTGACTGGGTAGCCGGTATAAGTGAGGCTGCCCGAACAGTAATAGTCACATTGGAAATGAAGGCCAATCGTCGCTGCCGAGCTAACCCCCAGCATGAGGGCGGCCGCTGACACCGTGCAGGCAATTTTCTTGTTGCGGGAAGTGAGCATCGAACCAAGCAGTCTTTTCATATAGTGTTTTTATTCATTTAGTTGCGCATTTCTTGCGCAACGCTGATCCAGCCAAAGCTACGGTTGCAATTTGTAGTGTTTTCGTCCCTTTCGCCCCTAGTGGAGACGATTAAGCCATGCCGCTCACGGGATCGTCAAGCGGTTTTGTGATATTTATCACGTTTATCCTGTCCATTTTCTTTGGCGCTCTCGAGCTTGTCAACACCGAAGTTTTCAAGGTGCTGTTGAATTCGACAAAGGAAACGCCCTCCCCGGCGCGCCGAATGTCGGCCGCAGTCAAGGAGGCCACTCGAGATGTCGGTCAACAGTGACCGCAGATCCTCGGGATGCCGACGCCGATGGAGAAAATGCCCGACCCCGGATTCAAGGGTGATCAAGGATAATATGGATATGGGACGATTTGAATTCCGTTTACAGCCCACTGTCCGACAGGACTGCTAGGGTCGAGAGTGACTGTAATCTCGAGCTTAGACCCACTCGAGATCGGAACATTAGGGAAGAGAACATACTGACTTCCCTCGTACCAAGTATTTATGTCATAAATCGCGCTCGAGGTCGTCAAAGTTGTAACTGGATCGCCATAAACGTTTGTACCTGAAGGACTAATGGTGAATTGTGCATTTACGCTGTATTCAGTGCCGCTGATTGTCGTAGTCCCGCCATAGCCATAAAGATAGATGTCATAGGCTCCTGACGATCCACTGGATTGCACTGAAGGTAAATTGGTGATAATTAGTGTGATTGCATTTGTGTTACAGCTAGAATAGCAGAAGTTGGTCAGTAATCGGATGGTCGAACCGCTTGTTGTGCCGGATCCGTAATGCTCCCCCGTACTATCGATCGAGATACCTATACCTGTTTCGTATCCAAATACATTAGTCAAATTGTTGAGATTCGTGTATGGCTGGGAAATGCATTTACCCGTCTGTTCAAACAGGTTCCAGTAGTCATCCGAGGAGAATCCAAAGACGGCAGGTCCGCTCATCGGGGGATTTTCATAGTTTTCGAAGTTAATATCCACGAGTGGCCATGTTTTTTGGCACGGATCCAAGACCGAAGGTGCCACGTTTTTTGTCAGGTACCTGGCTACATTGGTCGTCGCCAATCCGCCTGCCACATTAAACGCTCCAAAAACATATAGTGCATTTGCATCGGCCGCCAGCCAATTAACGGTGCCAGGAGAATAAGAGCCGTTATAGTTCTGAACGCCATTATTGGTGAGGAGGTACCATTCCGAATTGGTCCACATCGCTATTCCGTTAGCAGCCGTGCCAGTGCAATTTCCGATATATTCAAAATCGCCGCCGACGAAAAGGCTGCCATTCTGCACCACCAAAGCCAAGCCGTTTTGATAGCCGCAGCCAGAATTGAGCAACGTTCCGCCGCCCACCAATGTTCCGTTTGTGGAGAATATGCCCAACCCGTAGCCAGGCCCTGGTTGAGAACCCTCGCCCATTCCGCTTGCCCAACCGCCAGCAATAAATACATTTGTGCCTAGCACTGCAAGTGAGTAGATTTCGGAATTATAGCCTCCCGAGTCAACGTATGACCCCCATATATCGTCACCTGCACCCATGGCTTGCCACGCGTTAGACGCACCCTTCCATCTGATAATGTTAGTGGACGAAACAAACATCGTATAGTGTGCACCATCATACCCCCCAAGTAAATCTCCAGCCAAGTAAATGTCGGTGCCGCTAGCAACCATGGCATCGACAGGAAATCCCTCAGTATAACCTTGGTAAACCTCCATGCCACCGCCAACACACACCCACTGGCTATTTGAAAACTCCATGAAGGTATCCGTCGAATTGAGAGGAGCAAAAGGTTCCGTTTTGCTAAATACAGGATACGTGGCAATATACACTTTCTGATTGCTGTCCACCGCAATCGCTGTCACCGGATTAGTATCAAAGTCAGCAACAGCGTCGCCTAGGCCTGACCATGAGCCTGAGTTCAGATTATAAACGGCGATATTGGTCGCATTTACGGTTGGTCCATCAGGCCACTGGGTTACCGCGATAAATTCGCCGCCAACATATAAATCGCCATTCCCACCAAGGCAAATAGCTAGGGGACCCGGCGAACTGCCCTTTATTTCATATGCAATCGGAGGGAGCGTAAAAGTGGCTATGGCGCTCCAACCGCTGCAGAGCGTCCAGCTTGCGAGGTACAAATAATCCTGGTCATTACCCAGAGCGAAAACTGTGCCATTCGTGGCGACAGCGCCGCCAGGAGGGTAGAGATTGAGCTGAAACCCGTCGTCACCAGAGTTAGGCAAGGGATTCGGAATTCCAAGGTTATCTATGTTCCAGTAAGGTACTGTCGCCATTAAGTTCACGGTCATGCCGAACAGAATGATCGTCGAGGTGATTTTTGTTTTGATATTCATACAATGTATGTTCCTTTCCAAGAATCGCCGGACAGCGGGGGGTACTAACCGCACGAAACTTTATATTTCTTCCAAAAAAGGCGGCTCCGCATCTAGGGGGCAACTGCGGGGCTATATAGCGCTAAAGACTACTAACATAACAAGAAAAGTCAACGGAAATAGTGGCTTCACATAAGCGATTTAAGCAATACTAATGGTAATCATGCATTCTTATGATTTTTTGCCGGTGATTAAAGACCGATGTCGAGGAAGTGTCCTTCAAAGCCGCTCGTGACTTTGTTGTCGACAGACATTCCACAACGAACAGCACGTTGCGGCATCCAATGGTTTGTTGTCTTTTTTGAATCTTAGCCTTGTCGGGTTCCTTGGCGTGTCGCATGTTGCGCCGCACAATGCCGGCCCATTCTCAGAAAGATGTCAACCGAGCCAGGGAGTTTCTCCTTGCGGGGCAGTTCGCCCGCGCCCTGCCGCTCTATGAGAAGCTGGTCCGCCAAAGTTCGGGCGCGCCTTTGCTTTGGTACGAATACGGCAACGCCTCTTTCCAATGCCGCCAGATGGACCTGGCCGATCGCGCCTGGAGCAGAGCCGCCGAGCTTGCCCCGAAAAACGCCGAATTGATCGCCATGGTGGGCCATCAATTCGAGGCGATGCGCCGCCCGGACAAAGCGCGCGCTTGCTTCCTCCAGGCCGCCGCCGCCGATCCGCGCGGCATCAATTCCCGCATCAGTCTGGCGGTACTCGCGGAAAAAAACCATCGCCTCGAGGAGGCCCGCGCTGCCGTCCAGGAATGCCTGGCCATCGATCCGCGAGACGATCAAGCCCGCTACTTCAATGCCGTGCTTGACCGCCGCGAGAACAAATTGGAGGTGGCCGAAGGCCGTTTGCGCGACCTGATCGCTTCCGATCCCCGCCATCCCTTTGTGCGGTATGCGGCGCGCTACGAATTGGCCCAGGTGCTGGATCGCACGGATCGATTCGATGAGGCCATGATCTTCTTGCGGGAGGCCAAGGAAATGGTTCTCGCCCTGGCGGACTCGAAGTTGTTGATGCAGGGTTATGACCAGATCGCGGAAAGCAGCCGGCGTTTCACCGCCGCCCAGCCGAAAAATATACTCGACAACTGGGCGAAATACCTTCCTCTGGCCAAAAGGGAACCCATCCCACCCCTGGCTTTTCTGGGCGGGCATCCACGGAGCGGGACGACCCTGCTGGAAAAAATTCTCGACTCCCATCCAGACGTGGCAGCGTTGGACGAGCCGGTGGCGTTCCTGGAAGTGTTGCAGCCGGAATTCCACAAATCCAGCGACCTTTCCAGCGCGCGGGTCAATGTCTTGCGCCGCCTGTATATTCAGGCTTTGCGGGACGACTTGGGCGCTGACGCGGCGGGCAAGATGTTGATTGACAAGAATCCCTCGCCTACCGCCCGGCTGCCGGTGTGGTTGCGCGTTTTCCCGGAATTGCGCGTGCTTATTGCTTTGCGCGACCCGCGCGACGTGGTGCTCAGTTGTTATTTCCAAAATATTCCGCTCAATTCGACCAACGTGAATTTTCTCACCTTCGATCGTTTGGCCAAACATTATGCCGACCTGATGGGCATCTGGCTGGCCGTGCGGGAATGGCCGGGCTTCGCCTGGATTGAGACGCGCTACGAGGACGTCGTCGCTGACCTGCCTAAGGAGGGCCGCCGTGTGACGGAGTTTCTCGGCCTGCAATGGCATCCGGACCAGGAACGCTATTACGAAAAGAGCGGCGCTAAGCAGCTTTACTCCCCGACCTATCAGGATGTCACCCGACCGGTCTATCAACGTTCGGTGGCGCGATGGCGCGCTTACGAAAAACATCTCGCGCCCATTCTGCCCGCTTTGGAACCCTTTTGCCGGGCGTTCGGGTATGTGTGAAAATCTGCTTTAAAAGGCCTCGAAGCATGAAGATACTGCGCAGGTATTTGAACTATGAAATCAGTTAGAATCGGCATCGTCGGCATGGGAAACATCGGGAGCCATCACGCGGATTACCTTTTGGCTGGCAAAGTCAAACGGTGCGAACTCAAAGCCGTTTCCGATGCCGCCGTGGAAAAACTCGTCTCCTTTCAGCAACGCGGTTTGCGCGTCTTCGACGACGGCCGGGAAATGCTGCGCTCGGGCGAGGTCGATGCCGTCATCATCGCCACGCCGCATTACCAGCACACGACCCTTGGCATCGCCGCACTCCAAGCCGGGCTGCACGTTATGGTCGAAAAACCGATTTCCGCCCACAAAGCCGATGCCGAACGGCTTCTAGCCGTCCGCAGGCAGCATCCCCGCCAGGTCTTTGCCGCCATGTTCCAGATGCGCACGGAATCGCGCTACGCCAAAATCAAGAAGCTCATCGCCGGCGGCGACCTCGGCCAGATCGTTCGCTTTTCCTGGATCATCACCGAGTGGTTCCGCACCGAGGCCTACTACGCCAGCGGCGGTTGGCGGGCGACTTGGAAAGGCGAGGGCGGCGGCGTTCTCATCAATCAATGCCTCCATCAACTCGACATGTTGCAATGGCTCTTGGGTATGCCAGCACGCGTCCGCTCCTTCGTTCAACTGGGTCGATTCCACCACATCGAGGTGGAGGACAACGTCACCGCTTACATGGAATTCCCCAACGCCGCCACCGGCGTATTTGTTTCCACCACCGGCGAGGCGCCCGGCACGAGCCGCCTGGAGATCGTCGGCGAGATGGGCAAAGTGCTGCTGGAAAACGACAAGTTGCTTTTTGTGCGCAACGAAATCTCGATGTTTCAGCAATGCAAAACTTCGCGGCTCGGCTTCCAAAAGCCGGCCGTGTGGAATATTGAGATTCCCTTCGGCTCCGAGGCAGCCCAGCACGCCACGCTGACGCAAAATTTTGTGGACGCCATCATGGATGGCACGCCGCTGACCGCACCCGGCGAGGAAGGCGTCCACTCGATCGAACTCGCGAACGTCATACTCTACTCGGGTCTGATGAACCAGACCATTGAACTGCCTTTGGACGGCGTCGCATACGAGAAAAAGTTGAACGAGCTGATCGCCAATTCCAAATTCGAGAAAAAGGTGGCGCAAGTTTCGAGCGAGGATTTCACACAATCTTTCATGCGCTAGTCTATGATCCTGACCGGCATCGCGGACGAAGCGGGCGTTGCGCTGGACACACAAATCAAAGCCACGCGCGAGCTTGGTTGGAAGTATATCGAAATGCGCGCGGTTGAAGTGCCCGGCTTTCCCAAGGGCAATTTCCACGACATCCCGGATAAGGCATTCGACATCGCCGCCGGGAGATTGCAGGAGGCCGGCTTGAGCGTGTATTGTTTCGGCTCGGCCATCGCCAACTGGTCCAAAAAAATTTCCGACCCGTTCCAAATCACGCTCGATGAAGTCCACCGCTGCATCCCTCGCATGAAACGCGTTGGCGCAAAATTTGTCCGCATCATGAGTCACAAGCCTGCGGATACAGACGACCAAACGCCGCCCGAAGTTTTCCGGCGCATTGGCGAAGTGACGCGCATGTTCCGCGACGCCGGTCTTCAGCCCGTGCATGAGAATTGCATGAATTACGGCGGCATGAGTTGGCGGCACGGTCTGGAACTGCTCGAGAAATGTCCCGGCCTCAAATGGGTCTTCGACACCGGCAATCCCGTGTTCAACCCCGACCGGAGCAAGCCCAAGCCGTGGCCGCGCCAGGACGCTTGGGAATTCTGGGAGCACATCCGTGACCACGTCGCGCACATCCACATCAAGGACGCCACGTATGTGCCCGCCAAAAACGATTGCGACTACAAATATCCCGGCCAGGGCCAAGGCCGGGTGCGGGACATTCTCAAAGACGCCATCGCGCACGGTTACGACGCGGCGCTTTCCATCGAACCGCACGTCGCCGCCGTCTTCCACGACGCCACCGTCAAGGCGAGCGATCAGGTGATGTTTGACAGCTACATCCGCTACGGCCGGGAGTTGGAAAAAATGATCGCGGACATCAAGATGGAATCATAGCCAGGCGGCGACGGTTTCGTGCCTGTTCTTCGTGCTTGCGCCGGAGGCTCATTTGCGGCCACACTTCCGCCCTTTGAAATGAAACGCAATAATTGTTACAACCCCCTTCGTGTCGTTACCCCGACAATTTTTCTCGTTTTAATCTCCTTCTTTTGCGCCTGTCGCGCCATGGCTGCGGATACCAACCAACCGCCGCCCAAAAAGGCGCCCGCGGGTCCGCCTGCGCCGCCGTTGGAGGTGTCGGAGGGCATGCTGCTGACCATCCCAAAGGCCGCTCTGGGCAAGGACTACCAATTCACCGCTTCGATCATTCCGCAGGAACTGGCCCCCACCAGCACCGGCTTGTCGGGAAAGATCGTCCGCTTCGAGTTGTTCCCGGACGGCGTGGATATGTATGAATCGACGCAAGGTTTGGTGGTGACGGAGGATTTGCCTGCGCGCCGTTTGCTGGCCACCTTTCCGATCGTTCGCCAGGACAACACAAGGGTTCTGGTGGATTTCAACAAAGGCATGCGCCGCGTCTTTACCGAGGCTTGGACGAGCGAAGGCCGGTTGAATCTGGCCGACCACGATGAAGTGCTCGAAATTCCCGACAGCCGCGTTTTCGAGATGCGCCAGGACAAGGACCGATTGATCATCCGCCAGAGTGTGCAGGCGCGCAACCGCGAGTTCAACGCGAACCTAGAATCCCGCTACGAGGTGCGCTATTTCCTGACACCCTATAAACCCGCTGCTTTGGATGGCAAGGAGCTGGACGCGCCCGATTCCCGTTACCTCGGCTTCTTCGAAACCGACGGGCATATCGAGCCGGGCACGGGCCGCATTTCCGCCGACATCGCCCGCTTCGATGTGCGCCAGCCGGTGGTTTTCTATTATTCGGCCAACACGCCCAGCAATTATGTGCAGGCTTTCACGGATGCGATCCTCTATTGGAACCTCGCGTTCGGCAAAGAAATTGTGCAGGTGAAAAAAGCGCCCGACGGTGTCACCGCGCCGGATGCCGATTACAACGTCATCCAATGGGTGCCGTGGGACAATGCGGGTTTCGCCTATGCGGACGATTTGATGGACCCGCTCACTGGCCAATCCGAGCACGGCCAGGCTTACATTACCAGCGTGTTTGCGTTCGGGGGCCGCGCTTCGGCGCGTATTCTCCTGCGCAGTATGGAGGAAATGGCCGAGCCGAAAAAGGACGACAAGAAAAAAGACCTGACCTTGCGTCGGGCGCTGCCGTTTTTCAGTTCCGGCCCCAGTTGCGCGATTGACCCGGTGGCCTTTGCGCAACAATTGGCAGGCGGCCTGAAGGAAGTTCTCGCCAGTGACGAATTGACCGATGCCGCCGTCCTGCGCGTGTCGCAGGATTACGTGCGGGAAGTTGTGTCGCACGAAGTGGGCCACGTGCTGGGATTGCGTCACAATTTCGCCGGCAGCCTCGCGGGCTCGCTGACCCAGACGGAACTCGATGACTGGTTCCGGGCCTACATCGCCGGCAAGCCTTTGGACAGCTATACCAATAAAATTACTTCCGCTTCGGTCATGGATTACAACGTCCTCAAAGCCGGCGTGTTTATTGGCTGGCGTATGCGCACGGTCAAGGAAGCGCTGCCGTATGACCGGGCCGCCATCGGCTGGGGTTATTTTGACAGCCCGGAAGCGCGCACGAACAAAATGCTCTTTGGCACCGACGAGGACACCTTGCGCTACGGCGATGTCCGGCTGTTCGATTATGGCGACGAACCGGTGGTCAGCGCCTATACCCGGATCGCCGACACGATTGATCTGCTGCCCAACAATGTCATCGAGACTTTCATTCGTGCCCGGGCCCCGCGAAATCCGCATGACCGGGTCCCGTTGGAACAGGTCAATTTGAGCTACACTTCCTATGCCGTGCAATTAGCCGGCGCATTCGGCGACATTCTTTCCTGGTTCAACGCCGACACCCGTTCCCTGCGCGTCGAGAATAAATTTGACTACATCGGCGATCTCAATCACAAAGAACGTCTCAAGGCGCACTGGAATTATCTGACCAACCAGATCGACCAGCTAGGCGGCCTCGACCGCACGGCCTTCTCTTTCATGCCCTTGGATTTAAAACTGGAACTCAAAGACAAACCCACCAATGCCCCCACCGTCGAACGCCTGAACTCGAGCAACCTTACGGCCAAGCTCGAGAGGCTCATCACCAACGCCAACTACTCCACGTTCGTCGGCTTGGACGATAAAAAATATAGTTTCACCAAGGAGGAGCGGGACCTGATCGTCAAGCGCGGCCAGAAATGTTTCGAGGAATTGGAAAAGGAAGTCGTGCGCCGGGTCTGCCAACACCTGACCACCGCCACGCGCAACTTGGACTATGAAGCCAACGCCTACGTCAGCGAGGACGACGCCCTGGCCAAACTGGACCAACGAATCATCGACCTGGCCAAGGTCGTCATCACCACCCAGGACGAAACCAACCGCATCGACGGCAAGGAGGACAAACAAACCATTTCCGTGCCTCAGTTCAAGTATGATCAAGCCACGCGCATCGACGCCGCCAAAATGCTCGGCCCGAATTCCGGCTCTTACAAAACATGGGCCGACGAAGCCAAGTCGGACATCAACGCGGCGCTGAAGAAGGAAGTCGATGCGGCTCTCGGCGTGGAAGCGCGCAAGGATTTCAAGGCCTCGGAATTGTCCCGTCCGTTGCAAGAATGGTATCAGCAGCAGCAGGACATCCTGGCCATGCTCCCAGCTCTGCCGAAGTAGCGGGGCGGGCAAGACGGGTGCCGTCTGATTCCTAATCTTAATCGTAATCTTAATCCTAATCTCGTTCCAAAGACGGGGCAGATTAAGATTAAGATTAAGATTAGGATAAGGAGCAACAGTAAGAGTATTGACAAATTCCTACCACGCCAACGCCACCCCATTCACGCGCGGATCGGCGGCGCCGATGAAGCCTTGGCCATCGGGCGCAAGTCCGACAGCTTGGGCTGCGCCCAGGAATTTAACCTCGCGCACGATCTGGCCGCGTTGGGCTAGCGCAGCCACCACGGCTGGGTCCATCTTTCTTTCGATTTTTAATTCATCAGGCCTCCATTGATGGTGGAATTTCGGCTGGTCGATGGCCGTCTGTGCGTCCATCCCAAAATCCACCACGCCGACGATGTTCAACAGCGTCTGGCTGATGATGGTCGGACCGCCCGCCGCGCCAACGGCCAGGATGGGCCGATTGTCCTTGAGCACGATGGCCGGGCTCATGCTCGACAGCGGACGTTTGCCCGCTGCGATGGCGTTGGCCTCCGCGCCCACCAAGCCGAAATGATTGGCCTTGCCGGGTTGCGCGGAAAAATCGTCCATCTGATTGTTCATCAGCACGCCCGTGCCGGGAATGACCACCTTGGAGCCAAATTCCGTGTTGATCGTCGCCGTCATCGCCACCCAATTCCCCTCCGCGTCGGCGGTGGAGATGTGCGTGGTGTGCTTGGGAAATACGTCCCCGGCCGTGTCGGGCGGCGCGCCCGGCCCGGTCACGGCGGAAGCGTGCGTCAAATCGATTTTTGCGGCCAGCGCGCGGGCGTAATCCTTGCGGATCAGACCCCGCGGGACTTGCGCGAAATCCGGGTCGCCCAGCCAATAGGCGCGATCGGCGAAGGCCAGCTTCATTGCTTCGACAATGAACTGATCGCGGTCCACGGCGGTGAAATGCGGATCGGCAAAGTCGCGCGTCTCGAGCATGTTCAGGATTTCCAGCACATGCACGCCACCCGAACTGGGCGGGGGAAACGAAACCACCGTGCAACCGCGATAGGTCGTCGAGATGGGTTCACGCAAAACGGCATGGTAACCCGCCAAATCGGAGGCGGTCATCAGTCCGCCGTTTTCCTTCATCCATTTCTCCGCTGCTTGTGCGAAGGGTCCGCCGTAGAACCAACCGATGCCGTTCTTGGCGATGGCGCGATAGGTGCGCGCAAGGTCCGGTTGCTGTAGAATTTCTCCTTGCGCGCGCGGCGAGCCATCTGGCCGCAGAAAAACGGCGCGCGTTGTGGGGAATTTCGCCAACGCACCCGATTGATCGCGCAAATGGGCGGCGTAGCGAGCGTCAATGGGAAAACCCTGTTCGGCGATTTGCGCCGCGGCCAGAAGGTGTTCCTTGAGGGAACGTTTTCCCCAGGATTTTAACGCCAGGTCGCACGCGGATAATTCGCCGGGTGTGGCGCTGGCCAGCGCGCCCGTTTCACTCAAGCCGGGCACCACCGTGCCATCGCGCACATACATGTCGCGCGTGGCCGCCGCCGGCGCCGTCTCGCGGCCATCGATGCAGATCAACTCGCCTTTCGCGCTACGAATCAGAATGAAGCACCCGCCGCCGATACCGGAATTGTAACTATTGACCACACCGAGCGTCAGCGCCGCCGCGACGGCTGCATCGACCGCGTTGCCGCCCTTCTTCATGGCATCGATCCCGGCCTGGCTGGCAATGCGATCAACCGTCGCCACTGCCCCATGCCGTCCGCTGGCCGATTGGGCGCGCACCGGGGCAACATAGAAAGCGAGGAAAACCGCCAGGAGAGCCGAGAGCTTGCGGAGGAAGACAATGTCTATTTTCGCCTCTGCGTCTCTGCGCGAGATCGATCCATCATTGAGTCCAAGGGTTGAAAGCGTGACGCCCATGGCACTCAAATACCTTCAGCCATGTCCAGGACGGCCTCCTTCTGCTCGATTTTCTCGCCGTGCGCCAGTTTGAGCAGGTAATTGAACTCGGCGCCGTAGATGAAAATGACATTGCCCACGTAGAAAAACAGCAGCGTGCCGATTACACTGCCGAGCGAGCCGTAAATCAGGCTGGCCGGGTTGATGCTCGAGAGATAAAACGAGAGCACACGCGCCGCTGCAATCCAAAGCAGCGTCACCAGCGCGGCGCCCCACACCACGGCATGAATGCTCTGCTTGAGATTGGGCAGGAAATAATAGGCGAAGGATATCGCTAGGAAAACCACGGTGATCGAGATGCAGACGATCACGCCGCTCGCGAGGTGCACACCTGCTTTGCCGGCGGCTGGCACCACTTTTCCCTGAGCGATGGGTAGCACGACTAGCACAATCATCGCCATGACGACGACAAAGGACAGAATGAGAATCTGAGCGATCGAAAGTAATCTCCGCCAAATATAGGATGGCGGTGTGCCGACGTGATAGGCCCGGTTGAGCACTGTGCGATACCCTTCCAAGGCGGAAGACGACGTCCAAATAGCGCCCAGGATCGATACGGTGAGCAACCCTTGCGGCGGGCGTGAAGTAATCTCGGTGATGCGCGGGGCCAGGCTCGTGACCATGTCGGGCGGGAGTTGAGCCAGCACCAGTCGGACGAACTCGGCGCCCGCCTGTCCTCCGGCCAAGAACCCGGCCAGCGCCACCACGAAGACCAGAAACGGGAACAACGCCAGAAGCCCGACGAAAGCGAGATACCCGGCGTGTTCGACCCCATCATGATCGACGGTGTTGATCCCGGCTTTGTAGAAGGCAGCGAGGATCGTTTTGGACGATAACATAGCGCGTTATATGGGGACGAAGCGGCAAATGGTTCAAGCAAAAACGAGGCGCGGGAAGCCGCCTTTCGAAGGTGCTTAACGCGTTAATCAAACGGCAGCCAGCGGCGGCCGAAGATGCGCTGTAAATTGGCTTGACCCAGCAGCACGCCGGAGGCGATGAGCAACATGGAAATCCAGAACCGGGTGGTGATCGGCTCTCCCAGGCAGATGTTGGCCCAGGCCATGTTGCTGAGCGGGATTAGATTGTTAAACAAATAGACTTGACTCGTCGGCCAGTGCCGCAAACCGTTGTTCCACAAGGCGAAAGCCACGACGCTGCCTCCGATTACGCAAAACGACTGCACCAGCACCAGGTCGGTGCGCAACACGAATGGCTGCGTGGCCAGTTCCACCACTGAGAACGGCGCGAGCAGCAGCGCGGCCCGCCAAAAGGTGTGCGCGGAAACTTCCATTCCTGTAAGCTCCGCACCCAGGGACCGGCATTGCCGGCCAAAATTGGTCCAGAGCACGCTGCAGGAGAGGCCCAGGATTTCTCCCAGCAAGCCGCCGCTGGTGCGGTGTCGGAGCATGGGCAGAAAAAGGAACATCACGCCGCTGAGGGCGAGCGCTGCCGCGCCGTAGCGCTGGAGGGATTTCCAGTTTTTTTCCGGCGGCCCCTCCCATAGCAGAGCCCAAACCGGAGCCGCGCCGAGGTAAAGCGCGACATGGGAAAGCTCAGTCAGCTTCAGCGCCCAATTGAAAACCACGATATAAACCGCCAGACTCAGCCCACTGCGGAGCCAGAGGAGCCTTTTCATTTCCGTGGTCAACGGCGTTCGACCGCCGAACCATTTCGTCCAACGAAATAGCGCCAGCATGAGTAGTCCGGCGGCCAGAAAGCGCGTGCTGCCGGTAGTGATGGGCGGCCAATACTTGACCAGGACCTTCACGCCCGTGTTGTTGGCGCCCCAAAGCATGACCGCCAGCACCAGGCCAGCGGCGATGGCGCCGTGATCGGATTTCTTTTCCACGCGCCCAGACTGAAACATTAAATGGCCAGCGAGCGCAAACTTGTTTTCCCTCCAATTTCCGAACGCGTCCACAACGACGAAAAGGACCAAAACGACTTGTCTCGAAGGCAAAACTCTGGTTTGAGTGGGCACGCTACATGAGTCATGCATCCACCGCGCCGCGCCGCCTGATTGTCAATGCGGATGATTATGGCCGCTCGGAATCCATAAACATGGCGGTCGTCCGCGCCCATCGCGAAGGGATTCTAACCAGCGCCAGTTTGATGGTCAATGAGCCGGCGGCGGACCAAGCGGTCCGGTTGGCGCGCGAGAATCCGAAGCTCGGCGTGGGTCTGCATCTTTCGCTGGTGTGTGGCGCGGCGGCTTTGCCTCGCGAGCGGATTCCCCATCTGGCCGACGCGCGCGGGCAGTTCTCTGAGAATGCAGCGGCCGCGGGCTGGCGCTATTTTTTCAAGGCCGCGTGCAAGGCGGAATTGCAGGCCGAGATCGAGGCACAGGTGGCGAAATTTCACGCCACCGGCTTGTCATTGGACCACCTCAACGGCCATCTCCATCTGCATTTGCATCCGATTGTTTTTGGAATTCTGATGGACAACGCCGAGCGCTGGGGGATTCGCGCGATGCGTTTGACAGACGACCGCTTTTTCCTGAATGCGCGACTCGCCCCTGGGCAATGGGCCTATCGCCTCAGCCACGCCGCGATCTATCGCCTGCTTTCGGCCCGGGCGCGGCGGGCGTTGGCACGGAAAAATATCCGGCACACGACGGCCGTCTTCGGGTTGTTGCAAAACGCGCGCGTGGACACGCCCTTCGTGGAGAAGTTGTTGCCACTGCTGCCGCCCGGTGATTCCGAGCTTTACTCCCATCCCTCGCTGGACGATTTTAAGAACGAATTGGATGCCCTCGTCAGCCCGACAGTCCGGTGCCTGCCGCAACAGCTTGGCATCCGCTTGATTCGTTACCAAGATCTTTGAAGTTATGGCCAAAATCATCATCATTGTCATTGTCGCCACCATGATTGAATCCGTCGGCGTTATCATCCTCACGCGGGGACTCAAGCAGGTCCAAGGCTGGCGCGAGCACAGCATCAGCGAAATCGTGCGCGTGGCCAAGAGCGGCGTCACCAATGTTAATGTCATTGGCGGCGTGGCACTGGAGGCGGTGTTCTTTGGCGCGCTGCTCTACATGTTGGCCACCAGTGAGGCGAGCTTCGTGTTTCCTTTGACCTCGCTTGTATTTATCTTCACGACTTTGGCGGCGCAGTTCGTCCTGAACGAGAAGGTTACGGTGGCAAGCTGGGCGGGAGTGTTGTTGATCACGATTGGCGCCACCCTGGTTGGATACGGCGAAGCATCTAAGGAACCGGAAGCGCCACCGCCGGCCAATTCAACGCCGCTCAGCCCCCAGTAGATCTTCCAGCACCGCGCCCAGTTTGCGGGCGGCGTCAATGGTTTGATGCTGGAACTGAATCAGTTTAGGAATGCGGCCGGGATGGCTGATCACGGCCCACATCAACTTGAGATAATTGATGCGATCATCCGAAGTCATTAGCGCGTTGAAATCCAGTGGCAAGTCCTGATGAGCGTCGTCGGAAATGACCCGCACCGTCGCACTGGGAATGTGCAACTCGCGGCAAATAGTGCGGATGACCGAGGACTCCATCTCCACCGCGTCTGCGCCCGTTTCGCGCCACAGATCGCTCTTTTCCCCCGCAGTGATTGCCACGCGGCGATGGCAATGGAAACGGGCGGCGACGGCGCCCAGTTCCTCCAATTCGCGACTGAACCCGGCGTCGAAATCCTGCTCATAAACGACGGCGCCGCATGACAGGCGCGGGTTCAGGCCGCCGGCGAAACCGGCCGTGATCACGCGTTCAGGTTGGACGCAGGCGATGGCGTCGCGGATGTTTTCGGCGGCATTGCGGCGCCCGATGCCTGTGAGCCAAACCTGCACGTTGCTGGCGTTCCATGACGAGAAAGGGAAAAACTTCATCTCCTCCTTGACAGCGAAGCAGATCAACAAATCGACCGGCGGTTTGGCCAGCCGGCCCACGGGCCCATATCCGTTGTTCGACAGCGGCATACTGTGTGTTCAAGTTATCCCAGCCAGGCGTTCTTTCCAAATCTTATATAGCTTCGCTGTGGCCTGCACGTCGCCCAAACAGTAAGTGGCGATGTCCCAGACGCGGCCCTCGGCCATCAAACGCCCGATGTCCATGCCAGTGATGCCCTCGCCTTTGGGCGAC
The DNA here is from genome assembly GCA_036008545.1 of Verrucomicrobiia bacterium. GTDB lineage: Bacteria > Verrucomicrobiota > Verrucomicrobiia > Limisphaerales > Palsa-1400 > Palsa-1400. The sequence goes on from DASYNM010000253.1 coordinate 36,990, forward strand.
GGAATGCCGAAGGCCTTGCAGTAGAAATCCAGATTGAACCGGCGCGCCGCGCCGTCGCGGCCACTGACGTTGTAAAAAGTCAACTGCTCCAACAGATCGCAATGCGGTTCGACTTGGAACCGGTATCCGAGCCAGTCCTTGCGCGTGATCCCAACATTCAGGAGCGCCGAGCGGAGATAGACAAACGGCACGTCGAAAGTGCGTCCATTGAAGGTGACGATGGATTCGTAGCGGACGGCCGTTTGCCAAAACTCGGTCAGCAACGCTGCTTCGTCGGCGCAGGCCACGAACTCAGCCGAGGCAGGCGCCTCGCGTCCATCCTTGCTCTTCTCCTGGTCTTTGCCGGCCAGGAACAGAACTTTGCTGCGAGAGCTGTCCACATTCGCCATCGCGATGCAGACGATCTGTCCGGTTAGGGGCCAGAGGCTGAAAAAGCGCTGGATTTCTGCGCGGCGCGCCTCGCGCTGGGTGGGGTCGGGCAGATTTTGCGCGTCGCGAAAAAGATACTCCTGTTGCGTCGCGTCAAATCCTTCCACCGGCAAGGCTGTGGTTTCAATGTCAAACACGAGCTTGGCCATTGACCTTTAGAGTAACCGGGGCCTGCGCCGATGGCCAGCACCAATCCTTTTGCACCTCCTGGAGGCCCTTTGAAAAAGGTTGAAAATTTCCGTTGACGCCTCTGCCAAAGTGTATTAGTGTGTGAGTACACAATGCAGTTGCATGTTTCCACAGCCGACGGTGTTCCGATCTACTGGCAGATCGCCAACCAGGTGAAATATCTGGTCGCTTCGGGACGGCTCGCGCCGGGTGACGAAATCCCGCCTATTCGCGTCCTGGCCCATCAACTCCTGGTCAATCCCAATACCGTGGCCCGCGCCTACCTGGAGTTGGAGCGAGAAGGCGTCGTCCAAAAGCGCCACGGTTCCGGCACCTACATCTCCGACACCGGTTCGCCTTTGGCCCGCAAGGAGCGCCTAAAAATTCTCTCGGAACGTGTCGATGCCCTTCTGGCCGAAGCCCGGCACCTGCAAGTGGAACCGCTGGAATTGATGCGGCTCATCAAGGACCGCAGCCAATCCATTCAACCCAAGGAAGCTAAATGAATTCATCGAACGCGCCACATGCCGTGGAAGTCACCTGCTTGAGCAGGAAATTTGGCTCCAAACTCGCGCTCAACCAACTCTCGCTCCAAGTCCGGCGCGGACGCGTCTTCGGGCTCGTCGGCGCGAATGGCGCGGGTAAGACCACCCTGATCAAACATCTCCTCGGACGCTTGAAGGCCGAAAGCGGTTCGGTCCGCGTGTTTGGTTTCGATCCAGTGGCCGAGCCCGTGGGCGTGTTGAGCCGCATTGGATATCTTTCGGAGAATCGCGACCTGCCAGGCTGGATGCGGGTGGACGAATTGCTTCGCTACACCGCGGCGTTTTATCCGAACTGGGACCCGGCCTATGCCGAGGAACTACGCCGTCAATTCAACCTGGACTCGGGGGCGAAAATCAAGACTCTCTCGCGCGGCGAGAACGCGAAGGCCGGACTCTTGATCGCGCTTGCCTACCGGCCCGAAATGCTTCTGCTTGATGAACCAAGCTCCGGCTTGGACCCGGTCGTGCGCCGGGACATCCTGGAGGCCATCATTCGCACCGTCGCCGATGAGGGTCGCACTGTACTCTTCTCTTCGCATTTGTTGGAGGAAGTGGAGCGAGTGGCGGACGACCTGGCCATGATGTTCAACGGACAGGTGGTTCTCGCAGGTCAAGTGGACGAGGTGAAGGAGAATCACCGCCGTCTGGTTTTCCGGTTTGATTCGCCGCAATCCTCCGCTCCCAAAGTCCCTGGTGTCTTGAGTATCACTGGCGGTGGCCAGGAATGGACGGCCATCTGCAACGGCAAACGCGATGAAGCCGTGGCTGCGGCAGCGCGCGCGGGCGGACGAGTCGTGGAGGAGGGACCGCCATCGCTGGACGAAATTTTCGTGGCCTGGGCCGGGGCAAAATCCAAGTAGGAGAATTCTTATGCACACACCTGTCGCGGCATTAGCATGGGAACTTTGGCACAAACATCGCACGCGCTTGATAAGCGTGATCGGCCTCATTCTGGCATTTGCTTTGGTGTATCCGAAACTATGCGCGCAGGCGGGCTTCGATCCACATGGCTCGAACGCTCTGGATGAGATAGTCAAGAAATTTGCGCATCCGGGCGTCAGCGATCTCTCAGCGCTGCGTGTCTTGCAAATACTATACATAATGTTTCTCGCCTGCGGCCCGGCGTTGGCAATGATCCTGACCCTGCTGTATATAATGTGGGTTTTCACCTTCACCGAATTCGATCCGAGCACCAAAGACCCCTTGCGATTTCCCGCCCGTCTCTTCACGCTCCCAATTTCGACGCCCTTTCTGTTTTGGTGGCTCTGGCTGGGTGGGATGGCGGCGGTCGCGATGCTTTACGCGAGCTGGGTTTATTTCGTTCATCAGCCGTACTTGGACACATTCGAGGTTTACCAGAATTGCTTTGCTTGGATGACCTTCATGGCTCTGACGCAAGGGATTGTTTGGTCCCTGGCCGCCTGGCCGATCACTCGCATGCTGCTCCTGATGGCGGTGCTTTTTGGCCTGCTCTTTTCTCCAGCCCAGCGCGACATCATCGAATCACCATTCGTGTTGCCGTCGCTCTTTGTTCTTGGCTTGGTGCTGGCTCGCGTAGGATTAGAGAAGATGCGGCACGGTCAATGGCAACCTTGGATTTGGAAATGGCCGTTCGCATCGATGTCCGCCCGCGCGGAGTTGCGAGGGCCAAAGGAATTTGCTTCGCCTGCTCAAGCACAGTTGTGGTTTGAATGGCGCCGGAGCGCGCGAGGTCTGTGTTTCATCGCCGGCGGACTGGCGTTAATCCCTGTGGCCTTGCATCTGCTCGTGCGCCTCACGTTCGGCCTTGGCCCAATCAGCTATGACACCCTGTTCGGCTTCGCGGGCTATCTGGTTGCGATTCCCATCTTTCTTCATTTTTGTGTCGCGGCCTCGCCGGCCCGAACGGATGCATCTTTCTTGATGCTGCGTCCTCTAACCAATGGCCAGATGATGATGGCGATGTTGAAAGCGACGGCAATCACCACGATTTTTCTTGGTTGGTCGTGTTTTTGTCGCTGGCCGCCTTGCCATTGCTGGGAGATTTCCGCGCGGTGGTGAAGGCGTTGGAACTTCCACCACGCATTTGGATCATCGCCGTGCCGGGATTTTTGCTCCTGACATGGCGGTTGATCGCAGTCAATCTGTGTTTCGTCTGGTCCGGCAAACGGCGGCTGATGGGGATGCCTGTGCTCCTTGTGGTGGGAATCTACGCAAGCGCGCTTACGATTTCCATTCTGAGTCAACACCAAGCGCTGTGGAATTCTTTCTGCCGGCTTGTTCCCGGCGTGCTGGCTGGTTTGATCGTCGTGAAATTCCTGCTGGCTTATCTGGCCTTTCGTGTTTCTGTAAAACGAGGTCTGCTCGCTCCTTCCGCGATAATGAGTTATCTGGGCGTCTGGGCGTTGCTCGCAATCGCCCTGTTGATCCCGACGGTGATTCTACTACATGGCACGACGTTGGCTCTACCGTATGCATTGGGAATTATCTTGTTGGTGCCACTGGCCAGGATTGGTTTTTGTCCCATTACGCTGGCTTGGAACCGGCACAGTTGACAGCCCATCGACACCGGCACCGCGCGCTTCGGCACTCAGCTCCAATCCGCCTCGACTTGACGCAAGCCGATTTCTAAGTTTTCAACGCCAACGGCCGCGCACCCAAACAGCGCGTCCACCGCCATAGTGCCAATGGCCTCCGAACCACAAAGCCCCGCGGTACGGCGGCACAACCCACACACCTGGAATCCAAACCCAGGCCACGCCATTCCAGTTATAGTAACCGGTGGTCCAGACGTAATCCGGTCCGGGCGCAGCCGGAGCCACTTCCGTTGGAGGCGTGGGCGGGGGTTGTGAGCCAACCACCGTCGAGCCAGGAGGCGGCTCTTGCAGAGTCCCAGGCGCGGGAGGCGGCGCCGTAGTTGGCCCGGGCGCAATCGTGACCCCTCCAGTCGGTGGCGGCGCGACATAGACTGGTTGGCTGGTCGTGCAGCCGCCTGTGAATATTCCGGCAAGGGCGGCCAACGCCGCAACAAGACGAACTTTCATTTTCATACACCATAACGCTAGCGCAAGCATGGCAAAAATTCCACCGCTAATTGAGCCGCACCGCCTCCTGGCCGTCGAGGCGTTTGGATAAATCGATGGGATCGCCGACTGAAACTTGCTGCGGATTGACCTGATAGGCCCAAACCTCAAAATGGGTCAAGGTGGCCTCGCCGTAGATCGTCGCAAACGCAGCGTCCACGGCATCCGAACCGTGGGCGACCTTGACGCGGCCAATGCGCGGCACGTTGTAACGCGGATCAAACGTCAGCCATTCCTGGCCCAGATAAACTTCGAGATAGGCGTGAAAATCCATCGGCGTGCCGGGGTCCACGTAACCGATGTCCGGCAGGTGTCCGGTCACGTAGCGGGCTGGTAGATTGAAGGCGCGGCACAACGCAATGGCCGTATGGGCGAAATCGCGGCAGACGCCGTGACGGCGCTCGATCACTTCCGAAGCGGAAAGGTCGGCCCTGCCGGAGCCGAATCGATATTCAATATTCTTGTGGAGCCAATCGCAAATGGCTTGCACGCGCGGCAGGCCGTGTGGGACTTGCCCGAATTGCTGCCAGGCAAAATTCAGCAACTTGTCCGAATCGCAATAACGGCTTGGCAAAGTGTAACGCAACCACTCCGCGGGCAATTGTCCCACCGGCAGAATGGGCCCCTGCACCTCCCGGCTATCGGGCAGGGACGAAATGGCGACCAAGGCATCGTGGCGGATTTCGTTGCGGCCCGGCATGAACATCGAACGAAAAGTCATGTTGCCGTGGCTGTCCTGAAACTCGTACGAGGGTTGGCCAATGCCGAAGGAGAGCTTCTCCTGCATCACCAGCACCCTGCCTTCAATGCGTGGTTTGAGCACGAAGAGCACCGGGGTCGGCACCGACGTTTGGTAAGCGAGGCTGCAGCCGACGCGAACAGTAAGATTAAGAGGAGTCCAAGACATATATGCGAATTCAGCCAAGGCAAACTTACACACATTGTTCGTGATTGCCAATCTTGCTCTGTTCTTCGCGACTGGAAATGGTGGGAGCGCGCCGTGCGGAAAATATGAAAGCGGTGGCCTGTTAGCCTTCGATGGATGTCACCGCTCGCAAGCTACGCGTAGATCGAGGGGCTTTGTCCCGTAGGGACATTCCGACAATAGCCCGGCGTTTCAACGCCGGGGGCCAAAATTGCGTTGCACAAGTCCCGAAGGGACGGCTGAATGCCACGCGTGTCCTACGTGAGTTCATATCACCATGCGTCTTCAGTACCAAGGACCGCCAACCTCTCATCACCGCGGCGCTCAGAGAAAGACTTTGGCCGTTTCTAGGCGGCATCGCGCGGAACAACAAAATGAAGGCCATCGAAATAGGAGGCGTAGAAGACCACGTTCATCTCCTGCTATCCATACCGTCAACGGTTTCGATTGCCAAAGCGCTGCAGCTAATTAAGGGCGGCTCCTCAAAATGGGTGCATGAAACATTTCCCGAATACCGCCTTTTTGAGTGGCAGGAAAAGTATGGGGCCTTCAGCGTCAGCGTGTCGCAATTGGACAACATCATCGAGTACATCAAAAATCAGCAAGAGCATCATCGCAAAATGACATTTCAAGAGGAGTTTTTGGCCTTGCTGAAAAAACACCGTGTCGAATTTGACGAGGCATATTTGTGGGTTTGAATCAGCCGTCCCTTCGGGACTTGAGGTCTGCGACGTGGGACCGGCGTTGAAACGCCGGGCTATTCTCATGTCGTCCCTCCGGGACTTCAGATCGAAGCAAACGTCCGGTCTGAGCGAAAGCCGAGGTCTTTAACTTCATTGTGGCCGGGCAAACAAACCTTGAGCAAGAGACAACACCATTGCCCCATGACCACTATTTTTTCTTCCACGCGGGCACGCCAACAGGCTGGATTTCCAAGCCGCGTTCGTGGATACTCGCCGCCAAAATTATGCAATCCAATTATTCCCTCGGCAAATTCCGCCCTCTATTCGGCTTCGGTCTGGCGGCTGTGCTCGTTTCGATGGCGCGCGCCGGCGAGACGCCGACCACGACCAACGACTATTGGGCCGTCGAAGATCGCGCGGCGCGAGAACAATTGCCGCTTTACACGACCATTCCCGCCGCCACGCCCGCCGAATTGACAAAGGCCAACGGCTTGCCCAAGCGCAAAACATTCTTGACGTGGGAGCGTTCGCACGGGGACAATGGCGGTCGGCGCTACTCGGCCCTGACGCAAATCAACCGGGGCAACGTCGGCGATCTGGCCGTCGCCTGGACCTATCATTCCCACGACTCCGGCGAGGCCCTGGAATGCAATCCCATCATCGTGCAGAACGCCATGATTACGCCGACGCCGGGGAACAACGTCGTCGCCGTCAACGCCACCAACGGTATTGAACTTTGGCGCTTTAAAGCCGACGGCCGCCCGGCATTTCGTGGCTTGATTTATTGGCCCGGCCACCGTGGTGCCGTCGAGCGCATCCTGTTTACCGCCGGTCCGTGGCTCTACGCGCTGGACCCGAAGACCGGGCGGCTTGTGGAAGGTTTCGGCGACCATGGAAAACTCGCCTTACCGGGTCGAGACCGGCCCGGCTACGGAGCTTCCAGCGCCGCTCCGACAATTTACAAGGACATCCTTATCGTCCCCGGCTACATGAAGGATGTGTGGGGCTTCGATGTTACGACGGGCCGCCTGCTTTGGACTTTTCACACCGTGCCGCATGAGGGCGAATTTGGTTACGACACCTGGGATACGACGGAGGATTACGGCGCCAACGCCTGGGCCGGCATGGCCTTGGACGACGCCCGCGGCATCGCTTTCCTCTCCACCGCTGCGGCCAAGCCCAACTTCATTGGCGTGCGCCATCGCGGCCAGAATCTGTTCTCCGATTGCATCCTGGCCCTAGACGCGCGCACCGGGCAGCGCCTCTGGCATTTCCAGGAAATACGTCACGACATTTGGGACCTCGACATTTCCGGGCCGCCCAACCTCGCCACCATCACGCGCGATGGCCGGCGCGTTGACGTCGTGACCGCAGAGACCAAGATGGGCAACACGCTCTTGCTGGATCGCGTGACCGGCAAGCCCATCTTCCCTTTCCGTCTGCGCCGCGCACCCACGAGCGACGTGCCGGGCGAAGTCACCTGGCCTTATCAGCCGGACGTTGAACTGCCGGAGCCGTTCGCAAAATTAGAATTTACAGAAGCCGATCTCACGGATCGTACGGAAGAGGCGGCGGAATTCGCCCGCAGCCGTTTCAAGGGGATGCGCACCGGTCGGTTTATGCCTTGCGCCGACGGCCAGCCCACGTTGCTCTTTAATATCGACGGCGGGGCCGAGTGGACGGGCGCGTGCATCGATGTCGAGACGGGCTGCCTCTACGTTACGGCCAATCACATCGGCTGGGCCATCACCATGTTTCGCGATGACGATCCGCCCGACGATGACAAAGCGCCGAAGACCGCGGGCCAACTGGTTTACGAAAAAGCCTGCGCTGTTTGTCACGGAAAGGAACGTCTGGGTGTCGGCATCTCGCCGCCTTTGCGCGGGCTGCGGCATCGGATGACGGATGAGGCCGTCAACAAACAAATCCGCGACGGCAAAAATGCCATGCCCGCCAATCCGCTCTTGAGCGACTCGGACCTCAAGGCGTTGGTGGATTATCTCATGCTGCGCGACCGCCCCATTCCGGCCGAGACGCCAAAGACAGAACGCCCGGTTTACAGCTTCGCCGGTTATCCCCGTTTCTACGACCAGGAAGGCTACCCCGCCAACAAACCGCCGTGGGGCACGCTCAATTGCATCAATCTCAACACGGGCAAGCTCGAATGGAAAGTTCCGCTCGGCGAGTACCCTGTTCTCGCTGCCGAAGGCAAGCGAACGACCGGCACCGAGAATTACGGCGGCGCTATTGTGACGGCGGGCGGTCTGCTCTTTTGTTCGGGCACGCGCGACAACAAAATCCGCGCCTTCGACAAAACCAACGGCCACGAATTGTGGATGGCGCAATTGCCCTGGGCCGGCAGCGCCGCGCCGACGACTTACGAAATCGCCGGCCGCCAATACGTCGTCATCCCTGCGACCGGCGTCCAGCATCTCGGCACCCCGCGCGGCGATGCATGGGTCGCCTTCGCTTTGCCCGCAAAGCATTGACCAGCCTGGTCACGGCGGCGAACCAGCAAGCGCGGAAAGAATCGAGGCGGCGGGAATTTTCTCTGTGGTCAGAGCAAACAGCGACGGGCGCCACGGATCGAGCGTGAATTGGATGTGATCGGCGTAACCGACGTAGGTTTGCGTATTCAAATCATAGATGTGCGCAGGTTGCGGTAGGGCGGCGTTGAGTTGAGTTGGCTTTTCCAACGCTTCGTTTCCGCCGGCTTGTTGAAGCGACTCGCTCATCGCATATTCGACATTGCGCTCAAACGCCAGCAGACGTCCGCCCGGTGCATGAAAACGGTGAACGCGAACGCGCTCTGCAGCGGGCAAAGAAACTTCCGGACGTCGTGGCTGTAGCTTTTGGGCGAGCCATCCGGCCAGATCGTGTGCGGCAGGAGGCGGGCTTGCCCCCAGCCGTTCGGCGGCGTAATGCGCGGCGTCGCCCGTGAATTGCCCGCTGCTGTCATATGGATGAGTCGCCAGCGTAGGGCGCAGTTTGCCGTGTTGGTCAAATGTTCCCGGCCAATCGTCGAAGAGCAGGCGTTGCTGAGCCGCGCCGACCGCGAATTGGCTCAATTGTTGCACTGCCTTTTCCGAAATCGCGTAAGCGGATGAAAGAACCAGCACCGCGTTGCTTCCCGCAAGCAATTGGCCCGATTCGATCTGCTCAGCGGACATAAATTGCGGGCTATAACCCAAATCCTCCAACGCCTTCAGCCAGCCGTCGCGAGCCTGCGCCGCGTGATTGTGCGCGGCCTCGAAACTGGAAAAGCGCCGCAACCACGTGGACCCATCGACCGTCGATTCAAGCAGCCAATCCACCTGCAGGCTCGGCTGCGAGTAAAGAATAAAGATGGGATCGCGCTCCGGCTCGGCGCGCAGGAAAAGTTGGGCCAGCGGCGACGTCATTTCGCGCAGCGCGGGCGCAAGAGCTTTGGCTTTGGCCGTCAGTGCGTCATCGGCGCTTTTGAAATCGATGCAATCCTCGCTCCACCAGACGATGCAGCCGCGATCTCCTTCCAGCAGCAAATGCCAGAGACGACGGCGCGCGTGCTCTGTGTCAGTCTCAAAAACAGTCGTGATGATAGGACGCCCGGGCATGAAAGAGCCGAAGATTTGCCGCGCATTCCCGATGTCGTAGGGTTCGACCCAATCCAGCGCGCGCGAGAGCTTCCACAAATCGTAGCCGCCGAAAGCGTCCGGCATTTGCGTGCCTTCGATGCCGACGGGCGTCAGCCCATCGACGCCGTGAACGGCCTGGCGCAAGTCGTCGAGAGCGTTGGCCAGCGAACCATCCATGTAAGTGCGAAAATCGGCCCAGGGCGAAAAATTCCAGCGCGTCGGATTTTTCCGCGCGGTAGCGGAATCAAATTTCAGCGCTTCCAACTCCTGCCAGTCCGGATTTCCGCGAGGCAGTGCTTGGCCGCTGGCCATCCGGTTTTTGATTTCATCGGTGGTGAACGGCGTCACGTCGTCCCACTTGGCGAAGGCGGTTTCCCATTCCGCATTCAGCGAGGACAGATCGGCATATCGCGAGTGGAGCCAGCGCCGAAAGCCGGCGAGGGCAATGGGATTGAAATCATAGTCGAATGGATTGGCGGAGTAGGTGGTGGACAGTTCGTCGCGCAGATTATAGGCCAGCGGTTGATGCGGGCCGTTGCGGGTTGCTGAGCGTTGGACTTCTTCCTGCGCCCAACTGCGCCACTGGGAATCTTCCAAACAGTAGTCGCGCACCAGCGCGGATTTCGGCCGACCGGTTTTGGCCCAGTCGGTCACAAATTTGTCCCAGTCCTGCACGTGCGAATTCCATTTGAGGCAAAGGCCGCGATTGACCATGTTCTCGACGTAATAGGGAAAATGATTTTGCAACCATGGCGCCGGGTCGGAGTCGCCATAGATCATCGCAGTATTGACACCCATCTCACGCAACCGTTGGCAAAAGAGCGCAAACTTCTCCGGTTGCCGGCCCGGGCTGTCGCCCACCCACATAATCGTGCGGTACTCCTGCCATGGTCGGAGCGGCGGGCTCGCCGCAACGTCAAGAACAAGGAGATACGGCAAAAGCAGCGTTAAAAGCGGGCTGGCTTGCCTCATGCCTTCCGTTTCTTGGCTTTCAGCGCTTCCTTTGTCGCGGCCTGCATTTCGTCCAATTGCGGCTTGAGTTCGTCCTTTTCGGCGCGCGTCATGCGATCGATGAACAGGACGCCGTTGAGATGATCCAGCTCGTGTTGAATGGCCCGCGCCAGCAAACCGCCGCAGCGAAATTCAATCTTCTCGCCTTTCTCGTTAGTGGCCCGAACATCCGCCTGGCCGGGCCGCGAAATCTCGCCGAAGATTTCCGGGAAGCTCAGGCAGCCTTCCGGGCCCGTCACCGGATCGCCCACGCCCTTGACTTCGGGATTGATCAGGACCAGTGGCATGAAGCCCACGACGTCGGCTTCTTTGCCGTCTAACTCCAGCGTGGAGGGCCGTTCTGTCACGCCGCGGACGTCCAGCACTGTCAACTGCAAAGCGCGCGCTACTTGCGGCGCGGCCAATCCGACACCCCTGGCGGCGAGCATGGTTTCGAGCATGTCCTGAATGAGCTTGTGGATCTCCGGCGTGATTTTTTCCACGCGCGACCCTTTTTGCCGCAAGGCCGGATGGCCGTACTTGACCACTTCCAAAATCATGACGTGGCGGCGGGGTCCTGCATCATGGCCGCGAGTTGGGCGATGGACGGGCTGTGAGCCGTGCGCACGTAATATCCGCTCGTCGTCACGCCGGTCAGCACGCTCATTTGATTGTCCAGGCCGAGAAGCCGGCCCAGGCAAAAGCCGGAATTGAAGTGGTCGCCGGCACCCGTTGTGATGAGCGGCTTGGGTGTGAACGGCCCTTCCGCCATAGCGGCCTTGCCCTGGCTGATGGCAAGCGCGTAGGAAACGGGGTGAATGACCAGCGTGCCGGCCCTGAGGCGCTTGGCCAAAATCAAACCGAAATCCTCCAATGCCTGCGGCGTCGCCGCTTTGGGCTTAAGCCCGAACACATCGCCGATTTCGTGCGCCTCCTTTTCGTTCAAGCCCAGAATCACATCGAAGTACTCCTCAAATCGCCCGATTAGGTCCAGCGCGCGCATGATGTCTTCGCGCGTGCGCTTTTCCGGGTCGGCCAGGTCAAAGAAGAGTGTGCGTCGCGGCCCCTTGAGCGTCGGACAAATCTCCAGCAGGATCGAGGCCCAGACATCGCTCATGTACGGGATCATCGTCCAGTTGACAAAGCCCACCAAGTCCGACGCGCCGAATTTTTGGGTGAAGCGATCGCGGCCAAAGCGGGACTGGATGTTGGCCCAGGTGACCTCCTTGAGCGAGGCTTGCTTGCCAATCATAATTTTTCCGTCCTCGAATTCCAGCGCGTCGGTCGTGCCGGGCTCGGCGATGCTATGCACTTCCGCGCGTTGGGCGAATCCCTGGAAAACCGGATGCAGGTTGGGATAACCCAGGATGCCGAGGTAAGTCACCTTGATCCCGAACGCGGCCAGGGCATTGGCCATGATGGGGCCGTTGCCGCCCAATTTGGTGATTTGGTTGACTAGCTCGACATTAGTGCTTTTGCCGGCGGCGGCGGCCAAACGCCCGGCCAATTGCGCGATGGTGGGCAGGCGTTGATAGACCTCGGCGTTTTCGCGCTTGTCCACCACGTGCAAAATCTCATCCACGAAACCATCAAGGCCGACAAAGGCGCTCAATTGCGCGGCGCGATCTTGCTGGGCCAGCAGTTTTTGCGCGCATTGCGCCCGGACATCTTGTGTGCTCATATCTTGTTTGCGAAACCTACTATGGTCGAATCAATCCATCTTGATTCCGGCCACCTTCAAAATTCGTTCCAGGTCTTCGTCGCTGAAAAATTTAATTTCAATCGCGCCGCGGCCTTCATGGTAGCGGAGCGCCACCTTGGTGCCGAAACGTTCCTGGATTTTGTTTTGCACCGCCGCGACGTGAGCGTCCTGACCCTGCAAGACGGGTCGTCCCTTGGCCCCGTTTTTATGGCCCGCCTTGGTTTGCAGCGCGCTGACCAGTTCTTCGGTCTGCCGGACATTGAGAGATTTTTTCAGGACGCGTTCCGCCGCCAACTCCTGTTCCGCAAGCGATGCCAATCCCAAAATAACCTTGGCGTGGCCGACCGAAAGCCGCCCATCGCGCACGAACGTCTGCAACGGCGGCGCCAATTTCAGCAGGCGCAATGCGTTGGCCACGACGGCCCGGCTTTTGCCGACTTTCAGAGCCGTCTCTTCCTGTGTCAACTGAAACTGTCCGATCAACTGCGCGTAACCTTGCGCTTCTTCGATGGCGTTGAGGTTCTCCCGCTGCAGGTTTTCAATCAGCGCCATCTCCAAAACCGCGCGATCATCGGCCTGGCGCACGATCACCGGGACTTCTGTTAGGCCCGCCATTTGCGCCGCGCGCCAGCGCCGCTCACCGGCGATGATTTCAAAACCCTCCCCTTGCGCCCGCACGATCAGCGGTTGAACAATGCCCTGTTCCTTGATCGAGTCGGCCAATTCCTGAAGCGATTCCTTGGAGAAATCCTTGCGCGGCTGCAGCGGGCAGGGACGCACCTGCGCCACCGGAGCGCGCCGGACTTGCTCGCCGCCTTCGGGGGCGGCGGGCGGCGTCGGCGCGTGAGGCGCAGTCTCCGCGCGGCTTGCCGGCGAACCGGCGCCGCCGAGCAGGGCGCCGAGTCCGCGCCCTAAAACGGGTTTAGCCATGATTCAAAAGCTAACGGCAAATGTCGCGCGGTCAAAGGGAAAAGTAGGGACGATTTGTCCGGTCACGGCTTGATCGGCTCGCTCGCGCCCATGCCTGGACCCAGGACGATGGCGTTGGCAAAAATGCGCGAGGTGCCCAGCGCGGCGCCGCGGAAGGTCGGGTCTGACGCGAAAAGAATCAGCTCGCCCGAACCCACCGACTCGCGCGTGACGTAGGCGGCGTTGGCGAGACGATCTGCGGCCTCGGGCCAGAGCAAGCCGCTCATGCGCAGCCGCATTTCAAAACCCGGCGGCGCGATGGTCCAGCCCGGTGAGGGCTTGGCGTCGTCTTTCTTCTTGTCTTTGCTTTCGGCGCTGGCTGGGGCCGGGTCCGGTGCCTTCGCAGGCGCCGGGGTGAAGAAGCCCAATCGCACCGGCGCTTGCACCGAGGGAGGCGCCAGCAAAATCGTCCTTCCAGCGTAGATGAGCGGGACATAGTCGCCGCATCCGGCCGTCAACCAGCTTCGGTCGTCCACACGACCCGCCAGCAGCGCGCCGGCCGGCATGAAGATCGCGCGCCAGGAATCGCGCCGCTTGAGTTCGTCCTCCTTGTCTTTGTCGTCGCTCTCGCCGATGAGCCACGGATAGACCACTTCCGTCGGAGGCGAGAAGGACCAAAAC
>DASYNM010000254.1:0-10728 GCA_036008545.1 Verrucomicrobiia bacterium
TGTCTCCACGCTCTCTCGCTGCTGTTTGGACACCAGCGGCCCGATCTGGGTTTCCGTCTTTGCGGGATCGCCGACTACGATGTTGCGCGTGGCTTGCACGAACAGTTCCACAAATTTATCATAGACCGATCGCTCGACGAATACACGGCTGCGCGCGCAGCAGTCCTGGCCAGTGTTGGCAAAGACACTCATGGGAGAGGAGGTCGCAGCTTTTTCCAGGTCGGCATCGGCGAAAATAATGTTGGGCGACTTGCCGCCGAGTTCGAGCGAGATGCGTTTGATGTCCTTTGCCGCCAATTGCATGATATGCGAGCCGACCACCGTTGAGCCGGTGAATGAAATCTTGCGAATCAAAGGATGTGTCACCAGCGCATCACCCATCTCCTCTCCCGAACCGGCCAGCACTTGAAGCGTGCCCGGCGGCAGACCGGCTTGAGCGGCCAGTTCGCCCAAGCGCAAAGCGGTGAGCGGCGATTGGCGCGCTGGTTTCAGGACCACGCAATTTCCCGCCGCCAGCGCCGGCGCGACTTTCCAAGTGGCGATGGGGAAAGGGAAGTTCCACGGCACGATGGCCGCCACCACGCCCATTGGCTGGCGCAACGTAAAATCGAATCCGCCCCGCGCAACGGGAATGGTCTGGCCGTAGAATTTGGAAATGGCCCCGGCGTAGTATTCAAACGTGCGCGCGCCCATCGCGATTTCATCCCGCGCATCTGAAATTGGTTTGCCAATGGACAGGCTTTCCAATTGCGACAGTTCCTCCGCATGTTCGCGCAAGACACGTGCGATTGCGAACAAGACCTCCGTCCGACGGCCGGGCGCGTAATCGCGCCAGCTTTGCTCGAAGGTCCGTTGCGCTCCAACGATTGCTTTCTCCACGTCGCGGGCGGTTGCTGCCGCGACTTCGACCAGGACTTCCTCGGTAGCGGGATTGACGACGGGCAGCGTCTTGTGATCCGAGGCGGCACAAGAGTTGCCGTCAATAAAAAGTTGGGCCGGATATTGCATGAAGATCAAAGCGCGAGTTGATAGAGAGAACGCAAATCATCGCGTGTCACTTTGACCGGATTGGTTTGATGGCAGGAGTCCTCAAACGCCTGCTCGCTCATAGCATCCAACTGCGATTCCTCCACGCCATAAGCCCGGAGGCCAGGCGCAAGGCCGATCTCGCTAAAAAGCCCGGCGATATGATCGATAGTAGCTGCGTCGTCGGGCTGGCGCAATCCGAGCGCAATGCCCACGCGACGATAGAGGCCGGGAAGACGCTCGGAGTTGAATTTCATGACAAACGGTGTGCAAAGGGCGTTGGCGGTGCCGTGGTGCAGCCCGCAAAATGTGGAAAGCGGATGGGCCAGCGAATGAATGGCGCCGAGGTCCTTTTGAAAAGCGATGGCGCCCATCATCGCCGCCACTTGCATCTTGCCGCGCGCTTCGAGGTCGTCGCCTTTCTTCACAGCGCGTGCCAGCGATTGGCCGATCAAATAAATGCCTTCGAGCGCAATGCCATCGCACGGCGGATGAAAGACAGGGGACGTGTATGATTCGATGCAATGGACCAACGCATCAGCGCCCGTGGCCGCAGTTAACTTCGGCGGCAAACCGCGTGTCAGTTCCGGATCCAAAATGACCAGGCTGGCGAGCAGGGAAGGATGAAAGATGACTCGTTTGCGGCCCTCTTTGATAATGACCGAACTGCGGCCGACTTCACTGCCAGTGCCGGCCGTGGTGGGAATGGTGATACATGGCGCCAAGCCGCTCCAATCGGCCTCGTATTCAAAAGGAATGAGCGGTTTGTCCGGTCGCTTTACGCAAAGGCGAATGACCTTGCCGACGTCGAGCGCGCTCCCGCCCCCGAAGGCGATGACGGAATCGCATTGGCCCGCTTGATAAGCAGCAGTGGCCGCTTCCACGTCTTCGATGGTGGGATTGGGATGGACGCCGGAGAATACGGCCCAGCCTTTGCCGGAAAACTTTTCCAGCGACTTGAACGCATCGGTGGCCAGCAATCCGGGATCGGTCACAATCAATGGCCTGCTCACACCGAGCGCGGTCAAACGCTGGGGCAAGCCACTAAGGCAACCTGCGCCGAAACGGATATTGGTTGGAAAGGAGAAGCTCGACGTCATTTTATGACAACATGGTAAACGAACCGCCGGATTGCTGGTCAAGTGAAATTGCGTGCATCACCGAAATGGAGTGCAAATTGCCCTTTAAAGGGCCACGGATCATGCTCTAATTTGCGGAAATAACGCCTCATGTCTTCGAATGGGTATGTGGAAATATCTGGAAATATCGTGAAAATCAACGAGTTACGAATGCGTTTTGCAACCTTGAGGACATTCCAACGAAGGCCAGCGCCTCCGCACGAAGTACCGTGGCCGCCGACGTGAGGAGGCGGATTTTGGATGACCACGAAAACTGGTCGCTCACTCGCTCCAAGTTGCTGCGGCCACAGTCTGGGCAGCGGCGCGGGAATCGCCTCCTTAGGTCGGCGGCCACGTGGCGGCTCGAATTGGCTTGGACGTAACCCCGTTTTCAAATTCATTATCTTCGTTCCCTTTTGTGCCAGTGTTTTCATTTTTTCTTTTCAACTGTCCCGCTCTGGCGCGAGCAATTTGTTCATTTCTTTTTGAGCGTGTTCATAAGACACGCTCTGACTTCAAGAACGATTATGCCACAAATCCGAAAAAGCAGAAAACACTCCATCGGTTTTTAGTACGCTTTTTTCGCATAAAAATGCATTTTGACTCTGTTTTCGGGCGCCCGCAAAAAATGGCAGGCGCAACCTGCACGTATTCAACACTTTACGCGGCGGCAAAAAACGCGCGCTTTATGTGACAGGAACTCATTTCCGGCCCAAGCTATTTTCGACCTTTTGCGTCACAACATGTTAGTGCTCAATGAGTTCGGCGCAAAAACCGGGTCTTTCAAAATCGCTCAATTTTGTGTCAATTATATTACATGCCCTCCGCGAAAAGCCTAAAAAGCCCGCTTTTTGTTGACACGAATTTGCGCCTCACGGGTGGCTATGGATTATCGCTCTGCACTCGCGCCTGGACTCGGCCGGACGGCTACGCGCGGCCATTGCCCGGAACGGGCGATCGACATTGCCTCTTCGATTGACTCCAGGGGCAGCGGCGGCGACACCAGACGATCCCAAGGGAGGCTTCGTCCCCGATTTTTCAAGAACTCGACGGCTTCACCGAGATGGCGCGGAGCGTAGTTGTGAGTGCCTTGAAGAGTGAGACATTTGCGGATAATCTTTTCTCCCGTTAATTCGAGGCGCGAGTCCGGATGCACCAATCCGACTAGCTGGTAGCGGCCGCCAGGGCGGAGTAGTTCAATGCCCTCGGCAATCACGGCGGCGTGACCCGTGGCTTCAACAACGGCATCCACGGTGCCCGCGGCAACATGATCGCGCGCTGAATTTAGCGCCGGCTCGCCGCCAAAAGCCGGAACCAACTCAAGCCGGCCAGAATTAGTATCGACAACTACCACGCGTCGCCAGCCCTTGTCCCGCAGCAAGGCACAGGCGAACAGACCCAGCAGACCCGCGCCTTGGATCACCGCCGTTTCGCCGCCAGCGGAGAGGGGTTCGGTCGCCGCGACCATGGTCGCAAGCGCGCAATTCGCCGGCGCCGCCATTTGGTCCGTGACTGTCTCGGGAAGCGGGAAGAGCGTGGTGCCCGCGCGCAGAACAACATGGGAGGCGTAGGTGCCGTTGAAACCCGCGCCGTCGTTAAGCGGCGCGTGGCCATACTTGAACAAACGCTCACACTTTTGCGGCAAAGACCAATTGCGGCAAGGTTGGCAAACGCCACAACTATCCGCCAAGGTCCAGGTTACGCGACGCCCGATCAAGGCCGGGTTGCGGTCGAGTCCAGCGGCGACGACCCGGCCCACGCCTTCGTGACCCAGCACGCAGGGGACGAGTTCATGACGTCGGCCATCGACGGTGTGCAAATCCGAGCCGCAAATGGTCGCCAGCAAGATTTCAACCAGGCATTGACCACTGTCAAGTTCAAATTCCACCGGCCGCTCGACGAATTCGAACGGCTGTCCCGGGCCGCGAAAGACGGCCATTTTTGTCTTGATCATGTGTTTTAGCCGGCGGTTGGACGGCTTTGAAGGGGCCGATGTTCAAAGCAGCCACGCAGCGCATGTGTCGAACAGGTTTCGGATTTGTGACATATTGCGTGAAATTCCCCGGGAGGGTTTGTTTGTAGTTGCATCGGAAACAGGCAGCCGTTAGTGCTTGGGCGAATGATCGAAGACATAGCGTTTCTCTCTCGCGTGGCCCCATTGGGCAACCCCAGCTCGAAAAAATGCGCGGATGCATCTTCCCGCGTGCTTCACTCGAGAATGATGAGCACGAAAGTTATATGAAAAGAATCGTCCTTATCGCCAGCATCACGGCAGTTTGCGTTTTGACTGTCGCCGGCCTCCTTTACTTTAGATCACCCGCTGAAGGGACGGCTGTTGCAGCGACACCGGCACCTGCAATCGATATCGCAGGCTTGAAGGTCAAGGCAGAACAAGGCGAAGCGAAAGCCCAAACACAATTGGGTAAAGCATTTGCCATGGGCCAGGGCGTTCCGACAGACTACAAGCAAGCGGCTCATTGGTACGGCCAGGCGGCCAGCAACGGGAATGTCGAGGCGGAGGCCATGTTTGGCGAACTATACCAGGCCGGGCAGGGAGTTAAATGCGACCTGACCAACGCGGCGCGATGGTTCACCGTGGCCGCCCAGGCAGGCAGCCCCTCCGGGCAATACGATCTGGGCTACATGTATGAACGAGGCCAGGGAGTGCCGCACGACGAGAAGCTCGCCGCCCATTGGTACCAATTAGCATCCGAGGGCGGCGATGCTCTGGCGCAATTCGACTATGGCCAGCGTTGCTTCATTGGTTTGGGGGTTCCGATTGATCAGGTTGAGGGTTTGAAATGGTTGTTGATCTCCGCCAAGCAAGGCCAAGCAGATTCGGGTCAGAGGGCGAAGTTGGAGGAGGGGAGAATGAAGAACGATCAAATAGACGAAGCCAAGCGGCGGGCGGCGGCGTTTGTGCCGCGGGCGAAATAGGCGTTTCCGTGCGGGCGGTGAACAATTTGTCACACGTTTGCCATATTCGACACAGAGAATTCACACTATGTTTCTTGAACTTCCACGCCGATGTTGCCTAAAGTCCACTCGCGCGGAGTTATAATTTGCTGTGGCGGAATGTGTTTGACTTTCCGCTGCTGGCTATTCATCATAGGCCGCTACGGGCCAGACCGTGCTCAGGAATAGCTTTGCTTATGAAACACGCGAAAATTACACGATTGAAATCGGCATTTACCTTAATCGAGTTGTTGGTCGTAATCTCAGTCATTGCTATCCTGGCCGCACTTTTGATGCCGGCCTTGGGCAAGGCGAAGGAGCAATCCAAACTGACCCGCTGCATCAGCAATCAACGACAAATTGGCATTGCGACGTCGCTCTACGCCGATGACAACAGGGACACGTATTACTGCAATCCTCCGGTGCCGGGTTCCTATCCACTCGCGGTCTGGCTTCCGAATGGCGGTTCCTGGACTCTCAATCCGCGCTCGGCGGTGGCCCCAAATCCCGGCGATCCCGCCCTTGACGACGTCGCTTATTGGGCTTTGGGCTATTACAGCTATTTTGGGCAGAGCAAGAATCTATTTCTCGATTCGGCGGCCGATTATGTAGTGGATAATTGGTGTGATACGCCGAGTGAAAAGTATCCATTCGCTTACTATGAGTATTCTCCTTACGGGATGTGCGACTACCTTGTTGTACCTTACAATGGAGAAGGCTCAACTTATGGTCCACCCTATGATGTTGACCAATCAAGGCCTCTGAAGCGCAGTAGTTACGCCAGTCCGCAAACCACCATTGTCATCCAGGACGCTACAGAGCAGAAGCTCGAGGGAGCGCCTGACACCTTGGGCTTATTTCCTGGCGACACGGAGATACTAACTCAGTGGACGGCGCCAAATTATACGCTTGAGTATAACCAAGGCGATTTGACCGTGGGTTGGTTTCGCCATTTGAACCAGTGCGTGACACTTTGGGTGCCGGGCAACGTCAGCCGAATCAACCGTATGCCTCTGACCGTAGGCATCGATTATCGGTGCTATACCGGAGAAAGACCGCAGCGGATGCCGCCGCAATAGAAAAAGCGACGCCATGCCAACCACATAAAGTCATAATGATTCGTCCATCTGTCAAATATATAGTCACCGCCGCGATCCTCATGGCCGGCTGCGGCCTCCGGCACGCCAGCGTGGACGATCCGCTGCCAGCCGATCAATTGGCGGCAGTCCTGCAAAACGCCTTTCAGTCCGCCGACGCGTCCGCACGCGAAGCGGTGCAAAGGGTCGTCAAGGATGTGGAGCAGCACCAAGTCGCCGCCGCTTTCACGGATATCAAGGAACTCGCGGCCGAGGCGAATTTGACGAAGGATCAGCGCATTACGGCGATTCGCGCCGCCAATACCATCGGTCAGCAACTCCAAGAGGCGGCCCAGAATGGCGATACGAATGCCGTCGAAACGATCCAGAGTTACAAAGCCAGCCACTGAATCAATGAGTCATTGTTCGTTCTTTTGGATTGTGATGTGCGGATGTTTTTTTGCCGCTCGCTGCCGCGGTGCCGATCCGCTTGACGCTTGGACGGCGCGCGATTCCGGCGTTGGCATCACCTTCGGCGCCATTACCTACGCTGATGGCAAGTTCGTGGCCGTGGGTGCCCAAGGGACGGTGGTCCAATCCACCAACGGCGTCAATTGGACCCAGCCGCATGGTTACGGTGCGGACAATTTTTTCTATGGCGTTGCATACGGCAATGGCCTTTATGTCGCAGCGGGAGACACGGGTTGCATTGAAACTTCAGAAACGGGCACCAATTGGATCGTGCGTTCCTCGCAAACCGATAATTATCTCGCGTGGAACTGCTTCGGTAATGGCAAGTTCGTGGCGGTCGGCGAATTAGGCACGATTACCACGTCCAGCAATGGATTGTTTTGGAGCGTTGCGCCACTCAATTCGAGTGTCAACCTTTGGAGCGTCGGATTTGGAAACGGCCTTTTTCTCGCCGTTGGCGACAACGGTACCATTCTTACGGCCAATAACGCCAGCACCTGGACCGCTTCCGACTCGGGAACCACGAACACGCTGGAAGGCGTCGCTTACGGCAACGGGCTTTACGTGGTGACCGGAATCAATGGAACCATCCTGACGTCGCCGGACGGGGTATCCTGGTCGGCGGCCAACTCAGGAGTGAGCGAGGATCTTTATGGGGCGAGCTTCGCCAACGGCGTCTTTGTGACGGTGGGAAATGACGGCGTGATCGTCACCTCCACGGATGGGACGAATTGGGCGCCGCGCGCCTCCGGCACCAGCGAGGAACTGGTGGCGGTGGCTTACGGGAACGGCCAGTTTGTGGCGATCGGAACCAGCGGTGTCATTGTGGAAAGCGATCCGATCATCGGACCGACGCTTGCGCTCAGCGTGACGCCGCCGGACGCCGCGCTGCTTTCGGTCACGGGTTGGGCGGGACTGACTTATCAATTGGAATCCTCGAGCAATTGCCTGGATTGGGTGCTCCTCACCAATTTAACTTTGACCAATGCGACGGGACAATACCTAGACTCATTTGCTCCAAGTGCGGGCCAACGCTTTTATCGAGCCGTCCGGTGACGGCGTCAAATTCTCCAGGACTCAACTCACGAATAAACGAACCACCTAAACGCAAATACAACTCAGATGAACATTAAAACTCCAATCTATGTCGCGATCGCGCTATCCGCGATTTTGAGCGTGTCGAAAGTTAATGCGCAAACGAATGTTGGCCAATGGGATTTCAAGAAAGGAGACCTGTCCGCCACGGCGGGATCGGACCTCGGGCCGTTGACATATAATGACGGGCCCAATGGAGTGACCTCGAATTTGACAATTTTCGCAACGACGGAGGCCTTGGGAATCCCCAGCATAGGTGGCGTCGTGACCAACGTCATGCGCTTTCCGGGCGCCACCGCGCTGCCCGTAGGTTATCTCATGCCCACACCGCCGGCTAACGGCGGCGGCTCACTCGTCAATGATTATACAGTCATCGTGGATGTCCTTTATACGAATGCCGGCGTATTTCGTCCCATTCTACAGATGGATAATGGTTCCCTGGACGACATCCTGGCTTTTTTCGATCTCAACTTGTTCGACCAGATATCAGTGACCAACACTGAGGGCGCCACCTTGCCCTCTCTAGCCTTCGGATCTATTGAGCCAAACACTTGGTATCGCCTTGGCTTCGTCCTGAGCACAGACCTGGGCGAAGTCGATGTTTACACCAACGGTTCCGAGGCAGGCTCGGTGCTCATCGGGCAGGGGCAGATCGACAGCCCTTACGCGCTCTACTCGGGGCAACTCCCACTGTTTAGCAGCACGCTGACGAATGTCGCCGGATTTGCCAATAGCGTGCAAATTCGCGACACGGCCCTGAATGCCGGCCAATTGGCCGCCCTCGGCCCTCCTTCGGCCGGCGGCATCCCGATTACGATTCCACCAGTGAAAACATTTGTGCAGTACCGGGATCCGGGCTTCAACGACTTTAACGTATTGCCGCAGCCCAACTTCAACGTCATCCTCAACCAAGGCAACACCGAGATCGTTACCAACTCAATTGAGCTATTTCTCGACGGCGTTGAAATTCCGTCCACAGTTACCCCCACTCCGCCAACTTTCACCATCACCGCCAGCCAGACTAACCTGATGCTGCCGGGTTCATTGCATACGGCCACGATCGCCTGGACTGACGGTAACGGCCCCGGCAGCAATACCTGGAACTTTACGGTTTTCAACTACCAGTCGATCAACCTGCCACAGCCATTTTACTTGGAAACTTTCGATGAAGTGGACGTCTCCTCCAACGTCGCGCTTCCTACTGGTTGGTACGGCACCAACCAGACGACGGTGCAGGACGCGAGTTTTGACCTTTGCAATCCTGACTCGGCGACTTACGAAGGGTGGCTGGTCGATAATACAAACTTTATCTGCGGCGGCGGCGGCGGCCCTTGCAGCGGCTTCGAAGCCGACACGACCAATCAACCGCCCATCGCGTTGAACGGGGCCTTGATCACCAGTTTGGCTTCCAACAACATCCTCTTTTTCGAATCCGACAATCGTTGCAGCGGCGGGTGTTTCGGCCAGGCGGGATTTGTGTTTACTCCGGATATCGACTGCTCTGCCCAGTCCAACGTTTATGTTTGCTTCTACAGTCTCTGGATGCAAAACCGAAATAGTTTCGGTTCGCTTGAGTATTCAACTAATATGGGCACCAACTGGTTGCCGGCGCTTTACTGCATAGCCGACAGCGACGGCAGTGATTTTAGCACCACGGGAGGCGGCGGCGGTGGGTCGCGGGTTGGCGGCGCCATCATTTATACCAATGGAGTCATCGACGTCACGCAGACCTTTAAGACCTGGTATACTGACCAAGCCGGATATCCCAACACCAACTTCATGAATGACGCGCACTGGATGGCGGCGCCAGTGAGCACGGCGGACATTCCGTTCATTCAGGGCTTTCCAGACGACGGAGCCAATTATACTACCACTGGCGGCGGTGTGACCCATTCACAATGGATAGGCAAGGAAATCGAGCAAATACGATTGGCTTCCGCTGATCACCAGGCTCACGTGCGTTTTCGCTTTGGATATACGGGCCGCTGCAGTTGGTATTGGGGAATCGATAATTTCGGCCTCTACAGCATCAATACGCCCGACATCGCGGTCCAGCCGGTGTCGGAATCTGTGGACGACAACACCTCGGCGACCTTCTCGGTCACCGCCACCGGAGCCGCTCCATTGACCTATCAGTGGCAGTTTGATGGCACGAACATTGCCAATGCCACCAGCTCGACTTACACCATTTCTGATGCTGGTCCTGGCAATGCCGGCACTTATACGGTAGTCGTAAGCAATCCATACGGCCCGCTGACCAGCGACCCCGCTACCTTGACTGTCTATACGACCCCGCGCCTCACGCAGGGCCCCGTGGGAGAAATCGCCGATCCTGGCGCTGCGGTGACATTTACCGCCGCTGCCACCGGTGCTCAACCACTCAGCTATTTGTGGTACTTCAATGACGAATTGATTCAAAACTCGGCGGTTCCGGCCGTGACGCTCAACAACCTGCAGCTATCACAGGCTGGAGATTACACTGTGGCTGTGAGCAACTCTTTCGGCGCGGTCACCAGCACCATCGCGATCCTGAACGTGTGGGAAGGCCCGATCGCAAGCAATCTCGTCGTCCATCTGCCCTTTGACGGCAACTTCAACGACACTTCTGGCCAGGGCAACAACGCGAGTTATGCTACCAACGGACCCGATGCCAATCCCAATCCAACCTTCGTCCCTGGCAAGATCGGGCAGGCGTTTGAATATACGACAACGAAGGATGCCTCCATTCAGGAGTATGCCACCCTCGGCTATCCTCTCGACCTTCAGTTTGGCGCGTCCAACGACTTTGCCGTGTCGATGTGGGTCAACTATACCAACCAAAGCGACGATCTGCCTTTCATTTGTAACAAGGATTGGAACAGCAGCAGCGATATAGGGTGGGGAGTTTTCTGCCAGAGCGGAGGCAACTATCGCATCAATGTTACAGGCCCTAACCTAGGCGCAGATAAATATAGTGAAACGGACACCCCGACTGACGTTAGGGGCGG
>DASYNM010000255.1:0-6197 GCA_036008545.1 Verrucomicrobiia bacterium
CCGCGATTGGCAAAGGAAGACGGGATGGTCCGGCAAATCCTTGAGTGAAAGCTAGGCCCGAACGGCCGGTCCGGTGACAAAGATCATGGGGCTACACCAGTCCTATAAAAGCGATGTGGATAATTTGTAGCAGCCTGATCCAAATACCGAAACCAACCGTTGCTCACTAAATTGGGCGGACCAAGCTGGGCCCAGTTGGCCAGATCTGTTGACGCCGAGACGGCGTAAGTGATGGTTGGGTCGCCGGTAAAACTCAGTTGGAATGATCCGGATGCCTGGCAACTTCCGCCGGCCACGACCGGCGGCACGACTGGGATCAAAGATGTCCTCACCAGAAAGAGCTGGTTTGCCGCACAGAACGCCAAGCCATTCGTGCCCCAGCGAATCAGTCTGGTTGGACCGTTTAACACGCCTGGCACCGGCAGGCTGGCAAACATTTGCAGGTTGGTGGGATTCCAGGCATAGATTGTCCACGCATCAGGCTGGCCCCATACGGGCTCCGACCCCATCGAGAATATGATGCCAGCGGCCAAATTGGGTTCCACGATGTCACAGTTGGTCAGATGCCCGAGAACATTCGTCGTGTCCGGGCTAAACACGGTTCCTCCAGATGTAAAAATCAGCCCTCCTTGATATTTGTAACCTTCATTAACTCCCACTATTCCATCTTCATAGGTGAAATTTGTAATGCCTGAAGCATCTGCAGCGAGCACTGCAAAAGGGCTGGACGGATAGCCCCCTCCCATCGCGAATAATTCGTTGGCCGAACCGGCTACAACTGATGCTCCAGAAGCATAGAAATTGGGCCGTTGCACAGCGTCATCGAACATTAATACTTCTGCGGTGCCTCCATATGGCGCGCTAGCCGCAACCGCTACGGAATGAGGTTGCCCGGGCAAGGAGGCGAGCTGATCGACCATGATGGGATAACCGGAGTAACTGTCCACCCCCAACGATACCTGAAAATCCACTCCGTTCGTGGCTAGGTTAAACTGTTCAAACATGTTTGTCCCGCTAAAGCCTATGTACAGGAATTGGCCGTCAGCCGATAACGCCAAACTGCTTGGGTCGTTGCCAAGATAATAAGAATTTACCACGCGCCCCAGGACAGGATCAATGGTCACCAGACAATTTGAGTAGCTTCCCGCACTCGCCAGCATGGTTGCATAAAGAAGTTTTCTGAATGGATTGTAAACCAAATCGGCTGCGGTGAGAGTAAACAATTGGATTGGCGGCGCGACCACGTCGAACGGATTGCTTGTCCCCGCAACTCCGTTGGAAGCGCAATTCAAACGAACATTCGTGTCTGCATAGGCGGAAGTCACCGTCACCGCACCCGTCCACTGTCCGTTCACAAATGCCGATGTGCCCGCCGGCGTCAACGGGTCGATGCCATAGTCGCCGGCGGCACTCAACGTGCCCGCACCGGAGAAGTTGCTAAGCACCAGGCCGTTTGAATCACACGCAGTGATGGAAACCGTGAAGGGAACCGAAGCGGTCTGCGGTGACCCTACGGGCGCAAACGCAAAGTGATCCACGATGAAGGCGACGACCTGGTGTGAAACACCACTCTCCCCATAGTCGTTTACTCCCGTAACCACATAGAAGTAGGTGCTGCCGTTGGTGACGGTCGTGTCAATATAGTTGGTGCTGTCAACGTCGTTGCCAACGATGGTGTATGGCCCGCCTGCCGTGTTGCCGCGCTCTACATTGTAGCTCGTCGCTTGAAACGAGGGAGACCAGTTCAGCATCACCTGGCCCGCATTCAGTTCGGCATGCAGGCCAGTGGGAATATTGGGCATCTGGCTCAAGCCAATCGCCGTCCCATAGGTGACGTTATCCACTCCGAAGTAGCCACTGCCAATGTATTGCCATTCCGCTCGATATATCTGGGCCGTCGGTTCACCAAGCCCGAGGAAACCTGGTGTGGAGCCCCACGGTGGGAAATTTGCCGAAACAGTCTCGATCACGTTGTTGCTTTGGTCATACACGACTTCGATAACCCCCGTGACACCGCCAAAGTATTCGTCATCGACCATGTAGGCTCCCACCGCCTGCTGTGGCTGGGCAAAATAAACGTCCAAATAAGTGGCTCCATTCAGGTTACCGAAGTATTGGTCGCCAAAACCGTAAGTGCCAAACGTAGCATCACCGCCCGAAAAGCTGACGCCGCTGATGCTGGGGAGCCCGGTCGAACCGGTTTCAAAAGTGATGACGGAATCATTCGTCGAAAACTCACCGCTCGTAAGTGGAATTCCGTAGAGAGATGTCGTCCCAAGAACCGAAACAGCCAGAGCCAAGCAAAGACCTGGAAAATTCATTAGTAATCTATTGTACACGCTCTTGAGACGAGGTCGGAATTGCTCCTGAGTATCGGAGGCAGCGGCAAACATTCCCTCTTCGAAAACAAAAGCGCGTCGTTCCGACTTATGGTTCAAGGTTTTCATGGAGGCTCCAGTTTCTCACGCTTTCAAAAATCTGTCAACAATCCTTGCTTGTCGGCAGTGTCCTAATTTGAGTTGGCTATTTTTGGCCAGTGGCGTATTTTACCTCCTCAGGGTGTTTGGAGTTGAACTTAGTGAGAGGGTGGCTGTAGAGGCGCCCGTAGCGGATAATGAGTAACGCGTTTGACATATTTGTCGCAATCCTTTTGACCGTCGTCGCTATTTGGTCAACGGCTTGGTGGTACAGATGTCGTTGATTTGCAAGTAAGACACTACCTGCTCGTGCTCCGCGCGACATGGCACTAGAGGTGCTTGCAAACTGCGCGCTTTCACACGGGCCGAAGTTGTTGCAAAACCTCTCAAGCAACATTGCCTCTAACTTTTTCCCCGACCGCCAGCACGGTCTGAAAGTGCGGCGGTTGCTCTTCGCGCGCCACAACCGAAACTTCGATCTGTTTGAAACCCGCTTCCTCCAACCAGCCATGTAAATCGTTCTCGGTGAAGCCCAACCAGCGGTCACCGTAGAGTTCGTGGGCCTGTTCGAAATGATGGCGCAACAAATCAAGCATCATGATTTGGCCGCCTGGGCGAAGAATTTTGTGCGCGCTGATCAGGCAATTTTTGGGGCTGGCTGCGTGGTGGAGCGCTTGGCTCAAAATTACCAGGTCAACGCTCTCAGGCTGGATGGGCGGGTTTTCCAAGTCGCCCAGGCGGAATTCCAGGTTCTTGAGTTTGTTCTTTTTCGCTTTGTTGGCCCCGAATGCCACCATCTTCTCGGAATTGTCCACCGCGATCACTTTCTTCGCCCGCCGCGCCAGCAATTCGCTCAGCAAGCCCTCGCCCGACCCCAAATCCGCGATGACCAGCGGAGGCAGCGCCCGCAAGAGCAATTGTCCAAAAGCCTGCCAGGATCGGCCGGGGCCGTAACTGCGGTCAAATCGCCCCGCGACCTGGTTGAAATACAGTTGTGCCGTTTCGGTGCGGCGGACCAAAATGCGCTTCAAATTGAGCTGGTCGGCGCTTTGCTCCGGCAATTCCTTGGCCCCGCGCACGGCCAATTGGATGAATTCGCCAACCATCGCATCACCGCCGGCCACGGCTCGGTAAAACGTCCTCTTTCCCTCGCGGCGCGACTCCAGTAAGCCTGATTCCTGGAGCAATCCGAGGTGGGTCGAGATGCGCGATTGTCCCATACGCGTGATCTCCTGCAGTTCATGGACGGACAGTTCGCTGCGCTCCAGCAGCGCGACAATACGCAGGCGGGTCGGGTCGGAAAGCGCGCGCAATGCTTTTAAGGTGCCGGGCATGAAAATAAAATTTGACTCTTTTCTAAAGAATGTTATATCTTCCTATCAAGATACGTTAATATGTTAATGTGTCAATTTTAAATATGAATAAAAACTTCATCTTTTCTTCCGAGTCGGTCGGGGAGGGGCATCCCGACAAAGTGTGTGACACCATTTCCGACGCCGTGCTGGACGCCTACCTGGCGCAGGACCCCCGCAGCCGAGTTGCCTGCGAAACCTACGCCAAGAGCAACATGGTCGTGGTGGGCGGCGAGATTACCAGCAAAGCCAAGGTTAACATTAACGACATCGTCCGCGAATCCATCGCCGAGATCGGCTATGTGAACGACGACGACGTGTTTCACGCCGAAAAGGTCTTCATCACGAACTTGCTCACGCGCCAAAGTCCGGACATCGCTCAGGGCGTTGATGCCCGCGCGGTCGAAGGCAAGGAGACGGCGGAGCAGGGGGCGGGAGACCAAGGGCTGATGTTTGGCTTCGCTTGTGACGAGACCCCCGAACTGATGCCGGCTCCGATCATGTTCGCCCACCGGCTCGGCCGCGAATTGAATCGCGTGCGCAAGGCCGGCAAGGTCGCCTGGCTGCGCCCCGACGCCAAGACGCAGGTCTCCGTCCAATACGAAAAAGGCCGGCCCGTGCGCGTCGTCAACGTGGTCGTCTCCACCCAGCACTCCGCTGACGTCAAACATAAGGAAATCAAGGATTTCATCATTAAGGAAGTCATCGAGAAAGTCCTGCCCAGCGACATGTTGGACAAGAAGACCCAATTTCTCATCAATCCCACCGGGCGCTTCGTCGTAGGCGGTCCGCAAGGCGACACAGGGTTGACCGGGCGCAAAATCATAGTGGACAGCTATGGCGGCATGGGCCGTCATGGCGGTGGCGCGTTCAGCGGCAAAGATCCGTCGAAGGTGGATCGCAGCGCAGCTTACATGGGTCGCTACGTCGCCAAGAACATCGTCGCGGCCGGTTTGGCCACCCGCGCCGAGATTCAATTCGCCTACGCCATTGGTTATCCCGATCCGGTTTCCGTCTGCGTCGATACCTTCGGCACCGGAGTTGTCAGCGATGAGAAAATCGAGCACGGAGTGCGGGAGGTTTTCAGCTTCAAACCAGCCGCGATTATCAAGCAACTCAATCTGCTGCGCCCCATTTACTCCAAGACCACCAACTACGGCCATTTTGGCAAAATCGACGATTTGAACAGCATTACCTGGGAAAAAACCGACAAAGCGGCGGCGTTGAAAAAAGCCGTCCAATAGAAACAACAAGATACCAACAACTCTTATGCCCGTAAAACTTACTTCATCCCGCCGCGCCAAACCGTTGCGCGCATCGGCGGCTAAAAATGGAAACGAAGGCGACTTCAAAGTCAAAGACCTAAGCCTCGCCGAATACGGCCGCAAGGCCATCGACATCGCTGAGCAGGAAATGCCCGGCCTGATGTCCATTCGCCGCCAATACGCCGCCGCGCAGCCGCTCAAAGGCGTGCGCGTTACCGGTTCACTGCACATGACCGTCGAAACCGCCGTCCTGATCGAAAGTCTGACGGCGCTCGGCGCTTCAGTGCGCTGGGCCAGTTGCAACATTTTCTCCACTCAGGATCACGCCGCCGCCGCCATCGCGAAGGCGGGCGTGCCGGTTTTCGCCTGGAAAGGCGAATCGCTTGAGGAATATTGGGATTGCACCTTTCGCGCGCTGGCTTTTCCCAACGGCCAGGGGCCGCAATTGATTGTCGATGACGGCGGCGACGCCACGCTCCTCATCCACAAAGGCTACGAGCTGGAAAACGGCGACGGCTGGGTCAACACGCCCGGCGCTTCGCACGAGGAGGATGTCATCAAGAATCTCCTCAAGCGCGTGGCTAAAGAGCAGCCCCGCTTTTGGCACGCCGTGGTCAAGGACTGGAAGGGCGTCAGCGAGGAAACCACCACCGGCGTTCATCGCCTTTACCAGATGAAAGAGGCCGGCAAACTTCTGGTCCCAGCCATCAACGTCAACGATTCCGTCACCAAGTCCAAATTCGACAACCTCTACGGCTGCCGCGAATCCTTGGCCGACGGCATCAAGCGTGCCACCGACGTCATGGTCGCCGGCAAGGTAGCCGTCGTGTGCGGTTATGGTGATGTCGGCAAAGGCTCCTCGCATTCTTTGCGCGGCTTCGGTGCGCGCGTCCTGGTCACGGAGGTCGATCCCATCAACGCGCTGCAAGCGGCGATGGAAGGCTTCGAAGTCACCACCGTGGAGGAGAGTCTCGGCAAAGCTGATATTTATGTCACCTGCACCGGCAATCGCGACGTCATCACGCTGGAGCACCTGCAAAAAATGAAAGACCAGGCCATCGTCTGCAACATTGGCCATTTCGACAACGAGATTCAGGTGGACCGCCTCAATCAAGCTCCCACTGTCAAGAAGTTGAACATCAAGCCGCAGGTGGATCGCTACA
>DASYNM010000256.1:0-1514 GCA_036008545.1 Verrucomicrobiia bacterium
CGTCGGGCCTAGCACTACTTTGGCAGAATGTGTTTGCGCCACTGTTTTTCGAGGATTTGTTTTCGGCAATACGGGCACTGCTGAGACGGCGGCCGCAGGATGAGATCAACGATGGCGTGACGTACGGCGGGCATCGTTGGCTGAGGCGGAGGCCCGTTGATTCTTTTTTTTCCGCCCCGCGTATGCAAGGCGCCGATGTTGCAGGAAGGCGTAGGCAATCATTGTCATCAGGGCGTGGCGATGAAGACCCTGCCATGATCGCCCTTCGAAGTGATCAAGTCCAAGCTCCTCTTTCAACTGCTGATGGGCCTGCTCACAAATCCATCTTGCCTTAATGGTGGCGGCCAGTGTGCGCAGATCCGTCGCTGCCGGGAGATTGGCGAGATAGTATTTCTTCTCCCCTGAGGCACGTTGCTCGCCAATGAGCCAAGCTTCGTCGCCCGGGAGATGCTGCTGCCCCTTATCCCATATCCGCTGCGGAGGGCCGTCGGCAGTTCGGACACGCAGAGCAGCAAATCGGGCTTTCAGCCGACCCTTCGTCCCGCTGCGCCAACTCACGGTTTTCCACTTCGCGCTGACCAGCATTTGTTCTGCCGCAATCGATAAGATATCTGGTACGTGGTGCTTTCGTGGCTTCCCGCGAACTTTGGTGATCGGCCAAATGAGCTGTACACCAACCGGGTACACCTTGAGGTGCCGAGGGATGCCGACAGCCCAGGCCAGTCCGCGTTCTGTTAGCCCCTGTCGAAACGGTGCGCTGAGTCCGTATCCTGCATCCGCCAGCACACATCCAAAACGCACGTTGGCTGCCAACGCTCGGTCAACCTCGGCCAAAGCAATTTCCGGCTTGGATCGTGCCGTTCGGTGTTCTATCGGCACGCGAGCTCGCTTCAAACGAGACACATTGCCTGTCCAACTCTCGGGCAGAAAGAGACGCAGCGCGACCATTATCGGCACTTCGCCGCGCGCAAGTGTAAGCGACACCAGCGTTTGGCAATTCGCCGTTTTGCCAAGAGCGGACGCATATTGAGCCGCGACACCGACGGAGCGGTCGCCCTTCTTTGGAAGTGCCGTGTCGTCAATAACCAGCACCGCATCTTTGCCGCCGACGAGCCGGTCAGCCTGGTTGAGCAGCTCCGATTCCAGCGGCGTCGCGTCCCAGACACCATCGGCAATGAAATGGTGCAGCTGATCGTAGTTGCCCGTGGCAATGCGCTCCGCCATCGGCTGAACGCTTTTGCGGTCGCCCGGACCGATCAATCCCGCAACGTACAGGGGACACATCCGCCGCCGGGTCTTATGACCCAACCGATTCAGGAACGGTTTCAGCCAGCGTTCGAGTTCGTCTTTCCACTCCGCCATGGTCAGCCCTCCGAGAGCCGACCACCCATGAATCACTGAAAAATTGATTCGGGAATCCTAAAAATCGCGGCAAACCAACGATCTGCCAAAGTAGTGCTAGGGCGTGGACTCAGCCAAATTCGGATTGAGGCGAGTTTGACGAACGCCAGATA
>DASYNM010000257.1:0-6158 GCA_036008545.1 Verrucomicrobiia bacterium
CACGAATGAATACCTGCTCACACCGGCAAACGTTAATGTCAATACTTTTGGCCGTTTGTTCTCCTACCATGTGGATGGATACGTTTACACTCAGCCGCTCTATGTTGCCAATCTGGCCATTCCTGGACAAGGCACGCACAATGTGGTTTTCGTGGCGACCGAAAACGACACCGTTTATGCCTTCGATGCGGATTCCAATTTAGGGACCAACGAAGGATTGCTGTGGAAAACCAACCTGGGCATCTCGATTCTGAGCGATAACAAGGAATTTGGCCTTCGGTACGGCGACCCTTTTTCTGCAATCGTCCCAACCATAGGCATCACTGGCACGCCGGTCATTGATCTCGACTATGGCACAATTTACGTGAACGTCACCACCCGTGAGGTTGGAGTCGCGACCAATTATTATCACCGAATCCATGCCCTGAACATCACCAATGGAACCGAACAGCCGTACAGTCCGGTAGTGGTCACTGCTTCCGTCCCGGGAACTGGAGTGGAGGGAAATGGCTCGGTAGTGACTTTCGCTCCGGAACAACAACTCCAACGCGCAGGACTGGCTCTTGCCGGCGGAGTGTTGTTGGTCGCCTACGCCAGCTACGCGGATACCGACCCCTATCATGGCTGGGTCCTTGGATTCAATGCTGACGATCTTGAGCCATTGACCAACTTTGTTTTCTGTACCACTCCCAACGCAACGACCAATGCCTTTGGCGCGAACGCCGGCGAAGGGGGGATCTGGATGGATGGAAATGGGCTTTGTGTGGATGCCAACACCAATGTCTTTTTCGAAGTTGGCAATGGCAGTTTTAGCGCCTATACCAATGGCGGGGATTACGGTGATAGTTTTGTCAAGCTGACGACAACCAACGGATTCGAAGTTGCGGACTATTTTACCCCTTACGATCAAGCCGCCATGCAGTCTGTTGACTCCGATCTTGGCTCGGGCGGAGCATTGCTCTTGCCCGATGAGGTCGGAAGTCCAGCCCATCCGCACCTGATCGTTGGGGCGGGCAAGGAAGGAACGATTTACCTAGTGGATCGCGACAATATGGGACATTACATTCCCAACGATTTCGACAAGCAAATCGTGCAGACGCTTCAGCACGCCATTGGCGGTGCCTGGAGCTCGCCAGCCTACTTCAATTATACGATTTATTATCAGGGCTCCGCCGACGAGATGAAGGCATTCACCATCACCAATGGCGGCATCACCGGGCCTACCTCCCAAGCCACCACCGCGTTTAGCGGTTTGGGCGGCACTCCGACCATTTCTGCCTTTGGGACCAATAATGGAATTGCGTGGACGCTGCAATCCGACGCTTTCGCCAGCAGTGGGCCGGCGGTGTTGCATGCCTATAACGCCACCAATCTGGCTATCGAGCTTTACAACACCAGCCAGAATCCTGTGCGTGACAATCCGGGCGGAGCGATCAAGATGACCACACCCACTGTGGCTAATGGCAAAGTTTACGTCGGTGCCGAGTACAACCTGTCTGTGTTCGGCTTCACCGTTTTCCTGGCCACGCCTGTTATCTCCCCGGGCGGCGGCCCATTCACCAATTCCGTCATGGTGACGATCTCGGACGCTACGCCGGGTAGCGCCATCTATTACACGGAAGACGGCTCGGTTCCTACAACCAATTCCATTCTTTACACGGGTCCATTTGTGGTCACGAGCACGTTGAATCTTCAGGCCGTAGCCACCAAACCGGGAACGGTCAACAGCAGCGTCGCCTCGGCATCGTTCGTCAACACCGCCGCATTGGGCGACGGAACCGGGCTGTTGGGCGAATACTGGGCTAACACGTCTAGCGCCGCCTTCACGAACATCGATTTCGCCGCTTTGCCAACCCTAATGAGGACCGACGCGGTCGTCAATTTCAATTGGAGCAGCGTCGGACCAGACCCGTCCGTCGGCCAGACCAATTTCGCGGTGCACTGGCAGGGTTGCGTGCAGCCCCAATACAGTGAAACCTATACCTTTACCACGCTTACGGATGACGGTGTGGAGTTATGGGTCAATGGCCAGTTGTTGGTTTCCGACTGGGTGACCAACACTACCTCGCAGTCCAACAGCGCATCCATTAATCTTGTCGCCCAACAGTTGTACAATATTCAGATGGATTACTTTCAGAGCACCGGCAGTGCTGTCGCGCAACTGCTTTGGAGCAGCCCTTCCACCGCGCAGGCGGTCATTCCACAGACCCAGCTTTATCCCTACACCAATCCACCGCCTACCGTCGTCCTTACCGAGCCGACCAATGGCTCGACCTTGACGGCCGCCGCTACCGTTTCGTTCAGTGCCGAGGCCGACGCTCCTTACAATCCTTTGAGCTACGTGAGCTTCTATACCAACGGCGATTTGGTCGGGACGGTCAGCAATGCGCCCTATACTTTTACCCTGACCGGTTTGGCATTTGGCAGTTACGCCGTAACCGCCACCGCCGCCGATGGCAGCGGCTTGACCAGCACTTCGGCCCCGGTCAACATAACCATCGCCGCGGGCAGCGGACTGCCTTACGGCATGACCAATTATACGGCGGCCCCAGCGTTCTACAACATGCCGCCAGCTTTCAGTGGCCAGTTGCCAACGACCTTATCGCAGACGGGCGTTTTCGCCGACACTCCCAGCATGACCCCGGTCGCCAGCATGATTCCGTATGCGCCCAACGTACAGTTGTTCTCCGACAACGCGCAAAAGGTGCGCTACTTTTCCATCCCTAACACCGGCGCCCCTTACACCCCTGATGAACAAATCTCTTATGCGCCGACCTACAGTTGGTCTTTCCCGGCTGGCACGGTTTTCGTCAAGACTTTCGAGTTGGAGACCAACGTAAACTATCCCACTAACCTCCAGCGGCTGGAGACCCGCCTGCTTGTACGCGACGCCAATGGTGGGGTCTATGGCGTGACCTACAAATGGCGCGACGACTACAGCGACGCCGATTTGCTGACCAACAGTTTGTTCGAACCGATCCTCATCCAAACCGCGGACGGCTTTTACACCAACCTCTGGTATTATCCCAGCCCCAGCGATTGTTTGCAGTGCCACACGCCGCAAGGCAATTATGTTTTGGGCGTCAATGCGCGCCAGTTGAACGGCAACTTCAATTATCCCAACGGCGTGACTGATAACCAACTTCGCGCCCTCAACCGCACTGGGCTGCTCTATCCGGCCATCGACGAAGCGGATATCACCAACATCGAGCAACTCTCGGCGTTGACCAACACGGCCGCCTCGTATCAAGAACGCGCTCGCTCGTATTTGGATGCCAATTGCGCCCAGTGCCATCAGCCTGGCGGCACCGGCATCACCTTCGACGCCCGCTACGACACGCCCTTGGCCAATCAGAACCTCATCAACTACCCGGCCGCGTTTTCGCTGGGCTATGACAACGCTAAGATTATCTCTCCCAACGACGTTTGGCGGTCGATAATTTACGACCGGATGAACGAGGTCGATCTTTTGACGCCGCCCTCGACTCAGATGCCGCCGCTGGCGCGTTATCTTATTGACACAAATGCGGTTGAAGTCATGACCGATTGGATCAACAGCCTGGGCGATACGCCGGCGCTGCCCCCGCCGATCCTGACGCCCGCGTCAGGCACATTCACCAACTTTGTCACGCTGACGCTGCAATCGCCGGACACCAACGCCACGCTCTACTACACGCTGGACGGATCGTTGCCCACGACCAATTCCACGCCCTACACCGGGCCCTTCAATCTGACCGCGAGCTCGACCGTGACCGCCAATGCGTTTGAGTCTGGCTACGTCAATAGTGTGGCGGTTTCGGGATTGTTCACCATTGTGCCGCCGCTTTACAGTTTGTTCAATGCATACTTCCTAGCCGACGGCTCATTCCAATTGGAGTATTGGGCGCCCGCGGGGCAAACCTACATATTGCAGACTAGCCTCGATCTGTTAAATTGGACGCCGTTGAGCACGAATACCCCGTCCGCCGTCCCTTTCTATTGGATCGACGCCGGGGCTACCAATGCGCCAACCCGGTTTTATCGCGTGGTATCGCCGTGAGGACCGCCTATTGCAGGCAACTCCAAAACGCTAAGCGGATACTTTTAGAACCAGTGCTCAGTGGGGCCAACAGCAAGGCGAAAAGAATCACAATGATGGCGAACACGATCAGAAGCCCGATCAAGGTAAATGGTCACAATTGCAGCGAAAATCCATGAACAGCATGGCGGGCAAAAATCTTCGCGGGTTCAGACCCACGCAGTTACTTGAGCAAGATGAGCGGTGTCGCCTACTCTACGGCCCTTATGCACCGCCTTTGGTTAAACGCGGATTTCTGGTCGACGCGGTTCGCGGCAAAGTCAGGTTTGGCCATTTTTCCGATGCTCGGATACCGTGGCCGAAATTCAAAAGACAAACCAAACACGGAAGCGGCGGCCATGTTTTATGCGGGGACTTGGTTCGGGCGCTTACCGATGAATCGGGTCCAGCGATCGCTCATCATTGGGGTGTATCTCATGCCACGATTACTAACTGGCGTAGGGCGCTTGGGCTCAGTGGACTCAGTGCGGGATCGCATAGGCTGACGGAGATCGGCGTAGAACTGGCACGCCGCCCAGAAAGCCGGATCAAACACTCTGCTGCGATTAAGGGCAAAGCGCTTTCCCCGACGCATAAGAGACAGTTCTTGGCTGGGGTGAAAGCGGGCTGGAAAGAACGATTTGAGGCCCGCCGCAAGGCCTACCGGAGGACCGGCCGATTTCCAAAGGCAACAAAATCGGACCCATGGATTCCGCAGGAAGACAAACTGCTCAAGAAATACTCGACAGCCGATCTTGCACCTATCATCAGACGAACACCCCAAGCTATCGAGGCACGGAGATTCTTATTGGGCATTCGGGCCATCTCGTTGACTTCGCGGCAGCCGTGGAAGGAATCAGAGACCAGGATTCTTGGCACAGACACGGATCGGGTCATTGCCAAGCGACTTAAGCGTTCTGTGATGTCGGTGAGAAAAAAACGCCAATCCTTTGTAATCAGCCGTTCGTCACAAAATCATTGAGCGTCGAGCCAAAGATCGCGGCGCGAATGTTGGTAGAGTTCGTGCCGTGTCGACATGGCGCGTTCGGCGGAGCTCACAGGATGAAACCTGAGTTGCACCCGATTTGAGTCCCAAGTTGAGCCGTTGGACTTGGCCACAAGTCTCGGTGCGGCGATCGCGGTGCGGTTAGGGCGTTTCTCAAGGAACAACAACTAAAGTCCTCTCACACACCTGAACCCGTAGGTAAAGACGGCTCGGTCCGGGTAGTTGTAACTGCGACCGGCGCACCGAGCGACACCGGCGCCGTAGCTCCAACTGCCTCCGCGGTAAACGCGAAGGCTCAATGCCCCGAAGGCAGGTCCGCGTGGATCGGTTCCTCCCAGGTAAGGGCTGCCAGCCGGGTACGGCGGTGGCGCATACCAGTCCCAACACCACTCCAACACGTTCCCGGCCATGTCATACAAACCGTAGCCATTCGGCGCAAAAGATCCCACAGGACTCGTGTAGGGTTCCGCTCCACCATCGAAGGCAGTGTTGAAACCGTGCGGGCCCAAATCGTAGCTATAGTAGGTGGTGTCTCCCGGGTAGTTTGCCTGGCGTTCGCTGATTATATTACCCCATGGAAAACGGTTGCCGGTCAAGCCGCCACGCGCCGCCTTTTCCCACTCCGCTTCGGTCGGCAACCGATAGCCGTTGGCCAACCAGTTGGCATAGACCGTGGTGCCAGTGAAGCCATTGGTGAAGAGTTGCGTGAAAGCCGCATCGGTGTAATAGACCGGCGTCAAACCCGCCTGCTGCGACCGCGCATTGCTCCACTTGACACAATCAAACCAGTCCACCGATTGCACCGGATGGTTGCCCGACTTGGCCGAACCGGTGTGGTTAAAGTTATAACCCTGGCTCGTGGCGTAGGCATAAACCTCCGCCCAAAGATTGGGGCTGACCAGATTGACGTCCATGTAAAAGGCCGACACGAAGACATTGGTCGGAGAAGCGTCGGCGATGTCCGGATCGTTGGTGGCGGGATCGTAGAAATTGTTGACAATGAAATTACCCATCGTGAACGGACCCGCCGGGATCAGCGTCATGCCCGCAGGGGTGGCGCTGCCAGTCAATCGAAAATACTCAAACGGCGCCCCG
>DASYNM010000258.1:0-13251 GCA_036008545.1 Verrucomicrobiia bacterium
GGCGGCGCCCGCCAGGGAACAGCGTTTGAGAAAGGAACGACGCGAGATGAAGAAGCTTTTTGGTATCATAACTGGATGCAATTTGAAGATTCCTCTGCATTTTCAGGTGCTACGCACCGAAATGCAAAGTCTGGGGAGCGCGACCGTCTCGGTCGCCGCGGGGCGCGTCCCGCGCGACGCATCTGGCCTGAGTGCCTTTGATGGAGGCTTCCACGGATGCGTGAGCTGAAGCTTAGTCGCGTTGTGAACAACGCAAGCAGGCACGTGTTTGGCGGGACGCCAAACACTGCGGGCGGGACGCCCGCGCTCCCCGGAATCACTCTTGGAGTCATTTGAACGCCTTATTCGGATAGGGCGGATGCGGCGGCACGGTGACCGGGTTGAGCCGGATTTGCTCCTGTAGATCGCGAATGGCCGCCTTAAGCTGGGCATCCTCACCCTGGAACGTGCTGTGCGGCAGGTTATCCACGACAAGGTCTGGGTCAACGCCGTGACCTTCGATCAACCATTTTCCTTCCGGGCCGTACACGCCTTCCTCGGCCGCCGAGGCAATGCCGTGATCGACCAGCCAAGTATCAAACGAAAGCCAGATTTCTCCACCCCATGTGCGCGTGCCGATGACTTTGCCCAGGCCAAGTCGTCGGAACCCCTCCGTAAAAGCTTCGCCATCCGATCCCGTATGTTCATCGCACAACACCACCGCACGGCCACGAAATGCGTACTGCATATTCCAGGTTGGGTTGCCCACGCGCGGCTGCCAGTAAAACCAGGCTTTGCGCATCAGCTTTTCAAGAATCCAACTATCGATATTGCCTCCGCCATTATGCCGCACGTCGATGATCAAACCCTTGCGATTAAACACGGGATAAAAATCGCTGGCCCAGGCTGCAATGTCCCGCGACCCCATGGCCCGGAGGTGGACGTAACCTATGTCGCCCTTCCCCAATTCCTCAACCTGCATGCGGCGCGAATACTCCCAGTCGCTGTAGCGCAGATCCGCGTCTCGCGACATGCTGATGGGAGTCACGATGACGTCGCGCGCTTTTGGAGCGGCGGCAGGCTTGACGCTCAGGAGGGTCTGGCGTCCGTCCTGATTGCGGAGAAGCGCCGCCGGGCTGGCCACGGAGAGCACGGGCACGCCGTTGATGGCCTGGATGATGTCGCCATTGGTAATGTTTAATTCGGGCTTGGCCAACGGCGACAAGCGCTCAGGAAAATCAGGGTCCGAAACGTAAATGTGTTCGATACGGTAACCGCCCTGCGCCTCGTCCCTCGTCCAAGCGGCGCCGAGGCTGGCCGGTTGAACTTGATCCGGGCCTTCGCGCATCTCGCCCCCAAAGACGAAAATATGAAGCGCCGAAAGCTCGCCCACCATGTCGGCAATCAAGTAACCGAGTTCGTCGCGATCCCTGACCCGATCGACCAGAGGCAAGTACTTGGCGCGCATGGCCGGCCAATCGACGCCTTGCATATTGGTATCGTAAAAGAAATCGCGCAGCAAGCGCCAGGCTTCGACGAACATCTGGCGCCGCTCCTCGCGTGGGTTGAGCGAGAACGTCCAGCCTTTAAGGTCCACGCTCTTTTCCAATTTCACGGGCGCATCTTTGCTGGAATCGACCACGAAAAAGTCGTCGCCCTTGGAGAGGAGAATTTTTTTGCCGTCCTCGGACAATTCAAATTGATGAACATCCTCGGCGAACACTTTTGGTTTTGGATCATTATTCGTGATCTCCAGCGACATCACGTTCGTTTTCGCCGCGGCCCCAATGGTTTGAGAAACCCAAAACAAGCGTTTCGCCGTCAACTCGAGACTGGAGTAGTTCCCTGGCGGAACGGGAACGGCCGAGACACGGTTTTGCAATCCTGCCAAGTCAATCACGACGGCAGGCGGCTTATTGCTTTCCGCGGACTTCGTTTCGGTGTCCTTGTCTTTCTTTTCCGATTTTTCCTTGGCTTCCGGCTTTTCGGCGTCCGTTTTGGCTTTCTCGGCCAAGTACAATTCGTCGTTTGCTTCGAACGGTGAGCGACCGTCCTTGAGCAACGAGACCACATAGAGCTTGATTGGCTCATAAAAATAAGGTTCGGGTTCGCGCGGTCCCCACGGGCTTGGAACCACCGATTCCAAATGGCGATCCGAGAGAAAATAGAGCCACTCGCCATCCGCACTCCAGGCGGGGCTGAGACTATTGACGCGGTCACTTGTCAGGACGGTGGTTGTGCCATCCTTGAGGTGGTACAAAGATATTTGCACGTAATCATTATCAGCCGCCGACACATACGCCAACCATTGGCTGTCGGGCGACCATCGCAAATCACGAAATCCGTCCACATGGTTGGTGGCGATCGACGAGTTGCGCTTCTGCTCCACATCAAAAAGCCAGAGTCGCTGGTTCTTGTCCGAATAGGCTACCATCTTCCCATCGGGTGAACTGATTCCTTCGAACCGGAAGACCTTGCCGTCATGGGTTAATGGTTCCGGTGAGCCGACCCCGTTGGCAGGAAGCCTGGCAAATTCCAACTCGCCCGTTTGATCCGACAACGCCAGCAATGATTTGCCATCCGGCATGAACCGGGCGTCCCGGTAACGAACTTGATCCTCCCGCGTGGCATCGACAAAACGCCCTTGCTCGACCGGCGCGACGAAGACCTTGCCACGCGCCGTCAGAACCAGGCGATCCCCGTCTGGCGACAAATGCGCCGAGGTGAGATAGTCGGCAGGTTTCTTGACCCATTTCTCGCGGTCCTGGTCGAAATCGGAAGTCAACGTAATGGGTATCACGGCATCTGTTTTCTTGGCGATGTCCAGCAGCCAGATATCAGCGCCTGATTGGTAGGCGATCAGACCGTCCCAAAGCGAAGCTTCTTTGATGTCCCAACCCTTATGGAAGGTGTGCTGGCGCAGGTCGCCGCCCTTCAAGTCCATGGACCAGATGTTCATGGTGCCGTCGCGGTCGGTAACGAAATAAATCCGATTCTTCCAGAACATCGGATTCTTGCTGGTGCCCGGAAAATCGGCCGTGAGCGGGACGGCCTCGCTACTCCCTAGTTCGAACTTCCAAAGATTTTGCGCCGTGCCGCCCTGGTAGCGCTTGGTGTTGCTGCCCTGGAACGGGCAGCGGGTGAAATAAAGCACCTTGCCTGCGGAATCAAATGTGCCGTCGCTGGATTGGTTGAGCGGCAGCACCGTGCTGACGTTGGCATTCAGATCGACGACTGCAAGCTGCCGATTGGGCAGCGTCGAATAATGCATCGTGGAATAGATCACCTTGCCATCGGGCGTCCAACCGGCCACCGCAGCGCTGGCACCCTCGTAGGTTCTCCGAATTGGCGGCCCGCCTTCCAGCGGCATTGCGTAAACTTCAGTGGGGCCTTCGTATTCGGCGGAAAAAGCCAGGGTCCGGCCGTCGGGGGAAATGGCAGCGCGAAACTCCTCCCCGGGATGGCTGGTCAAGCGTTGGGCCGCGCCGCCGCGAATGCCCACGCGCCACAAATCGCCTTCGGCCGTGAACACGATCACGTCTTTGTGAATGGCCGGCCACTGGTAGTATCCGCTGGTTCCCGCGGAGGCAGATTCGTCGGCGGCATCAGCGTGTGCGCAAACCAAAAACGACGAGATTAAAACCGGGAACGCGAGGCAGGAAATTCTCATGGCTATGTGACTTATATCCGATGT
Organism: Verrucomicrobiia bacterium; assembly: GCA_036008545.1. Classification (GTDB taxonomy): domain Bacteria; phylum Verrucomicrobiota; class Verrucomicrobiia; order Limisphaerales; family Palsa-1400; genus Palsa-1400. The sequence goes on from DASYNM010000258.1 coordinate 3,674, forward strand.
CAGAACCCTTACGTTGGATTAAAGTTGCCGTGAATTACAGAACTTTGTCAAACGCAATGTCCTCCCATCGCTGCGCGCGGAGCGTGCCGCCGTCAATTGGAAAACTTCTCCGCCAATGCCGCCACAGCAGACCCGGGCGATGTGTCGGAAAGTGTGATCCACTCCAAATTCATCTGGCGTCGGAACCAGGTCAATTGGCGCTTGGCAAACTGACGCGTGCGAATTTTCACCAACTCAATCGTCTCTGGCAGGCGGCGCAGGCCGCGCAGGTGTTCCACCACCTGCCGATAGCCCAAAGCCTGCATCGCCGTGGGATTCTCAGCCAAACATTGCGCCAGCAACGACTCCGTCTCGGCCACCAAACCTTGGCGAAACATCTCGTCCACTCGTTCATGGATTCGCTGGGCCAGTTCGCCCGCGGGCCGCGTCAGGCCAATCATGCTCGCGCCGGGTCGCCCGCCAACGGACCACTGGGCGCGTTGCGCTGAGAATGGCTGGCCTGTCAAGCGGATGACTTCCAAAGCGCGAATAACCCGGCGCGGATTGCTGAGATCCAGCGTTTGAAAGGCAACTGGATCGCACCGTTCTAATTCCTCCAGCAATTGCGGCGGCGGCGTGGCTTCCAGTTCGGTGCGGATGCTGGCGTCCTTCGGCGGCGCTGGCCCCAAACCTTCCAGATAGGCCTTGAAGTAGAGTCCGGTGCCACCGCAAAAGATGGGCCGTCGCCCGCGCGCCTCGATCTCTTGCGCGGCCACACGCGCCAGTCGGACAAATTGCGCCGCGTCGAAACTTTCCTTGAGTGTGACGACGTCAATGAGGTGGTGCCGGACCCGTTGGCGATCAGCGGCGGACGGCTTGGCCGTGCCGATGTCCAACCCCTGATAGACCTGCATGGAATCGACGGAGATAATTTCACCGCCAAGCATCTCGCACAGGGCCATGGCCACGGCGGATTTGCCGGCAGCCGTCGGGCCGGCCAAAAAAATCGCGCGCGATGGGGCGTTTTCCATTCAGGCTTTGCCCGGCACGGCGGACTTTCCAACAGTGGCCGCAGGCGGGGCCTTTTTGCCCCTCTGTATCAACAACAGCACGATGCCGGCGGTGCCGATGCCGATACTGACCAATTGCGCCGGAGTCATGCCTTTCCAAATGTGCTCTTGAGTGTAGTCGCCCCGGAATAATTCGACGAAGGATCGCAGCGCGGCATAGCAAATCAAATAGACGCCAAAGACCTGCCCATCAAATTTCCGCCGGCGGAAGAGCCACGCCAGCGATGCATACAAGGCGAAGTTGAGGAGCGAATCGTAAATCTCGGTCGGATGGACGTAATCGGGGTAAGTGTCGTGCCCCTTGGGGAACTGGATGCCCCACGGCATGGTGGTGGGCTTGCCATAACAACAGCCGTTCATCAGGCAGCCCCAGCGTCCGAAAAAACTCCCCAGCGCAATGCTTGGCGCCAGAACATCGGCCAGCCGCCAGAGCGGCAATTTCTTGATGCGCGCAAAAATGATGCACGCCAATGAAGCGCCGATCAGGCCGCCGTAATAAACGATCCCGCCCCGCTGCACCATGAAGATTTCGTAAATCGGATGCCCGGCAAAATTCTCGGGCCAGTAGGTGACGACAAACACCGTGCGCGCGCCGACAATGGCGCCCAGCAGCAGCCAGGGGCCGAGATCGATGATTGTGTCCGGGTGGAAGTTTACCCGTCGGGCGCGGCGGCTGGCAGTCCACAGGCCGGCCAGGAAACCCAACGCGACCAGAATGCCGAACCACGTCACTGTCACCGGCCCGATTTCAAAAGCAATTTTATGCACTCCAGCTCAGAGTACGAGAAGATCAGGCAAATATCAAACCGGCCTGCAAGGCCCGGAGTGGGCTTGTTCATATAAGATTGCGGGCAGTACCGAAAGCGGCTATCTAAGGGAGCTTGAAAACTATCAAAGTTCCGAGGCGGCCGGCGTCTCGGAACATCTACGCAAGCGGCCCATGAAACCGCATTCTTTGCCTGGATATTGAGATGAAATTCATCGACGAGAATTTCTTGTTGCACAATCGCGCCGCGCAAAGGTTCTACCGGCAATTTGCCGGGCACGAGCCTATTTTTGATTACCATTGCCATCTCTCCCCCAAGGACATCGCGGATGACCGGCAATTCCACAACCTCTTCGAAATTTGGCTCGCGGGCGATCATTACAAATGGCGCGCCATGCGGGCCAACGGCGTGGCGGAAAAATTTTGCACTGGTGCGGCCGAGCCATTCGACAAATTTTGCGCGTGGGCGGCCACGGTGCCGCAGACACTGCGCAATCCGCTTTACCATTGGACTCATTTGGAACTGCAGCGCTACTTCGGCATTGACGAGTTGTTGGACGAGCGGAGCGCGGCGCGGATTTGGAAGAAGGCCAACCAACAATTGGCCCGGCCCGAATTGACCGCGCGCGGCATTCTGAAAAAGTTCAACGTCACCACCCTTTGCACGACGGATGATCCTACCGACGACCTGAGGCATCACAAAAAGATCGCCGCCGATGGCGCGGCCACTCACGTTTTTCCCACCTTCCGCCCGGACCAGGCGTTGGGAGTGGGTCAGCCGGCGGCGTTCAACGCCTGGGTCAGCCGCTTGGAACAGGTGGCTGACAAGGATATTGGCAACTTGTCGGATTTCGTGGCCGCGTTGCGAAAGCGTCATGACTATTTTCACGCGCACGGTTGTCGGCTGTCTGACCACGGGCTGACGCAATGCCCGGCCAGCCCCTGCACAGACAAGTTGGCGGCGGCGATTTTCGACAAGGCCCGGCGCAGCCGGGCGGCTTCGGCGGAAGAACACGAGCAGTTCAGCACTTTTCTCATGCTGCATTTTGGGCGTTGGGACGCGGAGCGCGGTTGGGTCAAGCAATTGCACCTCGGTGCGCAACGGAACATCAACACTCGTGGCCTGGAACGCCTCGGCCCCGACAGCGGGTTTGACGGCATGGGCGACTTTCCGCAAGCGCAGGCTCTGGCGCGTTATTTTGATTTGCTGGAGCGCGAGGGGCGCCTGCCCAAGGTCATCGTCTATAACAATAATCCTGTTGACAATTATGTGTTCGCCAGCATCGTCGGCAGTTTTCAGGACGGCGCGATGGCCGGCAAGATGCAATTCGGCTCCGGCTGGTGGTTTCTCGATCAAAAGGAAGGCATCCAGTGGCAGCTCAACGCCCTGTCCAACGTCGGCTTGCTGTCGCGCTTCGTCGGTATGATCACGGATTCGCGCTCGTTCATGTCCTTTCCGCGCCATGAATACTTCCGACGTGTGCTCTGCAACCTCATCGGCCAGGAAGTGGAGAGGGGCGAATTGCCCAACGACGAAGAACTGGTTGGCACGATGATCCGCAATATATGTTACAGCAATGCCCGCCAGTACCTGGCCTTGCCCGAGACGAAAGAGGCAGAGCCGGCGCTCCGGAAAGGAACGGGCCGTCGACCAGACCTTCGTCCGGGATAGTCGGTGGCTCGGAAATCCGACTTGCCTGCTGGGAGATCCCGATTATACTAAACTCATGCAAGCAGCCGGGCTAAGACAAAGTTGGGGTTCGGCGGCCGAGGTCATTCTTGCCCCGGCCCCGCAACTGGCCCTCTACGGTGAAACGGTCGTGTGGTTTCACAAGGTGGAGTTGTTTCGCCGCGAGGAGGAGAATCGGATGTATCGCCAGACTCCGACGCCGCAGGATTTGGCGCTCCACAAAGAATTGCTTCTCCGCCTGGTGGCCGAAGGCGAGCATCTGAGTCAACTGATCGAGCAGCAAGGTTTGCTCCCCAATGTCGAAGGCGTCACAAAGGATGATGTCAGGGCCACCTTGCTTAGCCTGCAAGCCGACTTCCGGGGCTGGCACCAGCCGATGCCGGATTCCCAACGTACGCAAATTCTTCGCGACGTCTTTGATGTCCCGAAACCCTCTCATTGAGGCCATTCACGCCGCGCGCTACGACCTCGAGGGCTGCGCCCGCCCAGAACGGGACGCTTGCCTCCGCAAACTGAACGAGTTGTTGCGCCAAGCCCTTGACCGGGCCGGCTCCAAAGAGACGCCGGAACTGTTGTTGGACGCTTTGTTCGACGACTATCGCGAATTCAAACGCAGCAAGAAGCGCGAGGAGTGGGCGCGTTTGTCAGGGGGAAAACAATAAGCCTTTTTCCACTCACGGCGCTGTCGCCTCGGAGCCGGTGGCTGGGTTGCCATCCGCGCCGCCGCCGTCCAGGTCAATCAGAATATCGCGCGGTTCGGCGCCTTTGCTGGGGCCGACGATGCCGCGCAACTCCAATTCATCCATGATCCGCGCGGCGCGGGTGTAGCCCAAGCGCAGGCGGCGTTGCATGAGCGAGACGCTGGCTTTTTGTTCGCTGCGAATGACTTCGATGCACTGCTGGATGAGGTCCTCGTCCTCGCCGCTGGCGCCCTCTTCCACATCCAGCCCTGGCTCGACTTTTTGCAATTGTTGGTGGATGTCCACCTCGTAGCTCGGCTTGCCCTGTTTGGCGATGTAATCCACGACCTTCTGCAACTCGCTGTCGGTGATCAGTGCTCCTTGCACGCGGATCAATTTGGCCGAGCCGGGCGGCAGGTAGAGCATGTCGCCCTTGCCCAGCAATTTGTCCGCGCCCATGGCGTCGAGAATCGTCCTGGAATCGACCTTGGCCGCGACCTGGAAGGCGATGCGGGCGGGAATGTTGGCTTTGATCACGCCGGTGATGACATCGACGCTGGGCCGTTGCGTGGCGACAATGCAATGGATGCCCGCCGCGCGCGCCATCTGGGTGATGCGAGCGATGGCCATTTCCACGTCGGCGGGCGCGACCAGCATCAAATCCGCCAATTCGTCAATAATAACGACGATGTAGCTCAAGTGGTCGGGAATGACGATGTCGTCGTCGCGCGGCACCACGATCTCTTCATCCAGTTGCACGGCAAAACCGTCTGAGTTGACCTCCACCTTCTCTTTCTTGGACATGAGTGGCAGTTCCGGTTCGGAGGGAGGGATCGGCTTGTTCTTGGGGCGCTCGTTAAAGGAACGGATGTTGCGCACGCCGACTTTGGCAAAAATCTGGTAGCGCTTTTGCATTTCGTTCACCACCCAGCGCAGCGCCAAGATGACTTTCTTCGGGTCGGTCACCACCGGTACGACGAGGTGGGGCAGGGTGTTGTATTGCTGCAATTCGACCACCTTGGGGTCGATCATGACGAAGCGCAGTTGGTCTGGCGGAAACCGATAGAGCAGGGAGGTGATGATGGCGTTGATGCAAACCGATTTGCCGGAACCGGTGCTGCCGGCGATGAGCAAGTGCGGCATTTCCGCCAGGTCGGCCACGACCGGGTGGCCATAGACGTCCTTGCCCAACACCAATGGGATGCGCGCCTTGGTGTTGCGCCATTCGTCGGAATCGAAAACATCGCGCATGATGACTTTCGTCTTGACGAGGTTCGGTATTTCGACGCCGACCGAGCTTTTTCCCGGCACGGGCGCCAGCACATTGATGCGCTCGGCTTTTAGTGCGGCGGCAATGTTGTTGCTGAGGCTGACAATTTTTTCCAGCTTGACGCCAGGCGCCGGGTGCAATTCGTAGCGCGTGATGGTCGGCCCCTTGGTGATGTCGCCCAAGGCGACTTCAATATCGAACTGGGCCAGCGTTTGTTGCATGAGCCGCGCGTTGGCCATCAATTCCTCTTTGGACTCGGTGGGTTTTGTCGTGGTGTCGGGATATTGCAGGAAATCCAGCGGCGGCAATGTGTAGTTGCCAATTTTGGGCGTGGCGGCCACGGCGATCGGTTTGGGTTTGCGCGGAGCAGGCCTGGTCTTGAGCGCGGGCGACGCGGCGGACGCGGCCAGCGGGGCCTCCACAGCATCTGATGGCACGCTTTCGGCCGGTTCCTCAGTCTTGTCGCTGGGGGCGGACGCAAGGGGTTTCGATTCGGATGGCCTTCCCAGAATGTCCGCAGTGCTGGCCGCAGCCACTTCCTTGGCAGGGATGACGATGCCTTCATCGGGGGGCGCGGGTTCCTTGACTGGCTCAGGGGACGGCTTTTTGGAACGATCGACTGTCTTGGCCTGGGAGAAACTCAAGTCGCGCACGGTAGGCTCCGGCACGGGTTTCATGTCGGCGCCCAAACCCGTCGGTTCGAGGACTTTCGGCACCGTGCCCTTGGTCGATTTATCCAGTTGCTCCTGCAACTTCTTGGCCTGCTTCTCCAAGTCGCGCGCACGGCGTTCGAGATCGTTCTCACCGGAAGTCTTCGCGGGTGGCGCGCCGCCAAAACTGACGGCCCACCAGCGGCGGCACCATTGGCCGAGTTGGAAATTAGTCAGGTAAAGGAGGCTGATGAGATAAACAGTGGCCAGCACGATGGAGGCGCCTACCTTTCCCACATAGCGCAGCACATGCGCGTTGAGGAAGAGACCGACAAGGCCGCCCACGCTCGGGGCTTTGAGCGTCCGTTGCAAATGTTCCAGCCAGCGCCAGTTATCCTCAAACAAACTGGCCAGGCACATGCAACAGAGCAACAAAGCCGCGCCCCACAGCCAACGCCGCTGCAAATAAGACAGGAATCGGAACAGGTAGCCCAAGCCGAACATCAACAGCAGCACCGGCAGCATAAAGGCCCCAATGCCGAAGACCCAAAACAAATTTAAGGCGATCCAAGCTCCCAGCGGGCCGGCCCGATTCTGCATCGGGTTGTTTGGTGAAGTCACGTTCACGCCCAGGTCAAGCGGATCATAAGAGAGCAGCGCCACCAACAGCAAGACGGCGGCGGCTGCCAGAAGGATGCCGATGACATCATGGAGGCCGTGCGACTGAGATTGTGTTGATTCTTTGCGACCCATCTGCCAAGACTAACGCCGCTGGTTTTGCTTTCAAAGGGAAAGTTGCGTTGGAATACGTCGCATGGCTGGAACATTTCGGATGATGAGGTCTCTTACCAATGCGCGGGCGTGCCGCGCCAAGGAATTAATGCCAGACATGAAAATCCTAACCTGATGAAAATGAAAATCTGTTTTGCTTTGACCATCGCCGCAGCTCTGGCTGCGTGCCGCCTTCAAGCCCAAGGCACTCTTTCCGCCACCGCCACGATCATCGAAACAGGGAAGTCAGCCAGTGATTTCGAGTACTCTTTGACTCTTACCAATACGGGCAGCAACCCGATCAACGCCTTTTGGTATGGCTGGACGGTTGGCAGTTTTAACCTTCCGACCGTGCCCAGCGGCATCGCCGGTCCAACAGGCTGGAGCGGTTCCGCGGTGGGCAATTCCATTCAATATCAAAACAATACGGGCAGCGCCATTGCGCCGGGGGGAACCGGCATTTTCACATTCAAGTGTACTTCTACTTTGACGGCCATGACCACGGGTATCCATCAGGGCGACCCCACCGGCGAATCTGTTGCTTACGCGACCGTGAGCGCGATGAATGCATGCGACCAAAGTGACCCTGGGATTGCGAGCAACCCATTTACTCCAACCCTTCCGCTCCCCAGCCTGCAGGCTCCTTCAGTGGTTGCCGGGTCCCTTCAATTGGCTTGGACCTCTGTTTCTGGATTGGCTTATCAGGTGCAATATTCGACTAATCTGGCCCAAACGAATTGGATCAATCTCGGCAGCAGCATCACCGCCACGAATAGTGCAACGACGACGAATGACGCCATCGGTTCTGGCTCGCTGCGATTCTACCGTGTGGTGGCTTCGCCTTAGCCAACGTTTCGCGGCTGGGAACAATTTGTCCGGTCTTGCATCTTACTTTTGTTAAGGCTTGTTTGGTGCCAGCTTAATGAGAACATTGGGAATCTGATTTATATGAAAAAGAATCTCTTGGGCATTATTTCAGTCCGGATGCGAAGATCTCCCCTGGCCCGCCTAACCGTTTTTGCCTTGGGCGCGATGTGTGTGTTTGGTTTCGTTGAGTCGAGTCGTGCCCAAGGCACTCTTTCCGCCACCGCCACGATCTCCGAGACCGGCCAGGTGGGCAGTGAGTTTGAGTACTCGTTGGTGCTGGATAATACGGGCACCGACCCCATTAACGCCCTTTGGTATGGCTGGACCATAGGTAGTTTTAACCTGCCGTCCGCTCCATCTGACATCGCCGGCCCAACCGGATGGGGTGGCACGGCGGACGGCAACTCAATCCAATTTAAAAACAATTCGGGCACGGCCCTGGCGCCTGGGACATTCGAGACTTTCACTTTTGACAGCACATCTACATTTGCGCAAATGACCACAGGCACGCATGATGGAGACCCAACCGGGGAATCAGTTGCATATGCGGCGGTAGGCGATTTTGGAGAGCAAGGCCAAGCCGGGCAGGCGAGCAATCCTTTTACTCCGACAGCAGTTCCAGAGGCTTCCACTCTTGCCCTGATGGTGGCCGGGTTGGCGGGCATGTCGGCTTGGCTGGCTAGACGGCGATCCGTCGCGTAAATCAGGCGGGCGGTTTCGGCTCCCGGTAGCGCAGCCAGTATAAAGCGATCAAGCCCGGCACCAGCAGCAGGCAGACCGCCCACACTCCGCTGCCCGGATGCCCCGGGAAAAAATGCAACGTCGCCGCCGCCACTCCCGGCCCGGTGCCATTTCCGAGGCCAATCACGGCCTCGTGAATGCCGCCGTGTTCGCCCTTGGTATCTCCGACGTCCATGGAATAAAACAGCGACGAGTAATAGATCAGGCTCAGCGCCGGGCCTAAGAGAACCTGGGCCAACACAATCACCCACAGAGAAGGCACCAACAACATGACGCCGAACGAAATCATCAGTACAAAGTAAGCCGCCGCCAGGAAACGAAATCGGTAGTGCCATCCCGGCCACAACCAGAGCGCGACGAACGCCGCCGCCCGCGTGAACAGCCAGATCGAGCAGACGAACCCCGCCAGCATCGGCGAATAGTTCAAGCGCTGGGCGAGTGTTGGCACGCTGGAGACAATCGTGTTGATTGCCAAATAGGCCATCGGATTGGCCACCCACGCCAGTTTCAGAAACGTCGCCGGCGCAATGGGCGACCGGTAACTTTCCTTCATCGGATGCAGCAAGGGCAGGGGGGCCGGCTCGGCCGAGGCGGGTTGCCCGTGTATTTTTTTCTCGAGCCAGGTGGCCAGGGCCAATTCCAAGACCAATAAGCCCGACGGAACATAAAACATGCTCTTCCAGCCCCACTGTTGTTGCAGTGCGCCGCCGGTAAAATAGGCGAATCCCGCCACGCCCGCCCAAACGACGTTGTAGAAACCCACTACCCCTTGCAGTTGAGCGGGCAACTCGCCTTCGCTGACCAGCGCTTCCATCGCCGGCCAGGTCAAACTCATGCCAATGCAACCTGCCACCACCAGCGCGATCATCAGCCACAGCGATGCCGTTTGGCTGCAGGCCATGAAGGCCACCATCATCATCGCAGCGCCGCACCGGATGGAGGTGAGGTAGCCAAAGCGTTGCGCGAAACGCCCGCTGAAAAACGACGCGAGCGCATAGACGCCACCCAGCAGCGCCGCCAGCAGAAGGTTGTGCATGGCGTCGAAATGGAATCGCGCCTCGGTATAGAAATACAGGTAGTAGAAGAAATAAACA
>DASYNM010000259.1:0-8455 GCA_036008545.1 Verrucomicrobiia bacterium
TTCAGGCGCTGCTGGCCGTGGTGCGCCCCGACGCCTGGCGGATTCTGGATCTGAATTTGCGCCAGCATTATTTCTCGCGCGAGATCATCACGACTTCGCTGCGCCTGTCCAACATTGTCAAGTTCAACGATTCCGAATTGCCCGTCCTGGCGGAGTTGCTCGGCCTGCGCGGAAGTGTTCGCGAGCAAATGGAGCAACTGGCGCAGCAGCACGCGCAGCGCTTGGTGTGTTTGACACGCGGTGCGAAGGGCAGCTTGCTCTATTCCGAGGGCCAATGGGCTGACGATCCCGGCGAACCTGTCGTGGTCAAGGATACCGTCGGGGCAGGGGACGCCTTCACCGCCGCGCTGGCTTTGGGTGTGCTGGCGGGAAGGCCGCTCGACGCCATCAACCGCCGCGCCAACCAGGTGGCGCGCTACGTCTGCACTCGCGAAGGCGCAACTCCGCAGCTCCCCGAGTTTCCCGACCCGTGAGGCGTAATCGCGTAGCCGCCGACGTAAGTCGGCGGATTTTCGGAAATCGACGCCCCTTCGTTATTCATCCGCCGCCTTACGGCGGCGGCTACGAAGAGACGTGCCGCTGGTGCCCCCAATATTCGAATCGCAAAAGTGACGCTTGACACGACCCGAACTTAAGGGCATTGTTTCGCGCAGCAAATGCGACTGACCGGAACAATTTATTTTGGCAAGCGCGGAGTCTGGTCCATGTGGATGACCCGGCGCGACTCCCGTCCCACCTGGCAGCCCGCCGTTAAATTGCATTACCCAGGCCAGCAGGAGGAACTAACCTAGCGCGACCCAACCAAGGATTTTTCCAGCCTGCTTGCCGAAAGGTCAGCAGGCCTTTTTTTTGCCATGAACATCATAGAGCCAACCTTATTGTCGCGTTTGCGGGCACTGCCGCGTCCGGCCTGGATTCTGTTTCTCGGCACGTTCTTGAACAAGTTCGGCACGTTTGTCATGCCGTTTCTGACGCTCTACTTGACTCAGCGCGGGTTCTCTCTCGGCGCCGCCGGCCTGGCCATCAGCGCCTACGGTTTGGGCGGTCTCATGGCCTCGGCCCTGGGCGGGCACCTGGCCGACGCGATAGGACGGCGCAAAACCATCGCGCTCTCCATGTTCTCGGTGGCGGCGGCCATGATGCTCTTATCGCAATCAAGGAGTCTGCCGCTTATCATCGTGGCGACATGGCTGGCGGCGCTGACAGGCGAATTGTACCGTCCTGCCAGTAGCGCGCTGCTGGCGGACCTTGTTCCGCCAGAATTACGGGTCACGGCCTACGCCGCCTACCGGATGGCCTTCAACGCCGGCTTCGCCTTTGGTCCGGCCACCGCCGGTTTCCTGGCCGCGCGCGGTTACTTCTGGTTATTCGCGGGCGACGCCGCAACCTCCGTGCTCTTCGGCTTGATCGCGCTGGCGGCTTTGCCTAGCGACGTTCCCATTCGACACGAGGAAAGTCACTGGGGCGACGATATGAAAACGCTGGCCAGAGATGGGAAATTTCTCCGCGTTTTGTGCGGAGCGTTTTGCATCGCGCTGGTGTTCCTGCAATACATTTCCACCTACAGCTTGCACGTGACGCGCCTGGGTTTCCCAGCGGCGACCTACGGACTGATTCTCTCGCTCAACGGAGTGCTGGTGGTGCTGTGCGAGTTGCCATTGACCTCGGTGACGCGGCGTTTCCCCTCGCGCCTCGTCATGGCGGCGGGCTACCTGTTGGTCGGGGCGGGATTTTCGCTCAATGCCTTCGCGCATTCGGTGCCGGCCCTGGTGGCGTGTGTCGTGATTTTCACTTTTGGGGAAATGGTGTCGATGCCTGTTTCGTCCGCTTACGTGGCCGGTTTGGCGCCGGAGCATTTGCGCGGGCGTTACATGGGAACGTATTCGTTGACCTGGTCGGCGGCGCTGATCGTCGCTCCGCAATGGGGTTTGAGGCTCTTTAACGCGTCGCCGGTGGCGCTATGGTTGACGTGCGGCGCGCTGGCCATTCTGGCGGCAGCAATCATCTTCCCTCGCTCCCGTGTCGGCGGAGACGATGGAACGAGTGAAGTTAAACCTGCCTCAATCCCGACGCCGCGGCTTCAAGGCACGTCCAAGCTGTAGAAGCGGATGGCGAAATTCGTCCACTGCGGATCGCTGAAATAAAACAAACCGTTGGTGAGGGTGACGGTTTGGAGTGGCGTCCAAACCGGGTTGGCCAAATTGGTGCAGGTTTCCACGACGACCGTGAAATTAGTGGTGCCGGTGATATCAAAGCCAAATTGATTATTCTGCACGCCAAAATTGCTATCGCCAGTCTGGATCACCGGGTCCCAGAGCACGGTGGCGATGCCGGTATTGGTCGAGAAATCGCTCCAGCCGCTCGTGCCAGGCAGATAGTAGGCCGTCGCGCCCGGGCTGGAAGTGAAGACCGTCGAATCCGCAGTGGGAGCGTTGCCCAGAAAATAAACACTGGTCAAGCTGATACAGTCGGTGAACGCATTATCCCCGATAGTGGCCACGCTGCCGGGAATGGTGATGCTGGTCAGGCCGGAACAACTCATGAACGCGTCGATTCCGATGTTGGTGACATTCTCGGAAACGGCGACATTCGTCAGGCCGGAGCATCTTTCGAATGTATCGTCTGTGATATTATTGACAGAGTTGGGAATGGCGACGCTGGTCAGACTCGAACATCCGAAAAATGCACCTATCCCGATGTTGGTGACGGTGCCGGGAATCTCGATGCTTGTCAGGGTGGTGCAGTTCCTGAAGGCCGTTACCTCGATGCTGGTGGCGCCATCGGCGAAGGCGGCGTTGGTGAGTTTGGAGCAGTTGGCGAACATATTCCCAAAGTTGGTGACGCAGCCGGGGATGATGACGCTGGTCAGGCCAGAGCAGCCTTGAAAGGCATCGCTCCCGACGCTGGTGACGGTGTTGGGAACTGTAACGCGGGTCAGGCCGAGGCATTGATCGAATGCCTGCGACCCGATGCTGGTGACGCTTGCGGGAATGATAACATTGGTCAAATCGTAGCATTGATAGAACGCGCCGCTCCCGATGTTGGTGATAGTGTTGGGAATAGTTACCTTGGGCAACTTGTTGCATCCTGAGAATGCGCCACTCCCGATGCTCGTGATGTTGGCGGAAATCGTGACGTTGGTAAGAGTTGCGCAGCTTGCGAACGCGCCTGAGATATTGTTCATCTCGCCAAGAATGGTGACATTCGTCACCGGCTTGTCCTCGAAGGCAAGACTTGATATGCCTGTGACAAGCAGTCCGTTGACGAAGGGCGGAATAATCACGTTTCCGATAGGTACGCGGATGGTCGCGATGGTGAGGGTTGCGCCGTTCGTCGTGTAAGTGAATTCGCTGGCCGGTGTCATCTGCAAGGCTCGCAGGCCGGCGAAAGGGGAACTCCAGCCCAGAGCGCCAAACGAATAATAGACCGCCGCGTGGCTGTCGGAGGTGAACGCAGTCGAATCCGCGCTAGGGGCGTTGCCTTCGAAGCAGACGTCCGCCAGGTTGGAACAGCCAGCGAATGCATTCGCCTCGATAGTGGCGACGCTGGCGGGAACGATGACTGTGTTCAAATTGGTGCAATCCTCAAACGCGTTGCTTTCGATATTGGTGACGCCTCCGGGAATAATCACGCTCGCCAGATTGGTGCAGTCCTCGAAGGCATTGGTTCCGATGTCGGTGACCGGCAGGCCGGCGAGGGTGGCCGGAATGACCACGCTTCCGCCAGGCCCGGTGTAACCCGTGATGGTGATGGCACCGCCATTGGTCGCGAACGTGTAAGGGATCGGCATGGCTGGAACCCCGCCAAAAGTCGAACCCCAGCCGGTCGTGCCAGGCAGATAATAAACCGTCGCGCTTGGATCGGTTCCGAATGCGCTCGCATTGGCCTCGGGAGCGTTGCCATTCATATAAATGCTGATCAGGTTGGTGCAGTATGCGAACGCACCTTGGCCCATGTTGGTGACGCTGTCGGGGATGGTGACGCTGGTAAGGCCGGTACACTCGTAGAACGCTCCTGAGTTGATGGTGGTAACCGTGTCAGGGATGGTAATGCTGGCTACGGCGCTGCTATCGTAAAATTCATTCACTGCGACACTCGTAACCCCGTTGGCCAACGTGACGTTTCTTAGGCTGTAGCATTCCTGGAACACCTCGCCGAAATCGGTAACGCAGCCGGGAATGGTGGCGTTGGTCAGAGCGGAACAATTATAGAAGGAGGCCCCGGCTAGGTTGGTGACAGTGTTTGGAATGGTGACGCTGCCCAGATTGGTGCAATTTCCGAATGCATCCGACACGATGCTGGTGACACCGTTGGGTATCTCTAAACTTGTCAATCCGTTGCACGCTTCGAATGCGCCGGCCCCTATGCTGGTGACACTTGCAGGAATGTTGATGTCGATCAGGCCAGGCTTATTGACGAACGCATTTTCCCCGATGCTCGTGACCAGGAGGCCATTGATGGCAAACGGTATGGTCACCACTCCGCCAGAGCCGGTGTAGCCAGTGATGGTGATTGCGCCGGCATTGGTCGTGTAATGGAATTGTGAAGCGCTCGTTGGGTTCCATGCCACGGAGCGAAGTCCGGCAAAGTTCGTGCTCCAACCAGTGGTTCCAGGCGAATAATAGATCGTCGCGTTAGAATCATCCGCGAACACGTTCGTGCCGGCGCTGGGAGCGTTGCTCTCGAAATAAACACTAAGGAGATTGGAGCAGCCTTCGAAGGCATCGGTGTAGATGTTGGTAACGCTGGCGGCAATATAAACCCCGGTCAAATCGGAGCACCCTTGGAATGCGGCCGCTCCGATCTCGGTGACGCTGTCGGGAATAGTGACGCTGGCCAGATTGGTAAGGTCATAGAAGGCATTGGTTCCAATCTCAGTCACGGTCAGGCTGCCGATGTTGGTCGGAATGCTGACCTCGCCATTGGTCCCGGTGTAGCCGGTGATGGTGGCGCTGAGGCCATCGGAGTTTGTCGTGTACTCGAATTGGGCTTGCACTGTGGCTGGTCCAGCCATGATCAGTAAAGACAGAAGAGCGGTCCACGCGGTTTTCATTTCTGGCCGACAGGGGAAAAGATATTTGGTTTCCAAAGGTAATTTGAGGCCTCTACGGCGTTGAACAATTCTCTGGTGACTGGCCTCATTTACTTTTGGTTTTCATGAGTGTAGATCAGGGCCGTGCCCGTGTCAATCGTAAGCATTAACGTTTTGGAGCGAACGTGTCGCCCGGATCCCAGCAATTCGCATGCCAATGGCGGATTCGATGGCAGTAACCTCTGGCTTTATCAGGGCGTCTGAGGTACCCACGTGATCGTGCAACCAGCGTCCGCTACCACGGCTTTGCCAGAGCAAACCCAGGCTGGCGGCGCGGTCTTGCGCGGCCCGTCGCGCCCCAATCTTTTGCGCGACGAGTGCCTGGCCGACATCCTCACGGCCACGGCCCGGCGACGCCCCGGCCACCCGGCATTAATCTGGGGGAGGCGTATCGTCACCTATCAAGAGTTGGACACCTTGAGCGACAGGATTGCCGACGCACTTGCGCAACGCGGCGCTGCTCCTGGACGTGTTCTTGGATTGTTTCTGCCGCGCGGGGCCGATTTGTTAATCGCGCAAGCCGGTATCACCAAGAGCGGCGCGGCGTGGCTGCCGTTCGATGCTGACACTCCTCTGGAACGGATCAAGGTTTGCCTGGAGTCAGCCAAGGCCGCTGGTGTGGTTACCTGTCGCGAGTGGCAACTGCGATTACGGGAATTGTCCGTGCCGGTCTGGACGGTCGAGGACTTGGTTGAGGGCGAGCATTCGGGAGCGCCGCGCACCGCGGCCAAATTTTCTGACGCGGCTTACGTGATCTACACTTCCGGTTCGACTGGCCAGCCCAAGGGCATCGTCATCAGCCATCGGAGCATTTGCCATTTCCTCCGCGCCGAAAATGAGATTGTGGGCGTGCGCGCAGAGGATCGCGTTTATCAAGGCTTTTCCGTGGCGTTCGACATGTCGTTCGAGGAAATCTGGATTTCCTACCTCGTGGGCGCGACGCTTTGGATTGCACCCCCAGAAGTCGTGCGCGACCCTGATTTGCTGGCGCGATCCGTGGCTGGCGCAGGCGTGACCGTCCTACATGCGGTGCCGACTTTGCTGGAGCTGGTGGATGATCCGCTGCCGTCCGTACGGCTGATCAATGTGGGTGGCGAAGCCTGCCCCAATTCTCTCGCGCAGCGACTCGTGCGCCCTGGACGTAAAGTCTTCAACACTTATGGCCCTACTGAAACGGCCGTCTCTGCGACCCTCGCTGAACTGAAGGTGGGCGAGCCGGTTACCATCGGCTGGCCACTGCCGAACTGCGGACTGCTCGTCGTGGATGAACAGCGCCGCCCGCTGCCGGCTGGTCACCTTGGCGAATTGTGCATTTTCGGGCCGGGGCTGGCGCTCGGCTATCTCGGGCTCGCAGACCTGACCGCAGAGCGTTTCGTGCCCAATCCTGTCGCCGCCCATCCCGACGAAGAAACGATGTACTTGACGGGTGACCTGGCGCGCTTCGATCCCGGCGGTCCGGTTCATTGCCTTGGGCGCGCGGACAGTCAGATCAAAATTCGCGGATTCCGTGTGGAGTTGGAGGAAATTACGGCGGCGCTGTCCGCCCAACCCGGCGTGGCGTCCGCGGCTGTGTTGGTGCGCCCCTTGGGGGAGTTGGAGGAAATTGTTGCTTTCATCTTGCCCGTAGCCAGCGTCTGCGTGGATGCAAGCTCGTTGCGCGAGGCGCTCGCGTCGCGTCTGCCTTCTTACATGGTGCCAGCCCATTTCGAACTAGTCTCCGAATTGCCCCGCTTGGCTTCCGGCAAGATCGACGCCAAAGCCTTGCGCGCGGCGCCTCTAAACCAAACTGCGTTACCGAGACAAACATCCGCGCCGCGCTCGGCGGATGAAGCCGCACTTTTCGCAGCATTGGAAAAACTTTTCCCAGGCGGAGGCTTCGAGTCAGAGGCCGATTTCTTCGACGACTTAGGCGGGCACTCCTTGTTGGCTGCGCGCCTGGTTTCGCTGCTTCGTACGCATGCGGATTACGCCGGGCTGAGCGTGCGGGAGATTTATGAGCTACGGCGCCTGGGGCAAATCGCGCGTGCTATGGAACGCCAACGCCTCGACAGCCGCCCGGCTTCCCCGTCGCCGCGAGCCGCAACCCCGCTCCTGCGCCGGTTCCTCTGTGGGATCGCGCAGGCGGTGGCCGCGCCCTTTTTCGTCCTCCTGCACATGGCCGACTGGCTCGCGCCCTTTTTCGTTTACCATTATTTCACCGGCGATCCGGGCGACAGCATCCCGCTGGCCGTTCTGTATTCGCTGGGAGTGTTCGTCCTGGCGCAAGCGGGCAACTTCGCGCTGGCCGTAGTCGGAAAGCGAGTGTTGACGGGGCGGCCTAGGGCAGGGCGGTATCCTTTGTGGGGTGTGGTTTATTTCCGGTGGTGGCTGGCGGGCAAGTTTGGCGAACTTCCAGATGTCTATCAACTGGCCGGCACGCCGTGGATGCCGCTTTACCTCCGCGCTCTGGGCGCCCGTATCGGGAAGGACGTTATGATCGACAGCATTACACTTGGCGCGCCCGAATTATTGACGGTCGAGGATGGCGTGAGCATTGGGACGTTTGTGAATATTGAAAACGCCCGTGTCGAAGGCGGCGAACTGGTGCTCGGCCCCGTGCGGCTCAAACGCGAGTCGGCGGTGGATTCCTACTCGGTGCTGGAGGAAGGCACGACGCTGGGGGAGGGGGCGCGCCTGTGCGGGCAATCTGCGTTGGCTTCCGGCCGCACCGTTCCCGACGGCGAAATCTGGGAGGGTGCGCCCGCTGCTCCGTCGCGACTGCGCAACGATCCTTTGCCGCCGCGCCCGACAGTCTCGTTCGCGCGCCGTTGCACGATGGCGTTTTTCTCTGCAGCCACCGCCCTCATGGTGTCGGTCCTTTTTTTCCTGCCGACTTTTCCGGCCTTCATGATGATCGACTGGCTGGATGTCCGTACCTGGGATGTTTTCGAATCGGAACCAACTCCGCTGGCCGCCTTTGGCTTATTCTTTCTGCTGGCCATACCCGCCAGCGCGCTTCTGGCGAGTTTGACGATGCTCGTGACCTCCGCACTACGACGGTTGCTGCCGCGGCAAATCGCCGGAATCGCTTCCGTGCATAGCCTGGCCTTCTGGCGAAAGCGGTTGATGACGCTCATTCTGGACAACAGCTTGCACGTGCTGCACGGACTTTACGCCTCAGTGTTTGCGCCGATCTGGCTGCGGCTTCTGGGCGTGCGAGTTGGCCGCCACGCCGAAATATCAACCGCTGAAGGCATGGTGCCGGAATTGTTGTCTTTGGGTGACGACAGTTTCATTGCCGACGGCGCGATGCTGGGCGACGAAGAAGTGCGCGGGGGCTGGATGATTCTGAAACCGACCCGTATTGGCCATCGTTCCTTTGTC
>DASYNM010000260.1:0-11064 GCA_036008545.1 Verrucomicrobiia bacterium
ATCATCGAAATGAATCTGCCCTTGAGCATATACACCAACCGCCCCAGCCAAGAGACTGATTATAGTTAAGGATTTTTGCATATGATACTTTTTCTATTTTGTGTTGAGTTGTGTGCGGATTTGGAATTATTCACTTATTCACTTACGGAGTAGTTCTCTTCCCAATTCACGTCAGTCGTGGTGCTGCTGTTGTAGTAAAAGAACCCTTGATACACAAAATCGGTCGTTGGATCGCCGGTTGCAGCCCAGTTGGTGTTATAGCCACTGGTGCCACGATGGGAGGATTGGTAACCGGTGTAGGTTTGATTAGTGGGGTTGAACACATACACCGCATCGCCGATGTTGTAGTTGGTCAAGCCGGTCAGCGAGCCCGTGATAAGATCGCCCGAGGCTGGCACAATGGAACTGATCAGGTTATAACCCGGCAATATGGGGTTGTTGGTCGCTCCACTCGGCACGGTACCCACGAACGTGAGTGTAACGTTCGATTGAACGCTGTTATAAAACCAAGCGCCGACGCCTGGAGACAGGATGTTGGTGCCGTTATTCGCCCACCCGTTGGCGTTCGTCGATCTCGCGGAAGCGCTATCGGAACTGTAGGATCCCGTCGCTGCATTGAAGAAGTACACTGCATCTCCATTGTAAATATGGGTGCTGTTGTTGATGAGTGTGCTAATGGTGTTGTCCGGTGACGTGATCAAAGGGCAAGCAATGATATTATAACCTGGAAGCAGTGTCACATTGATGTAACCGACTGCATTGAGTGAATACACATTCTGTGCATGCACTGAAACACTGCCGATAGCGCCGAGCAGTGCCGATAGAAGTAATGTTTTTGTTCTCATAATCTTAACTTTTTTAACGTTTTGTTTCCGTGTGCGGGACGACTTTCTCAGAATGCAAAAGGTGTGTCAACCGTTTTTTGCACTTTCTCTAAAAAAGTTATTCTGCATCATTGGAAACGATCTTTGACCGAATTAAGGTTGAACGTCAACCTCTTTTTTTCATTTTTTTCACTTTTTTCGTTGTGGCGGTCTCACAAGAGCCCGCCAAGGCATTGCAAGCATGAATTGAGCCAGTATTTGCTTCGCGCGGAGGCGAAAATGACCCTCACTTAGGACGTTGAATAATGTCACGCAAGTTGTTCATATGTAAATATTTAAGTGCAGAATGGAGGGGTGGTTTACCTCAGAAAATGCGTGAGCGCGATTCCTTTTCCGCGCCCTCCGCGTCTCTGCGCGATCCAGGCTTATCTTCTCTCAGAGCTTGGTTCGTGCAGAGGCTCAGAGAGCGCAGAGCTTGGAAAGGCCACAATTCCATGCAAGTTGCCCATACATATATGTATGGCGAATTGGCGTGATAACCACGCAACAAGGCACCAAGGAGAGCAGCCACTGGCCCAGTGTCCGATTTTGGGACAGTGCGGTGAATGCCGTCGTTCGCAGCGCCCCAGCGACTTTGGGGAAGGGGTTGACTTGGTGCAGGTATGGTGGAGCCTATAGGACCCATGGGACCCATATCGTCCTATCTTCGATCGCCAAGCACGGTTCCGTTTTGTTACGAAACATCCGGCCAATGCGACGCGGAAAAGCGTGTCAACTAAAAGCGGGCGTTTTTCGCTTTTGACAAAGGGCATGTAATATTATTGACAAGAATTTGAGCGATTTTGAACAACCAGCTTCTTGCACATAACAAATTCATCATCAACAGGTTGCAAAGCAAATTGCCAACAATAGTATTGACCTTTAATTCGTCCCTGTCATATAAAGCGCGCATTTTTCGCCCGCGCGCAAACTGTTGATTGCGTGCAAGTTGCAACTGAGTTTTTTTGCGATGGCGCCAAAACAAGTCCAAAATGCATTTTTATGCCAAAAAAGCGTACTAAAAGCCGATGGAGTGTTTTCGGCTTTTTCCGATCTGTGGCATAATCGTTCCTGAAGTGAGAGCGTGCGTTGCAAACACGCCGAGAAATAGATGAACGAAGTGCGCCGCCAAATCGCGGCGCGTGAAGAGAAGAAAATGAAAAACCTGGCACAAAAGGGAATAAAGAGAACGAAGCTGGATTGCGAGCGCGTCAAAGCCAGCCCAAACCGACACGTTGCCGCCGACGTGAGGAGGCGGTCCCTCCCCTGCCAAGGAACCAGTTGGGAGAGCAATCAGTTTGCGGTGGCGTCCCGGCTCCGCCTCGTTACCTCGGCGGCTACAGGGTGCCGGACGCCCATTCCTAGCCATCATTACGGTGTGGAGAGTGTTGGAAAACCCATGCGTAACATGTTGATTTCCACGATAGTTTCGGATAGTTTCACGTCATCTTCGCGAGGGCAAGGGATTGCAGCCGCATCTTGGAGGCCACCCATGCCTAACCCAAAACTCAAATTCACCCGTTCGAATCGCCTGCGCTCTTCTTTGGCGATGGCCGTTCTCTGTATTTGCCGTGTTTGGCCAGCATGGGCTGATGCCGTGGACGACCTCGTGCAAAATGAGATGCGGCGGCATCCGATACCAGGGCTGGCGCTGGAAATCATCCAGAACGGCAAACCGGCCAAAATTGCCGGCTATGGCATGGCCAATCTGGAATGGCGCGAGCCCGTCACGCCGGAGACGGCATTCGAAATTGGGTCGGTGACGAAGCAATTCACGGCGGCGGGCATTCTTCTGCTGGCACAACAGGGGAAATTGTCGGTGGACGACAAAATCTCCCGGCACCTCCAGGACACGCCGGCAAGTTGGGCCAACATCACCCTGCGGCACTTGTTGACGCATACCTCGGGCCTCAAAAATTACACCGGACTGGACGGGTTTGAATTGACCCGGCATCTGACGCAAGCGCAATTCGTTCGCCGGATCGGGCGCGAGCCATTGGATTTTCAGGCGGGAGAAAAATGGTCTTACAGCAACACTGGGTTCAGCTTGCTGGGATATGTCATCGAGAACGTCAGCGGCCAGGGCTATTGGCAATTCATGCGCGAACGCATTTTCGGCCCGCTCGGCATGGGCAGCACGACCAATCGCGATCCGCGCACCGTCATTCCGCGCCGCGCCAGTGGTTATGAGACCAATCGCGCCGGCCAATTTGTCAACCGGGATTACGACCTGACCGATGTTTTCTCGGCCGGCGCCATCGTTTCAACCGTGGGCGATTTGGCCAAGTGGAACGCGGCACTGGACGCCCAGAAATTACTGGGCGCCGCCACGGAACAGGAAATGTGGACGCCCATCCGCCTCAACGACGGTTCCACGCACGCTTATGGCTTCGGCTGGTTTTTGGACCCGTTGCAAGGCCACGCGAATATCGGACACAGCGGATCGACTTCCGGTTTTTCAGCCAGCCTCCAGCGATTTCCGAAAGACGGGCTGGTGGTCATCGTGTTGACAAACTCGGATGAAACCGGCGTCGCCACCAAATTGGCCAAGGCGATCGCACTCATGTATTTGACAAAATGATGAATGGACTCTTTGAAGCGATCCGATTTGATCAGGCCCAGGACCGGTCTCGCAGCGACCGGCATCGGCTAAAAGGACTGTTCAGTTCCAGGCGGCCTTTTGGTGGACCAGAGCGGGACGGTGAATGGAAAAAGTTCGGCCTTCACGAGGCCCTGCTTTACGGCAGGGTCGCCATTCATGAGCGCGAGAGCCTCCAATTCAGACGAGGCCACGAACATGACTATCCCGAAAGAACTGTCGTCCGTGTTCAGCGTGCGGCCCGCCATAAATACAACGCCCTTTGCCACCAGCCTCTCGAGGTAGCTGAAGTGTTCACCAATGATCGCCACTTCCTGGTCGGTCGGGCCTTCGACCAGCATGGCCGCTCGGACAGGTTTATGGCGGTAAAGGAATTGTTGCATCAACGTGTCCAGATTCGCTTTGTGTCAATCGTGAAACAAACCATTGGCCCGCAATTTGAACCATGCAGAATTAATATGCAACGTTTGAAACTGAAATAATCAAGGATTGAATAGGTGAGTCAACGTCCGCACTGTCGGATAAGATTTTCCACTAGCCGCGTAAAACCTTCCTCGTCACCCAGCGCCTCCAAAGAGATATGCATACGGTAACGCCAATAGAAGTTGGTCACGCCCGGCACATTAATTCGCTCCGCATCCACGTCAGGGCGGCGCAGAGCGGCGTCCATGCCCAGCAAATCCTGCAATTGAAAAATGCTCCACACCGCCGGCGAATCCAAATGCTGCCGGACTATTTCCCGACTGATCCACGGCTCGCATTCGGTGGGCGCCGGACCGGCTTGACGCAGCTCCTGGTTGAAAAAAATTTGCGTGCGGTTCTTGTCCTCCAGCCACCAGCCGCGCAGCGTGCTCATGTCATGCGTCGCGGGCGTGACAACGCTCAAGTACGGCGCATCGGCCGGACGCGAGAAATCCATGTTCATGGCCTTCGGCATGCGTTGAATTTCCAGGCTCAACAGGCCGAGTTGTTTCATCACCTCGGGCACACAAGCCGGAACCATCCCCAAATCTTCGCCGCAGATCAGCATGTTCGTAACGCGTTTGAGCGCGGGCAATTTCTGCAGCGCCTCGCGCCTCCAAAAGTCGTCCTGCCGCCGGAAAAAATAATCGACGCACAAGTCCCGCAGCCGCGCTTGCGTGGCCTGATCCAATTGTCGGAAGGAAGCCGTTTGCTCGATGCCCAATCGAAAATGAAATTGCGCGCCCGCGCTGCCCGGAACGTCAATCAGCAGCACATTGCTGATCAAATCGAACAACCCCACTTGCAGCCGCTCGTCGCGCTTCTGTTCTGGCAACGAGGCAAAATATTTTGCCACGTCGCGTTGCGTCGCAAATTCCGGCTTGAGCGAATACGTTCCGCGCAAGGCGGGATCCAGGAATTGGCGTCGCACGATCTCGGCGCGCTCGCCGAATACCTCGCGCAGCACGGCGTCGTTGATGAAGGGCCGGGCGAATCGTTCGTAGTCAAACAAAATGCCGCGCGCGGCGAATTCGCCGACCTGCACCGGTATGGCGGGCACGAAATATCCGAGGATGCCCTCGACCGCGTGGCGCGGAATGCTCCAGATGCGAAAGAAACCCAGAATGTGGTCGACGCGAAAGGCGTCAAAATAAAAACTCATCTGCGCCAGGCGGCGCTTCCACCAATCGAATCCGTCCTGCCTCATGCGCGGCCAGTTGTAAGTGGGAAATCCCCAATTTTGTCCCTTGGCGGCGAAAGGGTCCGGCGGCGCGCCTGCTTGCATGTCAGTGTGAAACCGTTCCGGCTGCTGCCAGACATCGGCGCTGTGAGGCGAAACGCCGATGGCAATGTCGCCTTTCAATATCAAGCCATGGGCCTGCACCTGGTCAGCAGCTTCGCGCAGTTGGAGATGCAGATGATATTGGATGAAGCTATGAAAATCGATTTCCTCGCGGGCGGCGGCATCACCCGCGGCCAACGCGCGGATCTTCGCCGCGTCATAAACACGATGTTGCGGCCATTGATTGAAATCCGCCGTCCCGAACTTGTCGCGCAAAAAACAAAAGGCCGCGTAGGGCGCGAGCCAATGTTCGTTCTCTTCGCAAAACTTGCGATAGTCGGCGCTGGCCAAAATGTTTTCACGTTGCGCGGGAAAAATCTTCCGCACAAAAGCCAGCTTGGCTTTCATCACCGCTTCATAATCAACCGTCGCCAGCGCGTTGAGTTGTTGGCGCTGCCCGGCCAGGCTTTCGAGCAAAGATGCGTTGTCGCTTCCGGCCACGCGGTCCAAATTCAGATAGAGCGGATGGAGCGCAAAGGCGGAGATCGCGGCGTATGGATAGGAATCCATCCAAGTGTGCGATGCGCTGGTATCATTGACAGGCAGGATTTGAATCAGCTTGAGTCCGGCGCGGCGCGCCCAATCAGCCAGCAGCGGCAAATCCAAAAATTCACCCACGCCGAAACTTCTTTCGCTGCGCAGGCTGAACACCGGGATGGATACGCCTGCGCCGCGCCACAACGCCCTCGGGACGCGCGCGAAACCATCGTTGACAATCACCTGGCCGCCCGGTGCGGCGGCTTCGGAGAGCACGCGATTGGAACCATCCTCATAACGAACAAAGGCGTTTCGTTCGAGATCATAGACGCCGTATTTATAAGCGATGGGAAACGATTCCTTCGCAAGGACGAGTTGAACACTAAAGCCTCCGTTCTCCCCGCTGCGGCGCAGCAAGACCGGCTCGGCCTGATTCCAGCCGCCCAAGGCGGGAATGTTGCCCAGCAGGCATATCGTCTGTCCCTTCGGCAGCAACGGCGCTTTGACGCGGAACGAATGAGTCGCGCTGACGGGCGGATTGACGCGGACGGATTCTTCCGCCGCCGGCAACAAAACTTTCTTAAACGGTTCAGTGGAAAAAATGTTTTCGACCGTGCCCAGATCGTTCCAGGAATCAATGACGAGGTTGTGACCGCGGCCCAAGGTGGCCAGGTCAAGTTTTCGGTCCCCGCCAAAATCTTCAGTGACGGAGGCATCCGGATCTCGCATCAAGAAATAATAACTCACCGGCTCTTCGGGCCGAGGCGTTTCCGGCAGATCGAGGGCCACCTCCCAGAATTCCTCGTTCACATAGCGCAAAGGCAAAGCGCGCTCGGGCTGTCCGCCGCCAAGCAACGGGTGTTCGCCGCACAGAAAGAGCGTCTGGCCAAAATGCGTGTGGTAACGCAATTGGATAGTCACTTTCATGCGCCAATGTTAAACCGCCGCAGACTTTTCATCCACCCACTGTGCCAGCACTGCCGCCAGCAGCAAGAAAACGCCTCCGGCCATCACGGCATAAACCAGACTGCCTCCAAGGTAGTACTTCACCAGCGGACCAAAGGTGAGCGCGGCGATGATTTCTGGAAGCACACTGAAGAAATTGAAAATGCCCATATTTCTTCAAGGGAGTTTGCTTCTAGTTTGCGCTGTCTGTGACAACGAAATTTACGTTACTTCCGAGGCCGCAATTGTACGACCGTATAAACACGCGGCGGCTCACCCCTATGGCTCACAGGCTCAGGGTCAGGGGAGAGCCCGCCAGTTCTCAAGGCGGTAACCGTTCCAGACCCAGACGTAATCGGGGTCATTTTGATCACCGCCCTGCGCATAGTAGTCGAATGTGCCCTGCGCGACAGCCTGTTCGGTGGCAATGAGTTGCCGATTCAACCAAGGGTGGTCGATAACATGGCCATCGGCAAAAGCGAAGGTGGTAACGATACCGTGAAAAATGGCAAAATTATCAACCCAGCCTGACAGACCCACGGCCGTGGACCGATTGCAGACCCAGGTTCCTTCGTTGTAGCCTCGTGGATCGGCTTCCTCGATGAACACAAACGCCTGGGACGGAGGAGTGACTAGGGATAGCTTGACAAAAGGGATCTGCTCGCCTGTCGGCAAACCGCCGTCAGCCCAATACCCTGGTGGCTCGAAACCCATCCCATTGGCCTTGGAGAAACTGACATAGGCCCAGCCATCGCCCACTCTAAAGTTTTCGCGCAAGTCGCCCGGGCAATGAAAGGTCTTGTAATTGGGGGTGTAAGGGTAAAACAGGCAGGTTTTCTCCAACATCGTTGCCACATCTTGTTCGGCGACCGTGCTCGATATGCCGGTCGGAACGCCCGAATACTCGTAGAATCCCGAGCCGCTACCGGTGATTGTTCCAGTAAGGTTAGCGGTTATCTGCATGTTGTCCTTATTATCGCCGGCGTACATGGTGAAGGCCAACATCAACTGGCGCTCGTTGTTCTGGCAACTGGCCTCCGTAGCCTTGAGTTTGGCCTTGCTTAACGCCGGCAGGAGCATCGCGGCCAAGATAGCAATAATGGCGATGACGACCAGCAATTCGATCAAGGTAAACGCGGCCCGCAAGCCCGACTTGGGATAATCCACTGGTGTTGATTTCATAGTGATCTTGACTGCTTTGGGCTCAGTCGCACGACATGCTCTTATTCTTAACAGGGTTTCGATTCCAGGCAAGCATTTTTTCAGTCAGTATTGAAAATGATGAGGCGGAATCATCGTGTTGCTTCCGGCTCTTGCAGAGCAAACCGCCCATTAGCAAACGAGCCAGCGCTCAAAACTCCCAAGTTACATGGGCGCTCACCTCAAATCGATCAGACCTTCCGTTTAATCCAACGGGTATGCCCAAACCAATCTCCATATTCCGCGTTACTCTCCAGAGATAGCCCGGTGTTATATACACGTCGTTTTCCGTGCCGTGATGGTTCCATCGGTTATTCGCCCAATTGAATTCCAACGTGATTGCTCCATGTGGAAACAGGACGAAAAAACCAGTGCCGAAGTTCAATTCATGCGCGGCAGGTTCCTGGTCGTCCGTGTTCTTGGGTGTGTTGACGCGCTGCACGAAGCTCGCGCCAATTTCCGTGAAAAATTGCGTGCGATGAAGTTCAGGAAAATCCCGGGCAAAAATCACAGCCGGTTCGTATTCCAGAAAGCCATCGCTTAAATCGTTGTTGACGTCGCCAAGCGGCACCTGAACGGAAAACCGAGGCGCGATGTGAAACAAGGAATTGCCGACATTCATGAAACTGTATTGGGTGCCGAGCTCCAAATCGCCGACGCCGCGGACTACGGATTGGTTCCAGGGAAAACGTTGGACCAATGAGTCCCATTCCGCTTCCACCTGCCAGCGGTTGTTAAGACCATATTCAAGCGCCACGGGAATGGTCCAAGTGTCAACGCCGGTATGATTTTGATAGACAGAGGCCAACTCTACTTCCAGTTCTCCCTTCTGCTGGGGATAGACGACATCAGTTTTGAAAAGCTCTTCGATGGGCCTTTTCTCCGTGTTGGTGGACCCAGGGGCATCATCGTCATCAGCGTGGACTGAGGCGCACGCCAACAAACAAACCGCGACCACCAAGCGACGAAGCCCCCGTCGCCTGGGTTCGGGTTTCTTGCTGCGATTGCCAGGTGTCGCCATGCGAACACAACAGTAGCCTCGAGCCTTTCCTACAAACAACTTGAAACCAAGACACAACACCCTTCGCGCCGAGCATTGAGCTGCGCGCTTCTCTCAAATCGCGGGACGACCCGAACGACATAGGACTAGAACAGCCTGTCTAAAGAAGATTTACCCCGGACTTCCGACCAATAACTTTCAGCGCCAGCCCGGCGGCGGAGATGCAATGGGTCTTTACCCAACAGCCTTAGGAACAGTCCCAGCGGCGTGACCACAATGAAAAAAAGCAACGCGAGGACGACGAACCCCGCCATCCGGCTGATGGCAAATCCTAACTTTGCTGAAAAGCGGTAATAGCCCCGAAACAATCGCGGGCGCACCGTCGCGGCCACGACCAGCACGAACAGCAAGCAGAGTACTAACACCCACACTACTAACGGTAGCACGCGCCGCCAGCGCAGCAGGCTGCTCAGGAGCGCCAGCCCCAGCGCGCTCATCCACGCGGCCTTGCGCCATTCCTTCGGTTCCTCTTTAAGTTTCAACTTCATTTTCAATCGGCTTGCGGCGCCACGCGTCGATCGGCAGGGCGCGCCGGTTGCTCGGCGCGGTCTAGCAGGAAGTTTCCTATTACCAAATAATCCATCTCTGTGTGGACGAAACACCGGTAGGCGTCCTCCGGCGAGCAAACGATGGGCTCGCCACGCACATTGAAAGAAGTATTGACCAACACTCCGCACTGGGTGGCGGCTTCAAAACGTAAGAGCAATTCGTAGAGCAGCGGATTGTCCTGGCGTGCCACCGTCTGGATGCGCGCTGAGTAATCCACGTGCGTGACCGCTGGCAGCGTGGAGCGCGCTTGCTTTAACAAATCCAATCCTTTCACGCCTGACGGCACGGGCAGGCGAAGGGCGGGCCTTATCGGGGCCACCAGTAGCATGTAGGGCGACTCTTCAGTCAAGTCAAAGTAATCACCAACTCGTTCGCGCCGCACGATAGGCGCGAACGGGCGGAAGGATTCCCGGAATTTCACCTTCAAGTTCATGACCGATTGCATCTGCGCCGAACGCGCGTCGCCGAGGATCGAACGGTTGCCCAGCGCGCGCGGGCCGAACTCCATTCTTCCCTGGACCCAGCCGACAACCTTCCCGGCTTGTAACAAACCTACGGTGGTCGTCAGCAAATCTTCCGTCGTGTTCAGCCGTTTGAATTTAGCCCCATGGCTGCGCAACGTCGCCTCGATCTCTTCATCAGAGTACTCCGGGCCAAGCAACGCGCCCTGCATCGTGTCGGCCTTTTCCGCCACGAGTCCGGTTTCGTTTCGTTCTGCGTGCCAGGCGGCAAGCGCGGCGCCCAAAGCGCCTCCGGCGTCACTGGCGGCGGGCTGAATCCAGATGCGCTCGAAAATGCGTTCGCGCAGAAGCCGCCCGTTGGCTACGCAGTTGAGCGCGACGCCGCCCGCCAGGCAAAGATGCTTCTCCCCGGTCAGAGCGCGAGCGTGGCGTGCCAAACGCAACACCACCTCCTCTGTCACAACCTGAATCGAGCGCGCGACATCCATGTGGCGCTGTTCGATAGGCTCCTCCGGCCGACGGGGCGGCCCTCCGAACAGCCGATGAAAGCGGCCGTTGGTCATGGTCGTGCCGCGCAGGAAATTGAAGCAGTCCAGATTCATCCAAAACGAACCGTCGGCTTTCAGGTCCAATAATTCGCGCAGGATCGCTTCGGCGTAAATCGGTTCGCCATAGGGAGCGAGACCCATGAGCTTGTATTCGCCGGAATTGATGCGAAATCCGCAGTAATCCGTAAACGCCGAGTAGAGCATGCCCAGCGAATGCGGAAAGCGCATCTCCTTCAGCAATTCGATCGTGTCGCCATGCCCGCGGCCGATGGTCGTCGTCGCCCATTCCCCTACGGCGTCAATCGTCAGGATGGCCGCCTCGGTGAAGGGCGACGGATAGAAGGCGCTGGCAGCGTGAGCCTGGTGATGCGCTGTGAATTGGATCGGGCAATCGGCGCTCAGACCCGGCAATTCCTCGCGGATGGTTTTGCGCAAGTCCAATTTACCGCCGAGCCAGTTGGAGACCACTTCCGGAAAGGTCCGCCATCCGCCCGGCGCGACCGCCAGATAGGTTTCCAGCAGCCGGGTGAACTTCAGCACGGGCTTGTCATAAAAAAC
>DASYNM010000261.1:0-4194 GCA_036008545.1 Verrucomicrobiia bacterium
ACATTGACTGGCAGAAGCTCCCTTCGCTGCCGGAAGAGAGCGCCTATTTCCACGCCATGTATCGCCAGGAATATCCATGCACGATGGGGCAGAACTATCTCATCGCGGACATCAAAGGACGCGGACAGTACGTGGGCACGGTGTTGAGCGTTTGTCTGGTGTCGCCGGGATGGTTTGGAGAGGGAAACGATTTGTTCTTCATCGACGGCGAAAAAGAACCCAGCCTGCGTGGAACCGGAACTGAGGATTATTTTTGCGACGGCTGGGGTTTCCGCGAACAATCCGGCCCGTTCTACGGCACGCCATTGTGGGAGGGCTATGACACCGGCGATCGCGGCAGCGCCTATCGCTGGCATATTCCCGATCCGGTTGCTTTCACCAATTCGTTGCACGTGGAAATCCAACACCGGGGCGGCCAGGATTTTCCGGACGGCACGTCCACCGGCTACATCGAGCGCGACGACTTAATGTCCAGCGTGGCCTTCTGGTATCAAATCGAACCGCACCAGCCCTGGCCGGCCTTGCCAACCGGTCCAGATCGATTGCCGTTCCACGATTCGCTCCTGCTTAAGGGCCACGACGCGGTCACAACGGCAAAGCATTCCGACGATCCACTCGAAGTGCAAAATTTGGGCGGGGTCACTGACGGCAAGCAGCTTTGGTTCCGACCGCTCAACGACAAAGGCTGGGTGGAAGTCACGTTCGAGAGCCCGACAAACCAAACGGCCCCGCTGACCGTTAAAATGGTGCATGCTCACGATTACGGCATTTATCGCGTGTTGCTCGACGGTAAGCAAATCGCCCAGCTTGATCTTTACGATCCGGACATCACGCCGACGGCGGAAAAGCTCGGGACACAATCGCTGACGACAGGCAAGCATACTTTGCGCTTCGAATGCGCCGGCAAATCGGATAAATCGGCCGGATATTTTCTGGGGTTCGATGCTCTTGCCGTGCGCGTCCCAGTTTATAGCCGTGCTGCGAGCGTTGACCTGCGCACGTTACAGAAGAAAAATTGAGACCATCTTCACGATTGAACGTCATCAACGCTCCGACTCACAAAACGCGATTTGTTCCCTTGACATGGGTTGTCCTTTTGACTGCTGCGTGGTTCGTTGCGGCAAACGTCCTGCAAGCCAGTCAACTCTTCTGGCACGACGTGCGTCTCGACGAAAAAGGCAAGCTCCTCAGTTGGGTGGATACGGATTCTCCGTATGATTGGATAGTTGTGCATGACTGGGAGATGTTCAAAAGTATCCCAGCCCAAGCCGATGGTTACCCAACCTATTTCACCTACCCGGAATTCAACGGACTGAACGATCCTGCGCAACCGTTCTTCGCGGGACGCCCCTGGGCTCACAACCCAGCCGGTTTGTCCGCCATGCTCACCGACTCGGCGCTGCTTTATTATGCCTATAGCGGGGACCCAACCGTGATGGATCTCGTGCGCCAAATGCTGGATCACATGATCGCGTCCGGCACCACCGACGCTGCCGATTCCTGGTCGTTGGTTCCTTATTCAAGTTCCGATGCTGGCAATCTTTTGTATCGCGGTGGTACGGACACCATTTATTGCGACCAGGAAAACCACGCGCCTTGCGGGCGCGGAGACGGCGTGGGCTTTCTGGAGCCGGACAAGGTTGGTGAACTGGGTTACGCCTATCTCCAATTCTACGAATACACCCTTGAGAAAAAATATCTCCAGGCTGCCATCCATTGCGCGGACGCGTTGGCGGCGCGCGTGCGTCCCGGAGATGAGAGCCATTCCCCTTGGCCTTTTCGCGTCGATGCCAAAACCGGGACTCGGATTCGCGAGGACTACACAGCCAATACCATCGGCCCCATTCGTTTGTTCGATGAATTACTCCGCCTCAAGCTAGGCCGCCAAAAATCCTACGCGCGCACGCGGGACATGGCGTGGCATTGGCTCATGACTTACCCCGTCGAAAACCAAGTCTGGACGCAGTATTTCGAGGATGTATTGATCTATGCCGATTACCGCACCAACCGGAACCAGTATTCGGCGCTGGAAACCGCGCGCTATTTGCTCCAGCACCCGGAAAAGGATCGCGACGCGCTCGTTCATGCCAAGCGGATACTGGATTGGGTCACCGGCTTCTTCGCCACCGACTCGGTGACCATGGCGGGCCTGCACGAAAGGGGGCTGCAATGGGGCGCGGAAGCGCTTTCCGAGCAAGTCAACGATAAGGACAAAATGTCCAGCCACACCGCGCGCTACGCCTCCGTGCGCGCGCTTTGGTATGAAGTGACCGGCGACCTCGATTCCAAGGAACGCGCCTTCCGCTCCTTCAATTGGGCTAGTTACGCCTCGCGCGAAGACGGGCTGGTCAGGGCCAGCATCGATGAGCCGACTGGCTACTGGTTCTCCGACGGCTACGGCGATAACATGCGCCACTTTCAACGCGGCATCGCCTCTGTGCCGGAATGGGCGCCGCGCAACGAATCGCATCTCTTAGGCTCAAGCTCTGTCGTTCGCTCCGTTCATTACGGTGACCAACAGATTGATTACCAGACGTTCGACAAAGCCGCGCGCGAAGTTCTGCGATTGCGGAATGCGCCGACCGTTGTTCGCGCCGGCGGAAAATCCCTGCCGCGTGTCAACAGCCTCAATAATGGCGCACAAGGCTACACAGTGGAAGCCATCAGCGGCGGTGGTTTTGCGGTACGCATTCAGCACGAACGTTCTGGTGACATGCAAATCCAGTTCGCGAACGAACTGAAGACGCCTTGACACCATCTCCCCATTCACCGTTCCGGCATCGGATTGTCCATTTTCTTTGCGTGATTTCAGCCGCGACAAGCGTCTTGTAAGTTAAGCGAATCTAACGACGCGGCGCTCGCATTGGGAGCTGACCGATGGATTCTTTCACATTTTTTGAAACTTTTCCCTGTCAAGGGTGTCCAACTGTCTTAGTACAATTGTAAACGAACACGTCATGGCCAAAGAGTCTAAGGTCTTGGAGGCATTGTTATGCAGCCATTGAGCGACCCATCCGTGAGCAAAGCCGCCAGTAACGGCAGCCGGGCAGGCAGTCCGGCCCGTCTGGCCGTTTCTCCCGAGGCGGCGGGGGTTTTGCCGGTTGAGTTTATCAAGCGCCACCGTGTTTTAGCGCTCAGAGTGGGCGGCGGCACTATCGTCATTGCCACAGCCGAACCGGGCAATCAGCGGGTCATTGATGACATCCGCCTCCTGACTGGTTTGGAAGTCGAGGAGCAGGTTGTCGAATCGGCCGAATTGTTGGAAAGAATCGCCGAATCGTGCCAGGTGACGGTCGAGCAGATGATTGAGAACCTCCAACCCGACCGCACGGCCTCGGCGGAGGGCAAGAACCTGCACGACATCGAGGTCATGGCCAATGAGCCGACGGTCATCAATCTGGTTAACGTCATCATTTCCACAGCCTTGCGCGAGCGCGCCAGCGACATTCACATGCTGCCTTTTGAGAATACGCTGCAATTGCGCTATCGGATAGACGGCCTGTTGCAAGAAAAGCCGCCGCCTCCAAAAGACCTTCATGCAGCCTTGGTGTCGCGCATCAAGATCATGGCCGACATGAACATCGCGGAGCGTTTCATGCCGCAGGACGGCCATATCCAGATCAATCACCGGGGCGCCCGCGTAGACATTCGGGTCGGCACCATGCCAACTATATATGGCGAAAGCCTTGTCATGCGGTTGTTGGAAAAGAACTCTCGGCTGCTGACACCGATTGAATTGGGCTTGGACCAGCAACGCTCGGATTTGATGGGGCGCCTGGTGGAAAAGCCGCACGGCCTTTTTCTAGCCACCGGCCCCACCGGAAGCGGGAAGACGACCACGCTGTACTCGATACTGCAAGGCATCTACTCGCCGGAAAAGAAAATCGTGACCATCGAGGACCCGGTGGAATACGAACTGGCGGGCGTTGCGCAAATTCCCGTTCGGCCGACGCGCAATTTCACCTTTGCCAATGGTCTGCGGGCCATCCTGCGCCAGGACCCGGACGTCATCATGGTGGGTGAAATCCGCGACTCCGAAACGGCGGAAATCGCCATTCGGGCCGCGCTGACCGGCCACCAAGTGTTCAGCACTCTGCACACCAACGACTCCACCGGCGCAGTCACCCGACTGGTGGACATGGGGGTCGAGGCGCTTCTGATTTCCTCATCGCTGGAGGGAGTCTTGGCGCAACG
>DASYNM010000262.1:0-25272 GCA_036008545.1 Verrucomicrobiia bacterium
TGGATGGCTTCTTGGACGCTCCTGCGATGACAAATCCCAGTTCCACTATGTAACGCGAAGTCACGGACTCGCGGCGCTCGCCCCTCCCGAGAAAATCGCTGCTGGAAAATATTTACAGATTTCTGGTGGCGTTCCCAATTATGTGTGGTATAGTCCAAAGTTGTGGCGCTCAGGTGCCTGTTCTTTGACAGTTTGCAGAGGGGTCAATGGCTTGGGTTTAGGTTTCGGCAGGGTCGGTGAGTCAGAACTTCACACGAGATGCCCGCTTCGCGGGCTGCTACGCCGACCTGGACGCCGCAGCGCGGCGTCCCTACCAGGAAAACCGGAGGCGAAGTTCGGGTGAGCTTATGCAAGTCGTTGATTTTGTCGATATTTGCAGATATTTCCACACCCCTTTCTGAATTGAAACGAACTTGCTCCCGAAAAAGCCGCCAATGATCAAGGGCTTCAACCTTCGTTTCGCTTTTATCTTTTCGCCGGGGCGGTTCGCCTTTATGGTGTATTCGGAGCGATTCGCATAAATGGACGCCGCACACATAAGAAATTTTAGCATCATTGCCCATATCGATCATGGGAAGACAACGCTTTCGGACCGCCTGCTGCACCGCACGGGCACGGTCGCCACGCGCGACATGGAGGAGCAATTGCTCGATTCCATGGACCTGGAACAAGAGCGGGGCATCACCATCAAGGCCCACCCGGTCACCATGCTTTACAAGGCCAAGAATGGCGAGACCTACGAATTGAATCTTATTGACACACCCGGCCACGTCGATTTTTCCTACGAAGTCTCCCGCAGCCTGGCCGCGTGCGAAGGCGCGCTGCTGATCATCGACGCCGCGCAAGGAGTCGAGGCGCAAACGGTGGCCAATGTCCACCTGGCCACCAAGCAGAACCTGGCCATCATCCCTGTCATAAATAAGATTGACCTGCCCCACGCCAACGTGGCGGCGACCAAGGCGCAGATGGAGGACATCCTGGCCATCCCCAGCGAGAACGCCATCCTGGCCAGCGCGAAGGAGGGCATCGGCATCGAGGATATTTTGGAAGCCATCGTGGCGCGCATTCCGCCGCCGAAAGCGACCGGCGCGGTCAGCGTGCAGGCGTTGGGATTCGACTCTTATTTTGACACGTATAAAGGCGTCGTGACGCACGTGCGCGTTTTCAACGGCGAGTTGCGCGCGGGCATGCACGTCCAATTGCTGCACTCGGGCAAGGCGGTCGAGATCAAGGAGGTCGGCAGCTTCAATCCCAAGCCTTACGTGCGCGAGAAGTTGGAGACGGGTGAAACGGGTTACATGACGGCCAACATCAAAAGCCCGAAGGACGTCAAGATGGGCGACACCATCACCGACGCGCGCAATCCGTCGCCGGTGCTGCCGGGTTTCAAGGAAATTCATCCAATGGTCTTCAGCGGGTTGTATCCGATCAACACCGCTGATTACGAGCATCTCAAGGCCAACCTGGCCAAGCTGCAATTGAACGACTCGGCCTTCGTCTATCAAGCGGAGAGTTCCGTCGCGCTGGGCTTTGGTTTTCGCTGCGGCTTTCTCGGTTTGCTCCATTTGGAAATCGTGCAGGAACGACTGCGGCGCGAATACGGCATGGACATCATCGCCACCTATCCGAGCGTCGTGTACAAAGTGGTGATGACCGACGGCACGGTTAAGGAAATCGACAATCCGGCGTTTCTGCCCGAAGCCACTTACATCGAACGAATGGAAGAGCCGATGGTCTTCGCGTTTGTCATTTCGCCCAACGAATACATCGGTGACATGATGGCGTTGCTGGCGGAGAAACGCGGCGAAGTCGATCACACCGAGACGTTGGACACGCGGCGCGTCATGATGACGAGCACGCTGCCGCTGTCGGAAATTTTAATTGACTTCCATGACCGCATCAAAAGCATCACGCGCGGCTTCGGCTCGATGGATTATGAGCACGCAGGTTACCAAACCTCGGACATGGTCAAGTTGGACATGCTGGTCAACAGCGAATCGGTCGATGCCTTTTCCTGCATCGTGCATCGGACCAAGGCCGAAGGCAGGGGACGCACGCTGGCGGCCAAGCTCAAGGAAGTTATTCCGCGCCAGCAATACCAGGTCGCCATCCAGGCCGCCATTGGCGGCAAGGTCGTCGCGCGCGAGACCGTGAGCGCGTTGCGCAAGGACGTCACGGCCAAGTGTTACGGCGGCGACATTTCGCGCAAACGCAAGTTGCTGGAAAAGCAAAAGGAAGGAAAGAAACGGATGAAATCCTTCGGTTCCGTCAACATTCCGCAGGAAGCTTTTATCGAAGTGCTCAAGGCCTGATTCACTATGCAATTACGATGGTTCATTTCCAGCACCGTCCGCCACGCCAGCGACATGCGCAAACATGTCCAAAAATTACTCAACTCCCAGCGCGATATCCTTTCGCCGCAGGCCGTCTCCGCCCTCGAGGACGCGCTGAAGGAGATCAAGGCGGCCCTCGACGCGGATGCCGATGACGCCGCTCTGCAAAAGCAAATGGAGGCCCTGGAAAAAACCGCCACCAAATGGATCAAGCCTTACCCCTACGCGGATTGGCGTGATAATGTGGAAGTGTTCCTGGTGGCCATAGTCGTGGCCATGGGTGTGCGCACGTTTTTTCTGCAACCCTTTAAAATTCCGACCGGCTCGATGCAGCCAACGTTGTATGGTGTCAAGACGGAAGATTTACGCGCGGATGCGAATTTCAAAATGCCGGGCCTTCTCACGAGGGCCTACGAGGTGGCGGTGCACGGCAGGTTCTACCACGAGATCATTGCTCCGCAAGACGGCCAACTTGTGCGCGTCAGCCGGGTGGATCATTCGCTGCATGTGATCAATCGGCAGACGCTTTGGGTGCGCTACGATGGCTCGGATGAGGAAGTGCCGTTCACGCTTTGGTGTGGCCCCGAAGAGGACGCGAAGAACCAAATCGATGCCGGGCTGACCCGGCGCTATTCATTTCGCAAAGGCCAGCCGATCATTCGCTTCAAAGAAACCACCGGCGACCATCTCTTTGTCGATCGGTTCACCTATAATTTCCGGCATCCCGGCCGCGGCGAGATCATCGTTTTCAAAACCAGGGGCATTGTCGGCATCAGGGATCAGGATCAATTTTACATCAAGCGGCTCATCGGCTTGGGCGGCGAATCCGTCAGCATCGGCGACGATCGGCACGTGCGCATCGACGGCCGGCGGTTGGATGCATCCACGCCGCATTTCGAAAATGTTTATGGATTCGATCCGCGCTCCGAGCCGGAGGAAAGTCACTACAGCGGTCATGTTTTGGCGGGACAGAGCAACCTGGGCAGACCGGAGGATTCGATCAACGTGCCTTCCGGCGAATTTGTCGCCTTTGGCGATAACACTGTCAATAGTCTGGATTCGCGTTACTGGGGTCCGTTGCCGGAGGACAACGTGATTGGAAAGGCCTTCTTTGTCTATTGGCCGATTACAAGCCGATTCGGTTGGGGACAGCAATAGGAGAAGCGACAGCTACTTCCCTTGATAGGCCGTGCTAAGTTCCCGTGTGGTCAGTGTGTAAATCCTCCTCAACGCGCTTCCAGTCAACATATCGCCTGATGGCGGGCCACTGAACCAATCTGGTCCGGAGCGCATTCCTCTCTGCGACGACCCATCCCATGACTGCCGCCGCGACGGCGATCGCGATGGGATGAAGTTTATAAACGATGGCGAAAACGATGAAAATGGACAGTGCCAATCCTGCGAACCCAAGGACGAGCACGGCAGCTTTTGCCCGACGAAGCCCATCTTCTTTTTCGAGGGAATGCCAGCGCAGCAGCAAGTTTCTGGATTTGGTGTTCATGTGTGTGTCGAGAGTTAACGACCAAATCCAATTGCCGCCTGAAGATTGATTTTGATTTCAATCATGGCTCGGCTCCTTCGGCGCCGCGCCTGTTGGCTGGAGCGATTTGCTGCCGGCATTAGACGGTTTTGAAAACCAGTCCCTGGCGAACCAACTCACCACTCGTTCAGAATACATAACGAGGGCAAGGGCTGCCGCGACGTGCAAAATAATACGCAAAAGCGCCAGGAAAAATCCGAGACCCAACGCTGGAGATCTCGAAGCGTAAGTCGAAAGCGCGTTGAATCCGACGAAATACGGAGGCAGATAAGTGACCTCAACAACAGCGTCAAAGACAAGCCACAAAGCCTGCAATCTCAGCAACAAAATGGTAAACTGTCGGAAGGTCATTCTTTCCCAAAACTGCTGCTCTTCGGGAGACATCACTGGCTCGGTCTTGAAATCCTGCTCAGGCGATGCAGATGGCGCATTTAAATCGGTGTGACACGTCACGCACTGCGTAGCCTCATCTGGATATTCGACTCCGCAATCGCTGCATTTTTTCATAACGACTATAAAACTTGAGTCGAGTTGTTCACGTCGTGGATATTTCCGCCAGTCTACCTTCGATTGACGCTTGGAGCAAGCCCGTTTTCCGCGTTGCATGTCAAGAGGAAGCAAGATTACAATTAAGATGAGAAAGAAAGTAGCTTCATGAAATATCTCGATCTCACGCTTGCCTCTCCCGCCGCCAATCTGGCATGCGACGAGGCGTTGCTGGATGCGTGCGACGACGGCTCCGGCGCGGAGGTCTTGCGCTTCTGGCAACCTGAGCAATGTTTCGTCGTCGCCGGATATTCCAACGAAGTGGCGCGGGAAGTCAACGTAGCGGCGTGCCGTCAGGCGGGCTTGGGCATTCTTCGCCGTTGCAGCGGCGGTGGAGCGGTTTTGCAAGGGCCGGGTTGCCTGAATTATTCGTTGGTGTTGAGGATCGACGGCCATCCGGCGCTGGAGTCCATCACCGGCGCTAACCGCCTCATCATGGAGCGCCAGCGCGCGACACTCGCCGGTTTTCTCCAGCAGAATGTGGAAATCAGGGGCTGCACGGATTTGGCCATAGGCGGGCTAAAGTTTTCCGGCAACGCGCAGCGGCGCAAACGCCATACGCTGATTTTTCACGGAACGTTCCTCCTGCGTTTTGACCTCAGTCAGATGGATCGATTCTTGCAAATGCCATCGCGTGAGCCAGATTATCGGGAAGGCCGCGGGCACGACCGCTTTTTGATGAATCTGGATGTGCCGGCCCCGGCACTTAAGGAAGCGCTGCGCGAAGCGTGGGCGGCGCGCACGTCCCTGTCCGATGTGCCGGATTGCCGAAAGTTGATCGAGGAAAGGTATGCGCGAGACGATTGGAATTTGAAGTTCTAACTGCGAGGCTCTTTCGAACCATTTATGCGCTCATTTCAAAGTCTTGACCAACGTGAAATCCTGGCCCTGGCCGTGGCGCTGGAAGAGGAAGACGCTCACATTTTCGACGAGTTTGCCGACGGTTTGCGCGAGCGTTTTCCGGAGCAAGCCGAGAAATTCCGCCAACTTGGGCGCCAGGAGGATACGCATCGCCACCGCTTGCTGGACCTTTATCGCGCCCGTTTCGGCGAGCATATCCCTCTGATCCGGCGCGAGGACGTGCGAGGTTTTGTCAAGCGGCGGCCGCTGTGGCGCATGCGTCCGCTCAACCTCAAGGCCGCGCAGAAACAGGCCGAGTTGATCGAAATTGAAACCAGACGATTCTACGAGGCAGCGGTTCGGCAAACCACCGACGTGGGTGTGCGGCAATTGCTCGGCGACTTGGCGGAAGAGGAGCGAAACCACGTCGAGGTGGCGGGACACATGTCCACGGGCGAGTTGAGCGGGAGCGACGAGGCGCGAGCGAAGCGAGTCTTCGCGCTGCAAATAATTCAGCCTGGACTTTCTGGATTGATGGACGGCTCCGTCTCGACGTTGGCCCCATTGTTCGCCGCGGCCCTTGCGACACACAAGAGTTGGCCGACATTCCTGGTAGGATTGGCCGCCAGCCTTGGCGCCGGCATCAGCATGGGTTTCGCGGAAGCGTTGTCCGACGACGGCACTTTGACTGGTCGCGGTCATCCGTGGACGCGCGGTTTCATCTGCGGACTCATGACGGCCTTGGGCGGGTTGGGCCACACGATGCCCTACCTGATCAACAACGTGCATACGGCCACGGCCATCGCGGTCGGCGTGGTGTGCGTGGAATTGGGGATTATTTCCTGGGTGCGGCACCGGTTCATGGACACGCCTTTGTCCTCCGCAATCCTGCAAGTTGGTCTGGGCGGATTTTTGGTGTTTCTGGTGGGAATTATTATCGGGGCATCCTGAAAAAATCAATTCGTGCCCAGCTTTTTGATCCAGGCGGCGGATTGCGAATACTGAGTGAAGGCCTTTTCGCCAAGCGTCTCGCGGGCGGCTTTTTCCGTCTCGGCCTGGATGGCTTGAAGCGCCGCCTCGAGGCGCTCGGGCGCGACGTTTTTATCTGACAGCAGTTTTTGCTTCTCCTCCTCCGCGGTCTGGCGCATGTCCAGCAGTGTGCCGGCGGCGTCGGCGGGCAGATCATAACGCTGGCTCAGCACGCAGAGGTTTTGATAGTCCGCATCCTGTGAGCGGTCAAACTGCGCGACGCGATCGCCAGCCAAATTTCCCTTGAACGTCTTCATCGCCTCCGCCTCATCGGCCGCCTTGGCCGCCATCACCGTCGGGTCCTTGGTGTCTTCGAATTCGTAAGCGTCATCGATTGCTTTTTGCCGTTGATACAGATCGAGAAACTCCTCTTGCGTCGGATTGAACCCGATCAATTCCTGGCGCAGCCGGTCGGCCGTAGGCGAGGTGCTCAATTCGTACTGCTCCTTTTCCTCGGGAGTGAGAACTTGGGACAGCGCCTCATCCTGTTCCTGGTCGATCTGCCGCAGTTCTTCGATATCGGAAGGCGCCGGTTTTCCGTCTTGCAAGCCGTAGAGAATCCGCTCGCGTTTGCCTTCGAATTGTTCACGTAGCGACAGCACTTGTGCGCGCTGATCTTCGGACAGAAACCCCAGGCGACTTCCGTCCTCGTCCGCATCGACGAAGTATTTGTTGAGCTCGCGTTCGTAATTGATGCCCAGCAATTCGCGAAGAACGGCGGGGAGATCCTTGTCGATCAGGGCCAACTGCTGGTCGCGCTCTTCAATTTGCGGCTCGGTTAATTTGCGTTTATCGTTCGTTTCCCAGTATTGGAAAGGTCGCCCGTTGTGATAGTATTGACCGCGGCGTTGCGCGTAGAGGCGCATGACATCGGTGATGATGATATCCTTGATGGTGCGTTCCGGGCAGCCGACGGCGCGGAGATTAGCGATGAATGCCCGGTAATTGGTGGATTCGATCTGACTCCAATGGAAATCGTTGGTTTCATAAACGAGTAACGGCTTTGCCGGCGCAGAAGATTCCGGCGCTTCGAATCTGGCTTTCCAGGCGGCCAACTCGGTTTGGGCCGACTCGCGCTCCTGGTCAGTTTGTGCTCCCCAATACCCGCTAAAATAGACAAACCCCGCCGCCACTGCCGCGACGTTGAGCAGCAAAAGAATGACAACGAACCTCGCCTTCATTGGCGCGAGGGTACGAGGAAGGCAGTGCGTGCGCAAGACGAGATGTGCGGATTATGCAGGAGCCTGGGAGGCGGTTTAATCGATTGGAACATTTTCCGGGATGCGCTTGCCCATATTGATACGTTTCTCCACGGAATAACCCAAAGTCGAGTAAAACGCCGTGACACTCTCATTCCCTTCCAGGATTTGCAGATTGATCTTCACACAGCCCTTGCAGATCAACGCGCGCTCCGCATGGGAAACCAGACGCGAGCCGACGCCTTGCCTTCGATGGGATGGAGCGACCGCCACGGAATAAATCCAGCCGCGATGACCATCGTATCCAGCCATGACGGTGCCGATGACCGCATTGTCAGCGACCGCCACAAAGAAAAGCTGATCGTCAACCGCGAGCTTCTTGTCAATGGCCAGACCCGGCCTGTTGTGCGGCGTCTCGTAAGCGAAGACGGCCTCCCACAACGCCACGACTTGGCGGCGATGAACCGCGTCCACGTAAGGGGTGATTGGAATTTTGCTCATTTATGGGTCGCGGACTAAAGTCCAGGCTCGACGGCAGCCCGTATCGGCCACGGTTGAGGGCATGCACGCTAATCCTCAGGAGGAAGAGTCGGTTGCTTGTAATGAATCTCATTCCGGCTCCAATCGTTTGCCCCATGAAGCCAGCCAAAGGCCAACGCGTAAAATCCGAACCGAACGACTTGCTCCCACAACGGTAGCTGTGGATGGTGCCTGAGAATAGAAAACGCGAAATGCACAAGCGTCGCCATGATGGCGAATGGGATGCCGGCTCTCAATAAGCTCCTTAAGAGATACCGACTGTATCCTCTCTCGCGCTCTCGTTCCCACATCTTTTTCTCGGCCTCTGTCATGGTGCGTGATTTAGTCTGACCACCCAACGTTAAGTGTCTCCCGGGCGAAGTGCAAGCCAGACGGATTCGGCGGGACACGCACGTCCGCTTCCGCATTGCTCTTTGTCCGCAAAACTTTAGTTTACTGCACCGTGGACAATAGTCTGCCTACAGTCACCGTCATCATCGCCGCCCGGCCAGATATGGCCGAGGTCCGGGCCGTCGCCGCCGCTCGGCAATTGGATTATCCCCAGGACAAATTGGAAATCATCCTGGCCCGGGGCAAACAGCCCTCCGTGCAGCGGAACACCGCCCTGCGCGCCGCCGCTGGGGAGATCATTTACTTTCTCGACGACGATTCGATGGCGTTGCCGGGCAATCTGCGGCGCGCCGTGGCGCAATTCACTTCGGCGGATGTCAAGATGGTGGGCGGGCCGAGCCTTTGTCCGCCGGACGCGCCGGCGTTGGAGCAGGCGTTCGCTGTGACGATGGGCGCTTGGCTGGCCTTTTTCTCCAGTTGCGCGCGCTACCGAAAAGTGGGAACCCCGCGCGAGACCAGCGAAAAGGAATTGATCTTGTGCAATTTGCTGGCGCGCCGCGAAGCCGTGCTCGAGTTGGGCGGATTTAACGAGAGGCTGTATCCCAACGAGGAAAATGCCTTGATGGATGAAGTGCAGAAGCGAGGCGGAAAGCTGCGCTACGACCCGGAACTGATTGTCTATCGGCGACCACGTCCGACTCTCAAGGCCTTTGGACGGATGCTCATGAATTACGGGCGGGGCCGCGCCGAGCAAGTTCGCCTGCATCCCACCATCCGCTCTGCGCCGAATTTTGCGCCGCCGCTCTTTTGCTTGTTCCTGGTGCTGTTACCGATTTTGCCCTCGATCTGCTGGTGGGTGCTGGCGGCCTACGGCGCGGCGGTTCTCGTCCAGGCGTTGGCGGTGACTCCGTTGAAGAAGCTGCATTGGCTTCCGGCCATCGCGATTCTGATTAGTGCATGCCACATTTTATATGGCTTGGGTTTCTGGTGGGGTTGCCTAACCAAACCGAAACCTCCACCCGCCGCTGTCTCTGTAGAGGTGAAATTGGAAAAATTGCAAACGTTCGGGACATGAGCACGAAATGATGAGGTCTCGATCTACTTTTACCTCGTTGCGATTCGGACGCTGGGCAGCGCTCGGCCTCGTGCAACTGGGTCTGGGCTCGGCGCTGCAGGTTTCCGCTGGCCAACCGTGCCGGATTGAAGTGGTGGACAAATCGTGCGGCTGGCCGGTTCCGCTTCTGGAATTGCAAACTCTGCACGGTGTGGGATTTGTCACGGACAACGCCGGTATCATCGCCTTCGATCTTCCGGAATTGATGGGCAAGGAAACTTGGTTCGAGGTCAAAGGCCAGGGCTACGAAGTCAAGAAGGATGGCTTTGGCTACGCTGGGTTTCGGTTCACGCCCGAGCCTGGCCAGGTGCATCGCCTGGAAGTTGACCGCGCGATCATCGCCCGGTGTTTGGGGCGAATTACTGGCGCCGGAGTTTTCGGCGAGAGCCAGAAACTGGGCGCCGAACTAGCTTGGCAGGAATCCGGCATCCTGGGGTCCGACTCCGTGCAAAACGCGGTCTATGGCGGGAAACTTTTTTGGGTGTGGGGCGACACCACTCTTCCCAAATATCCATTGGGCATATTTGACAGCACCGCTGCGACGACTTCGCCGCAACCGCTGGCTTCCTTGGAACCGCCGCTGCGCGTGCCACTGTATTATTTCAGGGACGACAAGGGCGTTCCCAAAGGCGTGGCCAAAATGCCCGGTTCAGGTCCGACCTGGCTTTCAGCTCTCGTGACCCTGCCCGACGCGCAAGGGCGGGAGCATCTGGTGGCCAGTTATGTCAAGGTGCGCGATCATTTGCGCGAATACCGTCGTGGCTTGGTGGTTTGGAACGATGCCAACGCGTCCTTCGAGTTGTTTCGCCTTTTGTGGGAGGAGACCGACGCCTCGCCCCGTCCTTCATTGGCGCCGGATGGACATGCCATCAAATGGACCGATGACGCCGGGAAATCATGGGTGCTGTTCTGCAATCCGTTCCCCATGATGCGTTGCCCGGCCACGTTCGAGAGGTGGCAAGACACCAATTCCTGGGAACGGTTGACGCCGCAAAAGAAATTGCTGGCGGTGGGAACACGCGAAAGCGTGCGCCCCCAGTCCGGCTCCATGGCTTGGAACGCGTGGAGGAAAAGGTGGGTGACAGTATTCGTGCAAGGCGACGGAAAACCTTCCCCGTTGGGAGAAGTCTGGTACGCAGAAGCGCGCGTGC
The DNA here is from genome assembly GCA_036008545.1 of Verrucomicrobiia bacterium. GTDB lineage: Bacteria > Verrucomicrobiota > Verrucomicrobiia > Limisphaerales > Palsa-1400 > Palsa-1400. The sequence continues at coordinate 10,623 of DASYNM010000262.1, forward strand.
CGACGGGGCCTTGGGGGCTGGCAGTGAGAATTCTGAGTCACGACAATTACACTTTCTACAATCCGAGCCTGCACCCGGAATTCACGCCGGAAAACTCCCCCGTCCTGATTTTTGAGGGAACGCATAGTGCCGAATTCGCCCGCAATCCACCCGTCACGCCCCGCTACAATTACAACCAGATTCTCTACCGCCTGGACTTGGACGACCCGCGCCTGCGGCCCGCCCACGAAGAGTAGTTGACTGCTTTCTCTTAATCGTAATCGTAATCTTAATCCTAATCTCCGATTCCTCCGAATTGAGTCAAGATTAAGATTAGGACGGGAAGAAAATATTTCGTCAATCTTCCGGAAGAGGCTGCCCTTTTGTTTCCGGTAAGAAGGGCAGAGCCAGCAAGGCCAGCAAATAGATTGAGCTGACCCAACAGCACGCGTTGCGAAAGGAGAGGTGATGTTGCAGCACGCCTAGCGTGAATGGCCCGCTGGCCGCGACAAACCGTCCCACGTTGTAACAAAAGCCTGTGCCCGTGCTCCGCAAGCGCAGCGGGAAAAGTTCCGGCAGGTAAATGGCAAACCCGGCGAACAACGCCAGTTGGAAAAAGCCCATCACAGGGCAGAACACGAAAATCTGCCACGGCTGCGTCAGGAATTTAAACGCTGCCACCGTGCTCACAAACGCGCACACCGCCGACAACGCGAATATTTTCTTCCGTCCGTATTCTTGCGCCAGCCGCGTAAAAGCCAGCATGCCGAGAAAGGAGCCGGAGTTCTGCACGATCATCGTCAAGCCCACCCACATCAGCCGCCGGCCGGGAATTTCCGCGGCGGGGACATTCTGCGCCGCCAGCGATTTGCCGACGACATCGTTGACCAGCTCCGGGCTAAAAAAGCCGATGCCCCACAATCCCACCACTCCCGCCACGCACAACAACATGCCGAACAACGCCGGCTTGCGCCAGCGCGCCTCGCCGAAAAGCGATGCGTAGGAACCGAAACGGGCGCCGGTGATTTTGCCTTCGGCCCTGGCCTTGATCCATTTTTCCGGTTCATTCAACTTGAATTGAAACGCAACGCAAACCAGCGGCGGAATCGCGCCCAGAAAAAACAGCGACTTCCACGCGGGCGCGCTTTGCGGGTCTAGAAACTGGCGATAGCCGAGAATGACCGCCATGATGCCTCCGATGATGTTGCCGACGGCCGAGAGCGCTTGCAGCATGCCCAGCGCTCGTGGGCGGGCCAGGTCCGGCAAGGAGTCCGCGCACAGCGCCACCGCCAGTCCGAAAACGCCGCCGACTCCCAAGCCGGCAATGAACCGATACGCCGCGAAATCCGTCGTGCCGGTGGCCAAGCCCGATAACCCAGTGCAAAGTCCGTAGAGCAAGATGGTGATCGCCAGGGCGCGGGCGCGTCCAATGCGATCTCCCACCGCGCCAAAAAACAATCCACCCGTCGCCCAGCCAACAATAAAAATGCTGGTCATGTAGCCGCCCCATTCCTTGAGTTTATCGGGCGCGGTCCCCGCTGGCATTAGGGACGCAAGGGCCGGATTGCGGCCGATGACAAACACTTGCTGGCCGAGGCAATCGAAAAGCCAGGCAAGGGAGGCCAGGACAAAAACCTCCTTCTGGTAGCGGTCGAGCGTCTTCCACCAGGAGCCGGACGCGGAGGCGTGGGTGGTGGGTTGAGTCTTCAAATCCATCATCAATTCATGTTCAAGGGTAATCGAAATCCTCGCTGATCTTGGATGGCCGAAGTGGATTATTCAACGTGCAATTTCCATGAACGCGCCTGCGGCACCTCAGCCAAATCTCACTTGTAAGTGATTTGTTTCGGGTTAAGTTCAGGGCATGAAGAGAATAACGAAAGTTCTTTTGACAGCCGTGCTCGCTTTCGCCGTGGCTCCTTGGGCGATGGCCGGTGAGATGACGGCCTTTCAACTCGCCAAGGAAGGCAACCATTATGTGAGCGAGCAGAGCAAGGACAAGGTCGTGCAGATTCGTTCGGAAAAGTCCGTCGCCAGCTTGACGCCGAATATTTGGTACATCGTTTATTATGACCCGGACGCCTCGCTCAAGGCAGTCGAGGTGAAATTCGGCGGCGGGCAAAAAATGAAAGTCACTCGTCCATGGCGCCTGCTCGAACCCGTTACCGGCGAGGACAAAGTGCTCGACAGGTCGAAATTGCAGATTGATTCCAACCGCGCTCTGGAAATCGCCAGCTCACAACCATTGGTGAAAAATCTCACGCTGCGGGCTTCGCAATGCTGGCTGCTGCATGGCGATGAAGGCCCGGTTTGGAAAATTAAACTTTGGGCGGCGAAGTTGCGGAATTCTAATGACGACGCGGACGTTGGCGTGATTGTCATCTCAGCCGCGGACGGTTCGATAGTCAAAACGGATCTGCACCCGAACAGCGTCGATTAATCGCGGCCTGTCGTCGCGAATACATTCTACATATTCTCGAGCATCTTCCAGACTCGCAACGCCTCCAGCACGCTCCAGGCCTGCGCGTCGCAGCCGCGGGCTTGGTGCGGGGCGTCGCCGTCGAGGATTTCCGGAAGCTGGCCGAGGCAGTCTGACAACAACAAAGATTCCAAGCTACCCAGGCAGCCTTTGGCGGCCGCGACTGCCTCCGGTGCGGCGTCCCATGCTTTGACCAGCGCTTCGCAGGCAGTCGGCAGCACCCACGGCCACGCTGTACCATTGTGGTAGGCGGGCTTGCGTTGCGTGTCTTCGTCACCCTGATAGCGTCCCCAATAAGGCTCGCGCGGATTATTCAGCGCACGGCCATCGGGCGTATTGATGACCAGCGGGGGCCAGACCGGCAAAGGCGCCAGCGTCCGCATCGCGCCGGGGATGAAAAGATTCTGAAAAGCAGCCGCCACTGCGCGTTGGGCTTGGGCGCCGGTGAAATATCCAAAGGCGACGGCAAAAAGAAAATTGCAACGCAGCGCCTGGTCGCGGATGGCATTGGCGGCAGATGTGCCTGACGGAGCGATCAACACATCGGCCCCATAGCCTTGCTCTTCCAGCCAAAAATATTTGCGCAAAGACTCTGCGGCTCGTTCGGCCAACGCGTCCCAAGGCTCGTCCAGAGGCTTCGCGTTAATGCTGTGTAGTTGACGCAAGAGGCGAATCCAGAGAGCTTGGATTTCCACCGGGTAGCCTTCGCGCGGCGTGCAGGCAGGATAATTGGTGTCCATCCACGTGAAATGGGCCGGACTCCAAATTAACCCCGAGGCCCGGTCCATGCGGATGCCGTTGGGCGTGCCGCGCGCGTAACCGGCGGCGATTTCCCGCAGCACGTCCGCGATGGTTTTCCCGGAAGGATTGACAGCCGTTTCATAAAGACTGCCGCCGGTGTGCGCGGCCGTTTCCTCGCACAGCACGCCGTACCAAAGCGGTGCATCGGAGGTGTCGCGATTGGAGGCATTGGCGCCGTGAATGATGTTGGGCATGGTGCCGTTTTCCGCGAAGCGGCCAAACGTGACCAGCATTTCGGCCACTTCCGTCACCATCCCAATAGCCAGCAGGCCACGCGCAGAGATGAAGGTGTCGCGTCCCCAATCCAGAAACCACGGGTAGCCGGCGATGATGGTGCGGCCCGCGCCTCGTCGCGCGACAAACGCCTTTGCCGCCTGAGCCAGACACTGGCCAAAGGAGTCCTGCTCCGTGGCTTTGCCGGCAACCGGCTGCATCGTGTCGAAGGTCGGAGGCGGTGTTTCGGCGGACAACGCCAGAATCACACGCCCGTCTTTCTCCAATGGAAATTCAAACCAGCCCGGACTGTAAGCGTCGCCGAAGCCAGGTTGGCCACGGCTTTGTTCAACAGGGTGAGGAATACCCTGGCACCATTCAGGCTCCGGGTGGAAACGCCCGGCGTTGCTGGTGACTAACAAGTGGCGGTCCGGTGCCGGTGTAAAGGCAAAGCCAATCTGTCCTGGCAGGACGTGGCAATGTTGCGTGAAATGGGCTTCTGCTCCGCTGTTGCGGTGCGTTTCGGTGTGAAAATTGCGGTCCTCGATATCGACACGGATGATTACGCGCGCTTCGAATTGCGGCGGCAGATCTGCGGGCCGCGTGCCTGGCTGGCGCGCGAAAGTGAAGACGGTTGTGTTGGACTCTTCCAGCATGTGGGCGGTCATTTGCAACTCGACCGTTCGGCTGTCGCCCGCCTCGGCCACGAAGTTCCACACGGCAGGTTGCCCAATTTCAAATGAGGCCAGGTTTTGCAGATTGAGCGGCGTCACAAAACCGTCGGCGGAAATCCAGCCGCGCAGCCGTTTGACCAGGACATGGCGGTCCACCGGATAATCCGGATGCAGGTTGGCGCCGAGGGCGCAATCGTACTTCGATTTGACTTGTCCAAAATTGACGTCCAAACGCGCCATGCCACCACGGCCGTTCGTCAGCAGGACAAGCGCATCGGCGGCGGGCTTGGTGATATGGGTCGAAAAAGACGGTGCCGCCCTCAAGAACCGCACCTGCGCGCGCGTCATCTCGGTGGTCGAGGCGTAGCGTTCCAATTCCAATCCGGCGTCCACTGGGGATTCCGGGTGTCTGGGCGGGAAACAGGCAATGAAACCTCTGCTAACTTCGATCGATTCGGCTACTTCGAGAGCGCTCTCCGGGCCACAATTCAGGCGCGCGCGAAAAGGCCGGTCATCCCGCAACAGCAGCCAATGACCCGGAGGAATGGGCGTAATGCGCCGTCGATCCAGCGTCGTCCACGTGACCACTTGCGGGAATTTCCCCTTGGCGGCATCGAGCGCGCCTGGCAAATCGAGGTGGGTTCGGCTGCGATCGAGATGCGCCAGACAACCCAGGAATTGGTGCGCGTCAAGATGAATGCGCGCGGCCAATTCGCGCCACGGATACGGTCCGATTTGTTCCGGCAGAAGCACCTTGCTCATGGCGGTGATCGCCCAAGCCGATTGCGCCCGTGCGCGGCGGTAATCATCCCCGGCCAGACCCGCCGGTTGGGCCGTCGAAGACAGGCAAAACGCGGCACCCGCCTCCAACTTGAAAGTAATCTCACGCCGGGTCAATTCCCTCTGCGGCGGCTTCTGGCCGAGGAGGTCGATTTCCGGGCGATTCATGGCCTCGTAATCCGCAAAATTGAGCGGAACGGCATGGCTCTCCTTTACATCCGTATTGACCAACACCAGCACCGAGTCCAATCCCTCCGCAGAAGTGCGGCGCAGCACACACACGGGCGAATCTTGTCCGCTGAGCCGGGTCACTTTTGCACCATCGAAAAAGCAGGGATGCGAGTCGAGCAGGCGGTTCAAGCGCCCTAGTTCGGGCACGATATTCTCACCCGCGCCCCATGCGAGGCCGCGACTGGAATGGACGTTGAATTTTTCCGCAGCAAGCCATTCGACACCGCAAGTAAATCCAAAGCCACCGCACATGCTGGCCAAAGCGCATAGGCGGTTGCGCAGCAGCGACCAGACGCGTCCGCTCGCGGCCAGGCGAGGGTTGTCGTGCGTTTCACTGTAATGCACGTAGAGGCCCAGCCGCTGGCTTTGGCGCAGGCTGTAATCCAGCAAGCGGGCCACATCGCCGCCGCTATAATTTTGGAACAACTCCGAGTAAGCCCACTGCATCCCGCCCTCTGTCAACAATGCTTCCGTAGCCTCCATCGGCCCGCCCAAGCCTTCGAGCAGGAAGAGCGCTTCCGGAAACTCCTGCCGCACTCGCCCCTGAATGTATTGCCAGACGGGCAGCGGCACTTTGTAGCCGGCGTCGCAGCGGAAGCCGTCCACGCCGCGCCGGCACCAAGTCAGGAACGCCTCGGCCAGCACATCCCACAACTCGACGAATTGGGGATTCAGTTCAACCAAGTCACCCCAAGTCACGCCCCACGCGCCCGGACTGACAAACTTTCCGTCGGCGTCGTGCAGGAACCAGGCCGGATGGTTTTCGAAAAGCGTTGAGCCCCAGCCAGTGTGATTGATAACCATGTCCAGCAGGACTCGCGCGCCGCGGCGATGCGCCTCGCGTGTCAACTCGCAAAACTGCGCGACGCCGTTGGTTCTCTTGTCAAACTCAATCAACGCCGGGTCGATGGCCGTCAGGTCCAGGCTGGCGTATGGGCTGCCGAATCGGCCAAAACGCGCGAAGGTGGTGGGCGTCGGCCCGACGGGCAGCAATTGCAGCACGCGGCAACCGAGTGTGTCAACTATATGCGGCAGTTCACGGATCAGGTCGCGCAGCGTGCCCGAGGGCGGGATGACAACGTATCCCCGGTCATCAAGCTTATTGAGTTCCTTCTCCGATTTTTCATCGACGGTCTGGGCGGCGGTTTTGGAGGGGCCGAACATGCGCGGGAAGGCGCAATAGATCGTGTTGCCCGTGCGATAGTCATTGGGATGCACGGAAATCCCTGCATCCTCCCCTTCGGGCCAGAACTGGCGGCCGTCGGCATCGGCCATGTAAGCCTTGGCGCGATAAAAGCCGGTATCGGTCAGCGGCAATTCGACCGCCCATTCGCCGGAAGCTTCGCGCAACAACGGGACGTCGCGCCAAAAGGCGACCGACATGGGGTTCTTGCCGGCGTGTGTGGCGACGATCTCCTGGCGAAGACGTTCGGCCTTGCCCAAATTCGTGCGGAGCAGGGCGCGCGCGCCTGGCGGCAAACCTTGCGGCAACCGAAGGCTGAAGCGGACGCGGTCACCGACGAAGCGCAGGAGGCGTTCGCCGGGCGCGGGAGTCATAATCAATTTATCCATGCCCAAAAAGCGCATCCTTTATTGTCCAAGGCCGGAGGAAACGCAACCTCATACCCCCGATAGCCACACGCCTTTTGCCGGTTGAACCTCCATCTCTGGCAGGTTTGACTGGGTGCGACTGGGTGCGACTGGCTTTACTGAGCGGCGCTGGTCGGGCCGGACGTGCGTGAAATCCGCGCAGCATCCAGCGGGCCTGCAGGGATTTGAACAGAAGGTCACGAAGGCAACGAAGGTGAATTGCCTTGGCCCCAAGTCAGGGCAACAGAGTGCGACTGGGTGCGACTGGGTGCGACTGGACCGTCCGAAAACGTCCCCTCGCCCCGCTGCGCGGGGAGAGGGATAGGGAGAGGGGTACTCGACGGTCGAGGCTCCTCCCCATGAACCTCGTATCGAAAAGGAGCCTCCTCTCCCCCAACCCTCTCCTCCACAAGTCTGTGGAAGAGAGGGAGAAGTCCGACTGGTTTGACTGAGTGCGACTGAGTGCGACTGGCTTGACTGACCGGCGCTGGTCGGGCCGGACGTGCGTGAAATCCGCGCAGCAGCCAGCGGGCCTGCAGGGATTTGAACAGAAGGTCACGAAGGCAACGAAGGTGAATTGCCTTGGCTCCAAGACAGGTGCGACTGGGTGCGACTGGGTGCGACTGGACCGTCCGAAAACGTCCCCTCACCCCGCTGCCCTGGGAGAGGGATAGGGAGAGGGGTACTCGACGGTCGAGGCTCCTCCCCATGAACCTCGTATCGAAAAGGAGCCTCCTCTCCCCCAGAACAGAACAACAGATGGGATGCACCGCCTGCGGTGCTGCCCTCTCCTCCACAAGTCTGTGGAAGAGAGGGAGAAGTCCGACTGGTTTGACTGGGTGCGACTGAGTGCGACTGGACTGGCCCATTTTGCACACGCCTCAGGGGCACAGAAAAGGATGCGGGCTGGCCGCCCGGGCCAGCTCGCCATGACTGCAAAATGTCAAAGAACAGGCGCCAGAGCGCCACTCAATTCATACGATACCACACGTACGTGGGAACGCAATGATAAATAGTAAACTGGGAGGCCGCAGCCCGCAAAGCGGGCAGCCAACCTGTTGTTTTGTTTCTGCGGCGTCCGGTCGGCTCAGCAGCCAGGAAATCAGTTGCGTGAAGGGCACGATGGAGAGGCGACAAGTGCTCGGCGGAGCCCCCGCCCTTAACCTTGTTGAATACTGTAAAAACTGTCCAGGTGGAGCAAAGCTGATTTGGGTTGCCGATGAACTCGCCGGGACTTATGATTACGATGATTACGAGTTTGAGAACGATTCTAAAACAGGTACTTCGTGCGCTCATCTTGATGGTCACTTGTTCGGCGATTGTCGAGGCTCAAGGCACCAATGTTCAAGTCCAGCTTGTGACACTGTTCGATTCCAATGGTCCGATCGGTCCTGAGGCAGGTTTGGTTCAGGATTCAAGCGGAGCTTTTTACGGGACAACTAAGTTTGGAGGCCCATACTTCGATACGGGCAGTGTGTTCAAAATTACACCTGACGGCGTAGTGGACACACTTGTATTCTTCGATAACTATGCGTTTTATCCAGTCACCGGCCTTACGCAAATCAGCAACGGACTTTTTGTGGGCACAACTGAGGGCACGATATTCAAGATTGATTCGATGGGCGATTTTTCAAACGTATTTACGCTCAATTATGATACTAACGGCACTCAACCGATGGGCGACCTCCTGTTTTCCAAAGACGGAAATCTTTATGGCTCAACTTACTACAGCGGATCAGGCAATGGGACGCTCTTTAAAATGACTCTGTCTGGCGGCTTTACAACACTCGTAAATTTTGATTATACGAATGGCGGGGGACCAAACGGACGGCTCCTAGAGGCCGACGACGGATGCCTGTACGGTGAAACAAGTCGAGGTGGAAGTAATGGCTGGGGCACTATCTTCAAGTACGACGGTTCAGCGGGCCTGGCAACGTTGTATTCCTTCACAGACGGGGACGATGGCAGCTACCCTTCGGGCGGCTTGATCCAGACAACCAACGGCGATTTTTATGGTGTAACTGCCTCTGGGGGACAATTTGGCGAAGGAACGGTCTTTCAATTCCGAACAAATGCAGGGTTGACGACGCTTATTTCTTTTGACGGCACAAACGGCAGTTATCCGCAAGCAAGGCTTATTCAAGGATCGGATGGCGCGTTTTACGGGACAACTCTCGCGGGCGCGGCTTTCAATGCGGGAACTGTTTTTAGAATTGATGCTTTTGGAAATCTAACAACCCTCGGCGTTTTTGACGGGACGAATGCTAATGCGTCTTACGCTGGCTTGATTATGGCTCAGGACGGTAATCTATACGGCACTACATCCGGTGGCGGTTTCCACGATAGTGGGACGGTATTTCGATTAGTGACACCGCCGAGTGTCACAGTAGTGAACTCGGCTGGCCAGTCAACTACGCTTACATGGAATTCATTTCCAGGTGCTCATTATCGAGTGGATGGAACGTCGAGCGTGAACTCAACTTGGGCTCCTTTCACGAATTTTATATCGGCAGGGGCGTATACTTCGTTGGCAATCACTCACAGCGGATTGGAACAATTTTACCGTGTGGTGCTGTTGCCGTGGTGATGTCCAGACGAGAATGCCCACATGTGGCGGGTGACGAACGGTTACGGTGTGCAATGGCCCAAATTGGATTTTTAAGTGCGGTGCCTCTGCCATCCGGCGGTGCCGGCGATGGCGCAATTCCTCCCGAGTGTTTGCGCCATTGGTCACATTGTAGCAAGGGGGTTCGCGGCGCAACCCTATGAAAAATGACGACACGAGCAGCCATTTGTCGTGGCGGCGCCCTTGCCGGGGAGCTAGTTAAAAGGCGAGATCCACGCCGCCGTGCAGGAATTTAGCCATTTCATTTGTCACCGATGGAATCCTGCCATACACTGGCTGCTTGTATGGTAATTGTTGAACTTGACTTTTAAAGGGCTGACATGGAAGCGGTAAAGACGAAAAATTTGAGCAAGACTTCATCCGCCACGGACGCGGCTGCTGCTCCCAAGTCGCCGGCCTCGACGCCGGCCGCGCCGCGAGACTGGCTGCAATCGCTGGAAGAGGTGGTCGCCGTCATGCTCAAGACGCAAGGACGCGAGAAGGCCAGTTCGCTCCTGGCCGGCCTGGCGGAGCGTCTGCGCGCCGACGGGTTGGAGGTGCCGCAGGCGGTTAGCACTCCCTATATCAATACGATCCCGGTGGAACAGCAGCCCGCGTATCCGGGCAACCGGGAAATCGAGCGCCGCATCAAGAGCTTGGCGAGGTGGAATGCCATGGCCATGGTGGTCAACGCCAATCACGCCGATACCGGGGTTGGCGGCCATATTTCCAGTTACGCTTCGATGGCGACGCTTTACGAAGTCGCTTACAATCATTTCTTCCGCGGAACCGATAACGGACGGCTGGCGGACCTGATTTATTTTCAGGGGCACACCACACCCGGCAATTACGCGCGCGCTTTTCTGGAATATCGGTTGGACGAGGGGCATTTGCACAACTTCCGCACTGAATTGGCCGAGGGCGGCGGACTTTCCTCGTATCCGCATCCATATTTGATGCCGGATTTTTGGCAATTCCCCACGGTCTCGATGGGGCTTGGGCCACTGATGTCCATTTACCAGGCCCGTTTCATGCGCTACTTGCGCGCGCGCGGCTTCCTCAAGACGGCCGAGGAACCCCGCGTCTGGACGTTTGTTGGCGATGGCGAGTCGGACGAACCGGAAACGCTGGGTTCGATCACGCTGGCGGCGCGGGAGAGCCTCGACAACCTCATCTGGGTAGTCAACTGCAATTTGCAACGCCTGGACGGTCCGGTGCGCGGCAACGGCAAGATCATCCAGGAATTGGAAGGAATATTTCGCGGCGCAGGCTGGAATGTCATCAAGGTCATCTGGGGCTCCGAGTGGGATGAGTTACTGGCCGCGGACACTTCCGGCCTGTTGATTAAGCGCATGGCGGAGGCCGTTGACGGCGACTTTCAGGAATACACAGTCCAAACCGGGAGTTACATCCGCTCCCATTTCTTCGGCAAATATCCCGAGTTGCGCCGCCTCGTTGATCACTTGACCGACGATCAATTGACTCGTCTGGTGCGGGGTGGGCACGATCCATTGAAGGTCTATGCAGCGTATAAGGCCGCAGTCGAACATAAAGGCGGCCCGACGGTCATCCTGGCCAAGACAGTCAAAGGTTATGGACTCGGTGAAGCGGGCGAGGGGCGCAACATCTCGCATCAGCAGAAAAAGATGAACGAAAAGGAGCTGCGCGAATTCCGCGACCGCTTCGACGTGCCCATCCGTGACGAAGATGTCGTCGAAACGCCCTTTTACCGGCCGCCCAAAGATTCGCCGGAAACCAAATACCTTTTGAAACGGCGCAAGGAACTGGGGGGATTCGTGCCCAAGCGCGTGGTCGCTGTCGAACCGTTGCAGACCCCGCGATTGGAGTTTTTTGCGGAATTGGTTAAAGGCTCCGGCTCCGTAGCGGCTTCCACGACCAAGAGTTTTGTCCGGCTTTTGTCCACGCTGCTGCGCGACAAGAATATTGGACCGAAGGTCGTGCCCATCATTCCCGACGAGGCCCGGACGTTCGGTATCGACGGGTTGTTTACCGAGGTCGGCATTTATTCTTCCAAAGGTCAACTATACGAACCGGTGGACAAGAAAGGGATGAGCTATTACCGCGAAGCCAAGGACGGGCAGATTTTGGAGGAAGGCATCACGGAGGCGGGATCGATGGCGTCTTTTGTGGCTGCCGGCACCGCATACGCCAATTACGGGGTCAACATGATCCCGTTCTACATCTACTACTCGATGTTTGGACCGCAGCGGGTTGGCGACGAAATTTGGCTGGCGGGCGACAGCAAGGCGAAGGGCTTCCTGTTGGGCGCGACTTCCGGCCGCACGACGCTCAACGGTGAAGGATTGCAACACGCGGACGGCCACAGCCCGCTCATGGCCAGCACCGTGCCGACTCTCTACGCGTATGATCCTGCTTTCGCTTACGAAATCGCCGCGATCATCGGCGACGGCATGAGGCGGATGTTTGAAGAGGGCGAGGAGATTTTTTATTACCTTTGCCTTTACAACGAAGATTATCCCATGCCGCCGATGCCTGCCGGGGTGGAGGAAGGGATCATCAAGGGGCTTTACAAATTCAAGGCCGGGCCGGACGGTCTTAAACACAAAGCGCACATTTTCGGTAGCGGCAGCATTATCCAGTCGGCCTTGCGCGCGCGCACGATTCTGGCGGAGCGCTACGATGTCTCCGCCGATGTTTGGAGCGCCACCAGCTACAAAAATCTGCGCAACGAGGCCTTGCTGGCCGAGCGCTGGAATCTGCTCCATCCGACCGAGCCGCCAAAAAAGCCGCACATCCAGAAAATCCTGGAAAAGGAAAGCGGCCCGTTCATCGCCGTCTCCGATTACATGAAAATCGTGCCGGATCAAATCGCCAAATGGGTGCCCGGCGGTTTGACCACTTTGGGCACAGACGGTTTCGGGCGCAGCGACACCCGGCCGCGGTTGCGGCGGTTCTTTGAAATCGACACCGAATGTGTGGTCGTCGCCACACTTTACTCACTCGCGCAGAAAGGGGCGATCGAGCGCAAAGTCGTGGCGCAGGCCATCAAAGACTTGGGCGTCGATCCCGAAAAGGGCTTTGCGCAAATCGTTGCATTTTGATCGAAAACTATGGATCTGAAATTACCTCCATTGGGCGAAGGGGTTGACTCGGGCAATGTGGTTGGAATCCTAGTGCGCGAAGGCGATCAAGTCGCCAAAGGCCAGGGGATCATTGAACTGGAAACCGGCAAGGCGGTCGCTCCTGTGCCTGCGCCTTCCGCAGGTAAAGTGACCAAGATACTCGTGTCCGTCGGCGATAAAATCTCCGTGGGCCAGACGATTATCTCCATGGATGGTGACGGGGCAGCCGCGCCCATTGCGCGCCCGACCCAGCCAACCAAACCCGGTGCGGCACCGGCGCCGGCACCGCAGGCATCGGAGTCCGAGAACTCGGCGGATGAAAGCCCCGCCGACGGCTCGCCTGAGCCCGCCGCGTCGCCCACCATTCGCCGATTGGCGCGTGAATTGGGCATCGACTTGCGGCGCATTCGCGGCAGCGAGAACGGTGGCAGGATCGTGATGGATGACGTGCGGGCCTACATCCAGCGCCTGCAACGTGCGGCCGCGCAACCCCGGCCCGCCGGGTCGCCGGCTCCGCCCAAGCCGATCGCGCCGCAGGTAGATTTTGGCAAATGGGGCGCGATTACAAAGCGTCCAATGACCACGCTGCGCAAAGCCATCGCCGCCCACATGAGCGAGAGTTGGCAGGCGACGCCCCGCGTAACGCAATTTGACGAGGCCGATATCACGGCACTGAATGAATTGCGCAAAAAGCACGCCGACGCTTATGAAAAGAAGGGGGCCCGTCTTACGCTCACGTCGTTTGCGTTGAAAATCGTGGCGGACGCGCTGCGCCAACATTCTGTTTTCAACACGAGCCTGGACGAAGCGGCCGGCGATGTCATATATAAGGAATACGTGCACATCGGCCTGGCCGTCGATACCGAGCAGGGCTTGATCGTGCCCGTGCTGCGCGACGCGGACAAAAAGGGTTTGTTGGCTCTGTCCAAAGAGATGAACGACATCGCCGCCAAAACGCGCGACCGCAAAATCTCGCTGGAAGAAATGCAAGGCGGCACATTCACCATCTCCAACCAGGGCGGGATTGGCGGAGCGCATTTCACGCCGATCATCAACCGGCCTGAAACGGCCATTCTTGGCCTGGGTCGGGGCGCGATGAAGGTGGTGGTGCGCGATGGAAAAATCGAGGCGCGCCTGATGCTGCCGTTGGCGTTGTCCTACGATCATCGCGTCATCGACGGCGGCGCCGCCGTGCGCTTCATGCTCGATTTGGTGAAAGGGTTTGAACATTTTGAGGAGAAACTCCTCGCTCAATTGGAAAGCTGAGTTGTACCGTGGATCCGATTCATACTGACATTGTGGTGCTGGGGGCGGGGCCGGGTGGTTATGCCGCCGCTTTTTACGCCGCCGATTTGGGTAAGAAAGTTTTGCTGGTGGAGCAGGACAAAAAGCTGGGCGGCGTTTGCCTCAATCGCGGCTGCATCCCGTCCAAAGCGCTGCTGCACGCCTCCAAAATGATTTTCGAGGCGCGCGAGTCGGCGCATCGCGGCATCACCTTTGGGCCGCCGCAAATTGACGTGGACAAATTGCGCGCCTGGAAGAATGCAATTGTTGACAAGCTTTCCGGCGGCGTTAGTTTCCTGGCCAAGAAGCGCGGCGTGCAGGTTCTCATTGGCCGCGGCTATTTTGAAGGTTCGCAATCGTTGCGCGTGGAAACGGAGGAAGGCCAGCAAACCGTCACCTATGACAAGGCCATCATCGCCGTCGGCTCCAAGGCCGCGCTGCCCAAGGTCTTCGATCTCGGCAACCCGCGCATCATGACCTCGCGGCAGGCATTGGAAGTCGAGGAAATTCCGGAAGATATGCTGGTGGTCGGAGGCGGCTACATCGGCATGGAACTGGGCAGCGTCTATGCCAATCTCGGCAGCAAAGTGGTAGTTGTTGAGGCGCTGGCCGGCATTCTCACCGGCGCTGATCCTGATTTGATTCGTCCGGTCGAGCAATTCGCGCGCAAGATTTTCCGCGAACTCCGCTTCAACACCAAGGTCACGCAAATGTCCAGCAAGGGGAAGAAAATCCGCGTCGTCACCGAAGGGCCGGACAAGGTCGAGAAGGAGGAACTTTTCGACCGCGTGCTGGTTTCCGTCGGGCGCGTGCCGCGCTTTCATGATCTTGGACTGGAGAACACAAAAATCGAGCAGGACGAGCGCGGCTTCATCAAAGTCAACTGTAAACAAGAAACCGCCGATCCCGC
>DASYNM010000263.1:0-3422 GCA_036008545.1 Verrucomicrobiia bacterium
GCGGAAATAATGCAAGTTGCTCTGCGCCGGCAGATCCAGCGGTGGGTAACTCTCCTCCTTGAGTTCAAGACCCCGGATCGCCACCTGCTCGTTGCTGCGCGGCATCAATTTGAATTTGTCAGCATCGCTGAGATAAAGCGCCAGTTTGGTCCGGTCCGCCTTGGTCGAGACACCCAGGTAGTAGCCCGTGGGCTTTTCGAAATCTTCGCCTTCCAAGGTCGCCCTCATCAAGCCAGGATTCCCGTTGAAGGCCACGGTCTTGGGCGGAATGCCTTTGGTCACGGGGATCAAGTCACGGATTTTCTGATCCAATTCCTTGAAGGATCGCAACGGATCGTCGTGATTGTAAGGCTCGCAATCGAAAGTTGTCTTCTGTGGAAAGAGAGCCAGCAATTCGCCCAGCAGCTCGCGCAATCGAAGATAGAGCGCAAAAGGCGTCACCACCCCGGACTCCACCAACTCCGGCAAGCTGGCGCAGGCGCGATTGAGCGTGCCCAGTTTCAAGGTCAACTCCCACTTGATTTCCAGGCCGTGACCCCCGGTAGCGACCTTGATGCGGAGATCGTTGCGGCAGGAATTCAGTTGCGCCACCAACTCGCGCATCAGTTCATGAAGCACCGGCGAAGATCGCAGCAAAAGCGACGGCGGCACAAACTCCGGATCGGCCTGGGGTTTTCCCGATTCCACGCCTGTCGAACGCAGAATGCGAAGCAAGGGCAGCGACTCCATATCCGAAACGTCTTCGCCTTTGAGCAGGATCCTGGCATTGACCTTCCGAACGTGAACGACCTGCGGGTTATCGCCGGTGTTTTCGTCAGCCGTCTCGCGGCTTTCCTCCGGGATGTAGAGCAGCTTCACGCGCGGGTCAGGCCGGTCGCCTTGGCGAAACGAATTGGCTCGGTTCTTGGCCCAGAGCGGCACCGCCAGAAGAACGACGACGGAGGCCGCGCCGCGTGCCAATTCTGTCTTGATATCCAGGGCCGGCAACGAGGTGTCATCTGGGAAGGAGATTTCCTGGCCGCTGGGCATGATGGCCCGCAGGCGCTCGAAGCGAATTCTGCCGTCTGCCAGATCATCGCTTGAGAGCCGCGACTCGATGATTCCGTAGCAATACGGTTCCAGCGCCGCACGCGCCGCGCGAATGTCCACTTGCACCTGCCTCTGCATGAGTTGCAAATGGTGCGGCTGGAGAAACAAGCCTTCATGCCAGTGAACATGCATACAGTATTTAGCGATTGGCGCGCACCACGTTCTCGACCTGTTTTACAAATGAATCATTGAGGTGCTTTTCAATCACGCCAGGCGCGGCAAAATCCTTGGCCCGCTCACAATACTTGTCCCAACAACGCTCCTTCTTGTTCTTAAAGAGGCCGCCGCCGCCCTCGCCTTCAACCACGTCATTGATGGCCTGCGGGGCAAAACGCTCGGTGTAATAACGCTCAAATTCCTTTCCGCCTTTCAACATGGCGA
Organism: Verrucomicrobiia bacterium; assembly: GCA_036008545.1. Lineage (GTDB taxonomy): Bacteria > Verrucomicrobiota > Verrucomicrobiia > Limisphaerales > Palsa-1400 > Palsa-1400. The sequence continues at coordinate 1,471 of DASYNM010000263.1, forward strand.
CCTGCAATGCCCCCACCAGCGCGGAAATGGCCTGCAAGCGCGGCTCGATCTCCTCGCCGTCTTCCGAAAGTCGCCGAGCCACTGTTGTCCGAAGATCCTGATGCCGCCGCGCGGACGGATTGTTTTTCGAGAGCGCGTTCCACGTATTGAAAGTGGCTTGATCCAATTTGGCGCACAGGTCAGTCAGAAGTGCCGCGAGTTCCACTATCCTTTGTGATTTCGGCTGCTGGCCGGCAGTCAAACCAAATTTCTCGCGCAATTCAGCGCCAACTTCCAACGCCGTCCCGGCGCGTTCTGCGGACCCAAATCCGGCCTTGGACAAACGATTGGATATCTCGGCGCGTTTTGCGTCCGGGCTGCCTGTGGCAGCCGCCAGAAAACGCTCCAGCAATTCATCCAACGTGAGCGGTGGCGGCGGCGGCGCGGCGGCAGGCGCAGGCGTGGCTGTTTGAAGAACCTGGCCGGCCACAGGAAAACGGGCCAATAATACTTTCAAATGGCCTTGGCGGCTCGCCGGTGCCACACCTTTGAGGCTTCGCCCCAACTCTTCCTGCAACAGACCGCGGCGTTTGTCCGGCGGCGCCGTGGCCGCATCCATCTGGATTCGCCGAAGCCGGCTGGCAAGATCATTGACCTGGCCCATTTCTTGTTCGCTTAATACTGTCATTGCCATCGCGTTCGCAGGAATTCAGCACTGGTTTCGGGCCAGAGTCAAGGCCCGGCCTCTCTCTCCTCAGCTCGATCTGAAATCAAAACCACGTCCTTGCCAGACTTGGGGTGGATTTGAACCGTTGCTGGGTCACCTAGAAACTGAGTTCCACACCAAGATTGACCCGCTCCCTTGGCTGCGGGCCCAACGAGGCCGCATTCGGCGCAGAGGTTGCATAGTGGCGATCCAACTGAACCCCGTAGTCGAGGCGAAAGCTTAAATTGTCCGCCACTGCATACCTAAGACCCACACCCGCCGACAGCATGGTTTCAGCATCGCTCTCCAGCAGAATGGCGCTGGGTTGGCGGTCGTAGGCACGGCCATAATCGCAAAAACCAAGGATTTGGAACCAATCCCTGGCATCGGCTCGCCCGGTGATATTGCCCAAATAGATGTGCGGCGTGCGGATTTCGTTAACCAACAGCCACCCATCATCACCATCCACCACGCGTTCATTGTACCCCCGCACCGTGTCGTAACCTCCCAGCCCAAACTGTTCGGTCGGCAACAAACGCGCATCCGCATATTGGCCCGAGCCCCGCAAGACCCAGGTGAAATGTTCCGGGACCCCGCCTTTAGTCGGCAAAGTCAGCGGCAGCATGGTTTCGCGGTGCAGATCGAAGCGGCCATAAGCGTAAGCCACTTTGGTCCCGGCACGAAATTGATCGTAGGCGGAATTGTTGGCATCCCCGGTCTCGAGCGACCCCCCGGGGCTGTAGAATCCTTGCAAGGAAAAGGCCGTATTCCCCCAGCCGTCTCGCAGAGAGCCATTGTAAGAGAGAGTGAATTGTTCGACTTCCACGGTGTTGCTCTGGCCCGATGGACTACTGCCGAAGAGCAGCGGCGTGTCCGTCCGCTTAAAGTCAAATCCCGCCGAGACCTGATGCTCATACTTTTGGATGGCGGGGAGCGAGAGCGTATAGCGTCCGCTGACCTGATAGTAAGTTCCCTTTTCGGTCAGGTCCGCCACGCTTGAATTGATCTCGGAGAAATCGGGCTTCACGTCCGCATAAGTTCCAAAAAAACTCAATTGCTGCCGACCGGGCAGAGGAATCACGTAACCAGCAGTGTGCAAGCGAAGCTTTTCCGCGCTGAAGTCGGTGACATACTCGTAATTGGCGCGCTGATCCAACCCGAAGACGTTGGCCCAATTCACCCCGCCATAAACCTGGCTTTGGCCCAGCACCGGAATTCCGTAATTGTCATACCCGCCGAATACGCGCAGCGGAAACCGATCTTTCTC
>DASYNM010000264.1:0-13017 GCA_036008545.1 Verrucomicrobiia bacterium
CGCTTCCTTCTCCGTTGCTGGGGAAAGTGCGGCCAAAATCGCTGGCGGTGAAGCTGGTCACGTTGTCTGAAAGACCAAGTTGCTCCATGGCCATTTGAAACGCGTACATGGACTGGCTCAGTTCCGCCAACAAGTTGGTGTGTGCGCCCAGCAGCACATTGTTGGGCGTGTTGGTGCTGTAATCGGTCTGACCCGTATGAAGATCATAGCCGCCGACCTGGACGAAAAAGATCTGGCGTTTCATGCCAAAACCACCCGAAGCGACGGGCGTGTTGCCGGCGGCGATCAAGCGCGCGACCATTTGCAATTGCGGACTCAAACTGGAGTTGAACGCTGTGCCGCCTTCGGGCGGAGTGATCTTCGTCGGGAACGGGGTCGTCCAAAAAGTGGATGGCGTGCCGGCGATGGCGGTGTTCAACAGACTGCCAGTATTGATGGCTTGTTCCGCCACCGCCGCGTAGGCCTGGGATTGTAGATTGGTGTAAGGCAAACCCAGTATGTTCATCAGCGTCGGCAACCGATTGCTCTTGGCGCCACCGGACGGGCTGGATGGCAGGTTAAGTGAAATCGCGCCGGAAGTGGAAACAGAATATTGCGAGACGATGTTTCCAACCTCAAAAATGTTCGCACCCGCCAGCGACACCATCAGCGAAATAGGCGCGCTGGGTTGAACGGACGCCAGCAAATCGGCGCAACGCCCGCCCCACCCCGTTAGCGGCGGTTGGTCGGGAATGGAAGTCTGCCATTGGGTCTGCTGGTCGGCATGGGAGAAAAGTTGCGGCGGCATGGCTGCGCTGCCAGACAAATACTGGGCACGGGTAATGGGATAAACCAGCGTGCCGGTGTTGAACAGAAACGCCAGCTTGCCTTGGCCAAAGAGGGTTTGCAGTTCGGGGCAGCTCGGATGCAAGCCGTAGGTGTTGCCATCGCTATCCAGAGAAGTAACCTGCAGAATCGCGCTTTGCGGAATCGCGAGCACGGGCGAGCGAATGGCCGCGTAATTGTTGTATTGGGACTGAAGGGTCGGAAGGATCATGTTGTTCGAATCATTGCCGCCCTGGAGGAAGATGCAGACCAGAGCCTTGTAATCGGTGATGTTCGATTGCGCGACGGCGGCATTCATAAACCGCAAATCGCGGATCGCCGAAGTCATGGCGACGGTGCCGACCGCGGCGCAAGCAGCCCGCCGAATAAATTGACGTCGCGTCAGATCGGAATATGGATTGTACTTCATAAGCTCATTTCTGGATAAGGAAGTCAGGAGAGCTGGTGATTAGATGGACCACGGCGCGGACGCGGTCGCGCATCTGCGTCTGCGTGGGCGGCGAGCTGTAGCCAAAATTGGTGCTGGCGACGTAATTCACGATGCTCGTCTGAGCGTCGGGAGACAATTGGCCGGCCAACAGCGACGTGTCGAGTGCATTTACCAGAGCCGGGATGCCGCTGTTTGCCGTGTAATTGGTCGTCATCCATGGAGCGATGTCCAACACAATGGAGCCGTTGCCGCCGGTGAAACTGCTTAAGCCGTTGGTGTTGCCCGTATTTCCCAAAATACCGCCCTCGGCAAAATTCATTTGCAGCGCCACACCGCTGGCGGTCGTCAGTTGAAATTCAGGCGTGGTCAACCCGGCCGAAGCCAGCGCGCCCGGGAATTCGTAACCTGGATAAAAGAAATTAAACACCGTGGGCGACCGCAAGGGCGATTGCGACAAGCTGGAAGTGACGCCGGTATCGGTGTAGCCCATGTTCCATGTGTCGTTCTGGACGACGACTGTGCCACTGCGCGCCAACGTCGGAGCAACCAGCGGATAAACAGAGAGACTGTTCTCGTTCAGATTGGCGGATTTCGTTGAGGTGATCGTGAAGTGCATCGGGTCGGGCACGCTCACCACCGCGTAAGTTCCGGAGACCGCGGAGCCGGAAGTAAAGTTAACGAAGACATTATTGCCAGACATCAATCCGTGCGGACCGGTGGTGCTGATCGTGATGGTCGTTCCGACCTGCGTGTAACCGCCCGCGGCCAATTTCGGCATCAGGCAATTGCCGGAATTCGTAACCATATCCGCGTTTGTGACCGTGAAATGCGCTGTGTCAATCACAGTGGCGATCTGGAACAATCCGCTCAGAGCGCCGCCGGTTGTGAACTCCAAATATACAGGATCACCCACAGCCAGACCATTCCCGGAAACGTCGGCGGTGATGATACCGTTGGTCTCAACGTAGCTGCCGACGGAAAGTTGAGTCGCGTTCACAGTGAAGGTTGTTGGGCTGGTCGCAGTGACGCCGTAACCCTGGGAGGTCGGCGCGGGTTTTCCGGAAGTATCCGTAAAATTAAGCCATACCGTGTCGCCGCTAGCCAAAAGATGCGGGCTTGAAGTCGTGATCGTTATGAGTTGATTTGTGGTCTGGCTGTAAGTGCCGCCGAGGTTGGGCGGCGCGGGAAACGCGCGCGCGACGGCAGTGATGCGCAAGAGCGGCTCGCGTTGCTTGCCGTACGTCGGCTGCGAAATCATATTCGTGCTGCGAGCTTCGTAATCCAACAGAATCGCCTGGACGACGGCCTGCATGTTGCCCCGCACGCCGGTGCCGTCGTCGTTGAATACCTGCGCCACGCGATAAACATAATCCCGGCTCGGATTGCTGGTAACCAGCCGCTGGATGAGTTCGCGGCAGATAAACGGCGCGACGTTTTGATTGTTGAAAATGGCGTCCAACGCCTTTTCCAAGTCCTGCGCGCAATAAGCGTCGTTGGTCGTCGATGGCACGATCTGGTTGCCCCACGCCTGCGGCAGCATGATATTATCCAGCAATAATTTAGTGCCGATTTCGTGATGCGACGGCACCAGCACCATTGAGTTCGTGAAATTGGCGCCCGGATACCAGTTCGAGGGCAACCGTCCATTGGCCTGGTTGCTTTGATAATAATTCCAACCGGTGAACACGCTGGCAAAGCCCATCACCACATTTTGATTGTAAGTGGGCACCAGATTGTCCTGCGAATCCAGAATCAACGTGCCGTCCGGCCATTCGCGATTCAGACCGATTGAAAACAACTGCTGCACCTCGCGCGCGTAATTTTCATCGGCATGGATCCCGGTGATGATGCTGCCCGCATTGTTCCCCAGCATACCCAAATACAAGCCCATGGCCGGACGTAGCGTGACGGCCTCCAGCAACGTGCGGTAATTGCCGAACGCATTGTCGATCAGCACATCGTAGTAGGACGAGAGCGCGTCCGCATGATTCTGAAGTGTCCCGTTTTCCGAGACGACAAAGATTTCGCTCAAAGCGAAGGCAACACGCTGGCGCAATTGGTCTGGTGCCGTAACCGATTGCTGCCACCAGGTGTTGAACCACAATGGGCTTTGGTAAGGATCGGTTGGGTCCGAATACGGATTCGCGAGCACATTGGGCAAGGCATGCGTAGCTGGCAGGGAAAACTGATTGGCGATCCAATTGCTGTAACCGCTGGTTTGCACGGCGGCAATATCTGCGGCGCTCGCCCCAAAAGTGGCCTGCGTCAAGAAACGCACGGCCGCGCCGGCATTGGCTGAATCATCCGTCCAAGCGGGCGGCGTGGGCGGCGGTGTGAAGGTCTGCGAACCATTGGCCAGCGTGAAATTACCTCCGATTTCTCCACCGGGAAAAGCCGAGCTTTCAATAACGATGGCAGCCTTGCCTTCGCTGATGATTTCCACAATGTCCGAGGCCGAGAGAGGACCCGTGCCTTGAATATCCCACAAATAGCTGCCGTTGGCCTGCGGCTTGGCGGCGGAAATGTCAAAGATCAGTTCGCTCGGGTAACTCAAATACGGGTCCGAATTGATGGACTGGCCCGTCGGAGTGCCCGCCAGATTATTCAGTGAAAAATTCAGCGTGGCCTGGGTTCCAGCGGCGTTGACGCGCAACGTGGCCGACCCGACGCCCTGGCTTGTTACGCCCGGCAGCGCCAGCATGTTGGCCGTGTAAAGAGTGCCGGGAATATTGGAAGGCAATGGCGGATAGTAACGCGACGCCAAATAAGCCGGCATCACCCCTGTAGGCGCATTGTTGGTACCGGTCGGGTCTTGGACCCAGCCCACAGACCAATTGTCGCCCGTGCCGACACCCGCTTTGTGCAGAATTTCCATGTAATATTGCTGTCCGCCGACCAGCGCGAGCCAGGGCGATTGCTGGCTCGCTTGCACATTCCATTGCTGCGGGCCCGTTCCATTTTCTCCTGGCAACGTCGGATTGTTGGTCGGCGTGACCCAGGAGCGCAGCACTCGGTTGACCTCCTGGTTGTCGTCAGAAATCCAAAGTTGCGCCGAATCACTGCCCGCGATCCAGAAATAATAATTTCCCGTTACTGGCGCCGTGAAGTAACCACGAACGCGTTCGCCGTAATTGTCTCCGTAGTTCAACGTGCCCGAGAGGGTGCCTAAAACGTTGGTGAGGTTGGCCGACGTGCCCGTCGGAATGTCAGCGACATTGGTGCCAGGAACATTCGTCCAGATTTCCTGCACAACGGAGCTTCCGGTGTTCAAAACCATAATGTTCACAACCGACGCGCCCACGCCGATTAAATTGCTCGCCGTGAGGGTGGTTTGAAAATTGCCGGCGAGCGTCGGCACGCCGCTGATCAAGCCATTGGTATTGTTGAACGTCAGCCCCGGCGGCAGGCCGCTGGCCGTAAAGCCGAGAGGCGTGTTGGCGCCCGTGACCGTGAAACTGAAAGGCTGGCCGAGAAAAGCAACCGCACTCAAGGCACTCGTCACCACCGCCGGCGCGTTGGAACTGCTCGCCCCGACGCTGTTGGAAGGATACAAACTGGTGCTGGGTATGATTTCCTTCGGCTGGTCCGCGCTGTACCATGATAAATCCGCCTGCGCTGAACCGCCGTCCTGAAAATAATCCAATTCGAGATCATAACGTACGCCGGCCTCCAGTTCGATGGCGTTGGTCCAATCCGTCGCAGTTTGCGGCTGCCACTTGTTGATGAGCAACTGGCCGTCAACCCAAAGTTTGCAGCCATCATCGCTTCGCACATCAAAATAATACAGGTCCGAAAACTGGGGTTGCACTTGTCCCGTCCAACGCACGGTGTAAAGCCCGTTGCTTAAATTGGGCGACATGCCGTTGCTCCACGTGAAATCAATCTCAGGGTCAATCCGCGTTAGAATGAGATTGGTCGGATTAAAATTCTTGCTATTGGTGTAAGTGGCGCTCGAATTTGTATAATACTGGCCGAGCAGGCCGGTGCCGCTTGGGGTCGGTGAAGGATAAATGACAACACTGGCATTGCTCTCAATACCCACGGTGTAATTGGCGCCTGGCAATACTTGCAATTGAGCCAGAACGGGGGCCGGCAAGTTCGTGTTGGCCAACGGTGTCAAGGTGATCGTCTGCGAACTCACGCCCACCCCTAAATAAACCGCGGGCGGCAAGGCCTCGTAATCTACATCGGGCCTCGCAAAACCAACGCCCGGCCCACCGAGCGCAAGATTGACCGTGATGGCGTCCAACGGAAAGCCAGCGCGCGTCACCGTGAATTGTCCAGTGAGCGTCGGGTTTACTCCGGGGTCAGGTTGCGTGGCGCCCGCGTCTGTGGCTGCGATGGTCACGACATTTTGCGACGCCAGCAAGTTGGTGACATAGTCATAATCACTTAAGGCATTGCCATTGGCATCTTGCTGGCCGTTGCTATATGGGTTGAACGGGTCGAGGCCCAGTTGGAAGGCTTCCCAATCACTCAACCCGTCCCCACCTGAGTAAACGTCCGAGATGGCCACGCGGTAAAACTTCGCGCTCGTGCTCACCGGCGCGGTCAACGTGATATTGGTGCCCGAGAGAGCCTCTACGTTGGTTTCGACAAACCAATTGGTGTCGCCCAGCGCGGTGATGCTCTGTAATTGATATTTCTTCCCCAACGCGCAGGCCAAGGTGACGGAAAAATTGGCGCCCATTTCCACCGATGTGACGATGTAGGGGTAGGAATTGGAATCAAACGGATTGGTGCCTGCGATGGATTCTTGCAGGTTGTTAAAACCATCGCCGTCTGGATCCGCAGCAGGATCAACCCCAACGGCATTGTAAACCCACTCCCAAATAACGCTCATGCCGTTGTTGGTTAGGGCAACACCTTGGGCATGAACAGCGCCGATGCCGACTACACAAAAAATCAGGCAAAGTGCTCTCGAAAAACTCCCATCGCTCCTTGCCCCGCGAAAGATGCGGAGATACGACATAACGCTCCTTTTTAAGCTTGGGCTCTTTAATTGTCAACTCTTTTCTGATCCGTTGTTCTGATCCGTCGCTCAATCCACCTACACTGGCTGACGGTCAGCCGTGCTCTGCTTGTCAGCATGAATTGGGCCGCTCCTAGAGAAGGACTGAACGCTGCTCAAGCACACGAAGTCAACACTTTCTTGGGGCTTATCACCCATCGCTTGGGTGCCTCCACCCAAAACGATTTGCGCGACCACCAAATCTGCACCTGCAATGGTTTAGATCATCATCCGGACAGGCCGGTGAGCCGGCGCGAACTGTGCATGATGTCGAAATCGGCCGTGTCTTATGCGACATAGCTTTCCCAATTAACACTATGCATCTCGCCTGTCTTGGCAAAGGCAAGATGCATCGCGAAAGCGGCGCGCAGTGTCTGCGGAGAATGTGTGTGCCCGGCCAAGGCCACGTAATCGCGCAAAATTCCCCGGTAATCGGGATGAGCGCAATTTTCAATGATGGCTTTGGCTCGGTCCATCGGACTCTTGCCGCGTAAATCGGCGATGCCTTGCTCGGTAATGATGACTTGGACGGAGTGCTCGCTGCTGTCCAGATGGCTGACTAGCGGCACGATGGTGCTGATCTTCCCGGCTTTGGCCGTCGAGGGACAGGTAAAGATGGAAAGAAACGCGTTGCGGGCAAAATCACCCGAACCGCCGATGCCGTTCATCATGTTTCGCCCCATGACATGGGTGCTGTTCACGTTGCCTGTAATATCCACCTCGATCGCGGTGTTGATAGAGAGGATGCCGAGACGCCGAATGATTTCCGGGCTATTGGTAATCTCCTGCGGCCGAAGCAGTAGGCGGGAACGGAAGAACTCGAGATTTTGGTAGATGTCCCGCAGACAAGCATTGCCCACACTCAACGAACAACCGCTGGCAAATCGGACTTTGTCGCTCTTGACCAACGCAATGACTGCGTCCTGAATCACCTCGGTGTACATGTCGAACTTGGGAATTTTCGGATGCGCTCCCATCGCGTTCAGCACAGCATTGGCGGTGTCGCCCACACCGGATTGGATCGGCAGAAAGCCGGTTGGGATGCGCCCGCGCCCATGCTCCGAGGCAAGGAAGGCGGCCACATTTTGTCCGATGAGCGCCGTTGTGTCACCAATGGCACTAAATGTTCCACCTTCGTCGGGCTGATTGGTTTCGACGATGCCCGCGATTTTCCTCGGATCAACTTTCACGGTGGGCGCGCCGATGCGGTCGTCCGGGCGAAGAACGAGTATGGGCTTGCGATGCGGCGGGTCTTCGGGTTCGTAGATGTCGTGAAAGCCGCGTAGCGCCTCGGGATGAAACCGGTTCAATTCAATCAAGATTTTATCTGCAACGTGGCAAAAAGTAGGCGCGGCGCCGACGGAGGAGGTCAGCGTGATCTCGCCCGAAGCCGTGACTTCGCACGCTTCGATCACAGCCCATTGGACAGGGCCAAGAAAACCGTAGCGAACGACTTGCGGCAATTGCGACAGGTGCATGTCGTAGAATTTCGTCCGACCCTCATTGATGCTTTTTCGCAAATCAGGGTCGTTCTGGTAAGGAGTCCGGAAAAGAATGGCGTCGGCGCGCGCAAGCGAGCCATCCAGAGAATGACCGGTGGAAGCGCCCGTGATGACGCCGATGCGAAAAGGTTTTCCGGCCGTTTTTATCTCCGTGGCGCGAGCCGCGATGGCTTTGGGGATTTCCTTCGCGGCGCCGGCGGCGGTGAACCCCCCGAAGGCTACGGTTTGACCATTTTGAATCTGCGCGGCACCCTCGGCAGCCGTTAGTCGCGGGAATGCGTCGCTCATAATTAAGCAATTTCTTTCAAATGACGGACTTGATGGGCTTGATAAGCGAACTTGTGACCGGAATCATCTAACAAAAGCAATTCCCCTGCTCCACCGACGCCAGTAAAAGTCCCCCGGCGAATGTCGCCATCCAAGTCCAACTCAACCCGGCGTGGGTCGCCCCATAGTTGGTTGATGGAGGAGAGCAGTGAAATAAATCCATGCGCGTGCATGTGACTAACAACGAGCCGCAAGTGGCTAAGGATGACCTGCGTCATACGGCGCAAATTGGGCGGAGTCTCGATCAGATCGGCAAGTCGGGTGGTTTGATTTTTCAAGCCAGCATCGTGGGTTTCAGGGTGATTGAACACGTTGATTCCAATGCCCGCGACGGCCAGTCCGGAAACGAATTGGTCAACTAACAACCCGGCCAGCTTCCGGTCATCGACGAGTACATCATTTGGCCAGCGAACTCGAAATCGTCCCAATCCGATGGACTTCAACGCATCGCAGACGGCCAGGCCAACCGCCAGCGGCAATGCCGTCGCGTTTGGTCCAGTTGGAACAACGGCAGAAAGCCACAATCCACCATCGTCCGAAACCCAGCCCCGCTGAAAACGCCCCCGGCCAGCGGTCTGGCGATCCGCGCGAATCGCTTCCCAGGCGGAAAGCTTTGCGGCGGCAAGGTTGGTGGAATCGGTTACCGGAATCTCATGAACGCGCCAGCCGTCGCAAACCAAACTTCCTTCAACTGAGGGCGACGCGGTCATTGTTTAGCGTCCCCAATCCGCGCCAGAACCCGCCCTTCGTCCACCGCAGCTCCGACGGTTGTCAGAATCTCAGCCACTGTGCCCGATTTCGGGGCAGTGACGGAGGTGTTCATCTTCATCGCTTCAACGGTCAGCAGATGATCGCCCTCTTTAACCTCCTGGCCGGGTTTGACATTGATGGCAATAATTCGCCCGGCTAGCGGGCTGCGCACTTCCCCCGGTCCGGCGCCAGTCTGCGCGACTGGTGCAGGCGGAGGAGGCGCCGCAGGTGCGCTTACTGGAGGCGGCGGGGTGGGAGCGGCAACCCCAGCGTCATCCGAGATTTCAACCATGACCTCGTAGGGTTTGCCATCCACCGTGACACGAAGTTTTTTGATCATAGTGCTCGTTGGAAAAAGTTAACGCACCTTGTGTGACTTGAACTGATCCATGCGGCCTTCCAGAGCCCAGACACTCAAGACCGGCATCGGCGCCGCCGCCGGCTGCACGGATACCACACGGTGCGGCTGGCCTAATACGACTTCTATCGCCGCCGCGATGACCGCGAGGATTTCGGGCGAGATCTGTTCTGTCGCAGCCGGTGTTTTTGCTGGCGGCGGGGTGGCCGCGGCGGATGCTGGAGTTGCAACCGAGGGCACGGGCGGCGCAGGCAAAGCTGACACAGTCGGTGCAGTCTGCTTTTTGGACGCAACCCACAGATGGTAAAGCGTCACCACCACCAACGAAATGGCAACCTGGCTTAAAATTATCTCGACGGTGGACATGATGGTTTAAAGCGGGATGGTGCCATGTTTCTTTGGTGGACGTGATTCTCGCTTGGTCAATGTGCTCCGAAGGGCCAGTGAAACCCGGGCACGCGTTTCAGAAGGAGCGATGACGTCGGTTATCATCGCCTTGCTGGCGGCCAGATAAGGCGAGCAAAATTTCTCACGGTATTCGGCGACCAGTTCCGCTTCCTTGGCCTTGGGATCCTTGGCGGCGGCGATTTCCCGTTTGTAAAGAATTTTGACCGCGCCGTCCGCGCCCATGACGGCGATTTCAGCGGTAGGCCAGGCGAACACAAAATCCGCGCCCATGTCGCTGCTACACATGGCCAGGTAAGCGCCGCCATAAGCCTTTCGGAGAATGACCGTGATTTTCGGGACGGTGGCCGCCGCGTAAGCGAACAGCATTTTCGCGCCATGCCGGATGATGCCGCCGCGCTCTTGTTGAATGCCCGGCATAAAACCAGGAATATCCACCAGCGTGACCAGCGGAATATTGAAAACATTGCAGAAGCGAATGAAGCGCGCGCCTTTGTCAGACGAATCAATATCGAGGGTGCCGGCTTTGACACCGGGATTGTTGGCGACGATGCCAACCACCAAGCCTTGAATGCGGGCGAATCCGACGATGATGTTGCGCGCCCATTCCGCCTGCACTTCGAGCAACTCTCCATTGTCAACCAAACGGCCAATCACTTTGTGAACGTCGAGCGCCTCTTTGGCAGATTCTGGAAGGAGATCGTCCATGGCCGGATCGGCGCTCAAATCAATATCTTTCGTGGGCTGGTGCGGTGGATCAAGCAGGTTGTTGGCGGGCAGAAAAGTAAGAAGCCGCCGCGCGATTTGAATGGCGTGGCCGTCGTTGTCGGCCACGAAATGAATATTGCCGCTGACGCTGGCATGGGTCGCGGCGCCGCCGATTTCATCCATCGTGCATTTTTGCCCCGTGACCGCCTGAATCACTTCCGGCCCGCAGATGAACATGTTGGCGCTGCCTTTGACCATGATGATAAAATCCATCAACGCCGGCGAATAAGCCGCACCGCCGGCGCAAGGACCGGCAACGATGGCAATCTGCGGCACGACACCGGACAGAAGGACGTTTCGAAAAAATACTTGACCATAGGCGGAGAGCGAGTCGATGCCTTCCTGGATGCGTGCACCGCCCGAATCGTTGAAGCCAACCATCGGGCAACCGGTCTTAAGGGCGTAATCCATCAGCTCGCAGATTTTTTTGGAATGAATGCGTCCCAGCGCACCGCCGCCGACGGTGAAATCCTGGCTGAATGCCGCCACGGCGCGCCCATCGACAATGCCCGTGCCGGTCACAACGCCATCCGTCGGCAACGATTTTTCGTCCATGCCGAAATTGTGACAATCGTGCTCGGCGTGAAGGCCGGATTCCTGGAACGTGCCAGTTTGGAAAAGCGACGCGATGCGATCGCGGGCCGTCATGACCCCCTTCTTGCGACGCGCGTCCAGTTTCTCCTGTCCTCCGCCCGCTCGCGCAGCGGCGCGCTTTTTTTCGAGTTCCTCCAGCAGTACTTTTTGTATCATAAATTGGAAACGCGAGCCTACGCAGGTTTGGGCATGCAAAACTCGGTCAGCACGCCGAAGGTTGATTTGGGATGAAGAAAGGCAACCAGTTTCCCGCCCGCGCCATCGACAGGTTTTTCGTTGATGAGCTTCACGTTCGCCCCGGAAGCTTGACGAAGCTGGCCTTCGACATCGCTCGTGCCAAACGCAATGTGATGAATGCCGCCAGCCGGATTCTTCTCCAGAAATTTCGCAATCGGACTATCCGGGCTGGTCGGCTCCAGGAGTTCCAGGTGAACTCCGCCAACAGAAAAGAACGCAGTCCGCACTTTTTGCGAAGCGACTTCCTCGCGACGCTCGCATTTCAATCCCAGCGCGTTCTCATAATAAGGCACGGCTTGATCCAGCGACGCGACCGCGATTCCGAGATGGTCAATTTTTGTGATCATAATTTGAATTCTCCTGGCTGCCGTCGAATTCCGCCAACAGCGTGCGCGCGGCAGAAACGACGGTAATTTCACCGCGCCGCAAGGAGTCCCGGATTTCGGAAAAACGAGCTTGCACACGCGGGTGATGATGGAAGCGGCGTTGCACTTCGTCCCGAATCAAATCCGTGAGGCAATCGACGGATTGTTGTTGACGGCGCGCGGCGATGACGCTTTTCGGATCCAGCTCGCGGAAAAATCGTTCCATGCGCTGCCAGACTTCGGGAATGCCCTCGCCTGTTTTGGCGGAACACAGGGCGACTTCCGTTTTCCAGCCGGGCGTAGCCGACTGCTGGCAGGCCAGGGAGGCCTGCTGTTCGAGACGCGCTTGTTCGGCCCGCTGACGATTTTCGCCTTCCGCTTTATTGATAACAATGTCATCGGCCATTTCGATGATGCCGCGTTTGATGCCTTGCAGTTCGTCTCCGGCTCCCGGCAACAACAACAACAGAAAAAAGTCCACCATCGAACGCAGCGCAACCTCGCTCTGCCCAACCCCCACGCTTTCGACTAGGACCAGATCAAAACCGGCCGCTTCGCAAAGGAGCATCGTTTCGCGCGTGCGCCGGGCCACCCCGCCAAAGCTATCACCGGAGGGTGAAGGACGGATGAATGCTCGCAATTCGCGGCTAAGATTTTCCATGCGTGTCTTGTCTCCGAGGATGCTTCCACCCGAACGCTTGCTGGTGGGATCAATCGTCAGGACCGCCACGGAATGCCCTTGGTTAATGAGGTGACAGCCGAAGGCTTCGATAAACGTGCTCTTGCCGACCCCGGGCACGCCTGTTATTCCAATGCGCCGAGATTTGCCGGTGTGCGGTAACAGCGCTTGCAAAACTTCCTGCGCTTTTTGTTCATGCAAGGGAGATTCGCTTTCGATCAGCGTAATGGCGCGTGAGAGGATGGCGCGGTCGCCTGCGAGAACGCCCGCGACATAGTCATCCACCGTCCAAGCGTTTTTTGCCATCGTCTGCATGTTAAGATCCGCCGCGCGCGCTCAATTGCGTCAGCAACTCTTTCGCGGCGTCAGGAATGCACGTGCCCGGCCCGAAGACAGCCGCCGCGCCGTTCTTCTTTAAAAACTCGTAGTCTTGCGGCGGGATGACGCCACCGACGACGACCATGATGTCGGAGCGTCCGATCTTGCCAAGTTCTTCCACAAGTTGGACGAGCAAAGTCTTATGGCCACCAGCCAGGGAGCTGATGCCGATGACGTGAACGTCGTTTTCGGAAGCCATGCGCGCGGCTTCGTCCGGTTGTTGAAAGAGCGGGCCAATGTCCACGTCAAAGCCGAGATCGGCGTAAGCGGTCGCGATGACCTTGGCACCGCGATCGTGGCCATCCTGCCCCATCTTGGCGATGAGGATGCGCGGGCGGCGGCCCTGCTTGCGGGCGAATTCGTCGGTCAGGCGGCGAACCTGCTCGAT
>DASYNM010000265.1:0-2503 GCA_036008545.1 Verrucomicrobiia bacterium
GAGTGTGGCTTGTTGCAATCTGAATCGCATCGGAGCATCGACTAAGGCCCGCCGCTCGCTCTACGGTTCCTTAAGCACGCGCCGCCAATTGCCGCAACACAAACGGCAGAATGCCGCCGTGTTGGTAATAGTCGATTTCGATGGGTGTATCGATTCGACACGCGACGGCGACCTTCTCCGTTTTTCCGTCTGCGCGATGTAGGACCAGCGTCACGTCCTGCTGCGGCCTGAGTTGATCGCCCAAGCCGAGAACGTCATACGTTTCGGAGCCATCGAGGCGCAGCGTTTGCGCGGACACGCCTTCCTTGAATTGCAACGGCAGCACGCCCATGCCGACGAGGTTGGAGCGGTGAATGCGCTCGAAACTTTGCGCTACCACAGCCTTGACGCCCAGCAAACGCGTGCCTTTGGCGGCCCAATCGCGCGAGCTGCCCGTGCCATATTCCTGGCCCGCCAAAATAATCAGCGGCGTTTTGCTTTGCGCGTATTTCATCGCCGCGTCGAAGATGCTCATTGGCGCGCCGCCGGGCTGGAATTTGGTCACGCCGCCTTCGGTGCCAGGCGCCATCAGGTTCTTGATGCGCACATTGGCGAACGTGCCGCGCGTCATGACACGGTCGTTGCCGCGACGCGAGCCGTAACTGTTGAAATCGACGAAATTGACGCCGTTTTCGACCAGGTATTGTCCCGCCGGAGAAGTCTTTTTGATGCTACCCGCCGGCGAAATATGATCGGTCGTGACGCTGTCGCCAAAAATGCCGAGTGGCCGAGCGCCGGTAATTTCCGCGATGCGCCCCGGTTGCAAACTGAAATTCTCGAAGAACGGCGGCTCCTGGATGTAAGTGCTCTTGGCGTCCCAATCATAAACCTGGCCGGCGCTCGACGGAATTTCGTTCCACTTCGGATTTTGCGCGGCGAAATCGCGGTACAAGCGTTGGAAAATTTCCGGCTTGAGTGCCGATTTCATGGCGTTGCGGATTTCTTCCATGGCGGGCCAGATGTCTTTCAGGAAAACGTCGCGCCCGCCGTTCCCCTTGCCGATCGGCTCCGTTGTCAAATCAATGTTCACCCGGCCCGCCAACGCGAACGCGACCACCAGGGGAGGGGACATGAGGAAGTTGGCCTTGATGTTCTGATGCACGCGCGCCTCAAAATTGCGGTTGCCCGAAAGCACGGCGGCGGCGATGACATCGTTCTTGAGCACGGCATCTTCGATGGGCGCGGCCAACGGCCCGGAATTGCCGATGCAAGTGGTGCAGCCGTAACCGACCAGATCGAAGCCGAGTTGGTCGAGACACGTTTGCAGCCCGGTCTTGTTCAAATAATCGCTGACCACGCGCGAGCCGGGAGCCAGCGACGCTTTGACCATCGGATGCGGCTTGAGTCCGGCCGCGAGCGCCTTCTTGGCCAACAATCCGGCCGCCAGCATGACGGAAGGATTGCTGGTGTTCGTGCAACTGGTGATGGCGGCGATGAGAACGTCGCCGTGGTGAAGCTGACCGCCCGGGCCGTTGGCTGCGGGTGCCACCGGATCGGGAGTCGGGCGGTTATTGGCCATTTCCGATTCAGTCGTCGGATTCGTGTTTTGTTCCAGAGAGCGGGCGCGCAAAACGGGTTCCTGACTGCCGCCGCCTGGCCCCGGTGTGCCATTTTCGCCGACCGCAAAAGCGCGGCCCAATTCGGTCGCCCCTTTGCCGAATCCGTTCTCCGTGGCCGGTTTGGAAAATGCGCGCACAAATTCCTCCTTCATCTTGCCCAATTCGATGCGGTCCTGCGGGCGCTTCGGCCCGGCCACGCTCGGGACAACGGTCGCCAGGTCCAACGCCAAATCAGTCGAGTAAGCGATGTCGCCTTTTTGCGGCATGCCGAACAAGCCTTGCGCGCGGTAATAATTTTCGTAGAGCCGGCAATGCTCCTCGCTCCGGCCAGTCTGGCGCAGATAGTTGACACATTCGGAGTCAATAGGAAAGAAGCCCATGGTCGCGCCGTATTCAGGGGCCATGTTGGCAATGGTGGCGCGATCCACCACCGCCAGCGCCTCCGCGCCCGGCCCGTAAAACTCGACAAATTTGCCGACCACCTTGGCCTTGCGCAGCATCTGGGTGACCGTCAGGGCTAGGTCGGTGGCGGTGACGCCCGGTTTGAGCGCTCCTGTCAAATACACGCCCACCACATCCGGCGTCAGGAAATAAACCGGCTGGCCGAGCATGCCTGCCTCGGCTTCGATGCCGCCGACGCCCCAGCCGACAATGCCGAGCCCGTTGATCATCGTGGTATGCGAATCGGTGCCGACCAGCGTGTCGGGATAATAAATCGTCTGCCCGTCGATGGTCGTCGAGAGCACGCCCTTCGCGAGATATTCCAGGTTCACCTGGTGGACAATGCCGATGCCCGGCGGCACGACCTTGAACGTCTCGAACGCCTGCATGCCCCATTTCAAAAATTGATACCGCTCGCGATTGCGTTGAAACTCGATGTCGAGATTCCGCCGCAGCGAATCCGC
>DASYNM010000266.1:0-2259 GCA_036008545.1 Verrucomicrobiia bacterium
GTTCCATCCCCTCGATAAGCAATGACCAGTTTTCCCGAGCTGTCGCTCATGGCGCAGGAGAAGTCGACATAATCGATTCCGGGGACGAGCGTGCTGCTCACGCCATCCCAGGTGCTGCTTTTGCTGACACCATTTACGGTAAAATAAGTTGTCCGCCCGCCCGCCGTGCTGTTTGCCGCATTGTAGAGCACCAGATTGTAGGCAGCGTTGGTCGCCAGGCCCGCGAGGGTGATGGTTTGTTGCATGCCGCTATTGAAGAGATAGTTCTCCATCAGCGCGTCATAACTCGTGCTGGCAAAAGGGGTGGATCCGCCAAAACTGTTCACATCATACCCGCCCCCCGAAGTAAAGGTCAGGGTGACGGGGGATGCATTGCCGTTCGCATAATTCAGGGCAATGTTTGTGCCGCTGCTAACATCCATTCCGTTCCAAAGGTCGCCGGCAGCTCCCAGAACCGCCGCCCCGGACATGGTGGGACTGGGATTTGGCCCGCCGCCGCCCCAGCCAACGCCGTCGTTCTCATTAAAATCAACATTGAGCAGTTGGGCGGGCGCCAAACTCAAGCTTAACCAAAGAACGCTGGCGGTGATCACGCACCAATGGCTCAGAATCTGTGGCTGAGAGGCCGGCTTAAACAGAGAACGTCTCGAAGGATGCATGGGTGGTAGGGGCAGCCGTAACGTGCGCTATCAGATGCGCGGAAGCAAGGTCAATCGCATACTTCAGGTTGAATTCAAGCATTCAATTTATTCGGCACCAGCCGCGCTCGAACAGCAATTCTCCGAAGTCTTGCAACTCAACCCCACGAATTCAAACATCGCCGATTACCTGCAACAGACCAAGCCCTTCAAAGATTCAAAACGCTGAAAGTGCCTCCGGTGCTCTATTCGATTGGTAGGAGCGCCACGCGGTTCGTGTCCAGCAGCCTTGAACGGATACGGCAAAAGGACGCTTTTCGGTCACCTAATGCTGGGCTCGGCGTTGGGCACAGCGCGCTTGTCCCGGCAACCAGTATTTGTGAACGCCAGAAATCCCCATTTTGTGGATAACCGGCGCTTGACACCCCAAAATTATGTATGCTAGAAATAGTCAACCACAATTAGCAGTGGTTTTATGCGTTGCCCCAAGTGCGGATGTCAGGAAGACAAGGTCATAGATTCTCGCGCCTCTCGTGAGGGTGCCACCATCCGTCGACGCCGCGAATGCATCGGCTGTAGTCATCGGTTCACAACGTATGAAGAGGTTGAACACGAGGGGTTAATGGTCCTCAAGCGCGATGGTCGGCGCGAGGAATTCTCACGCGAAAAACTGCTGTCCGGTATCCGCAAAGCCTGCCAAAAACGCCCCGTCAGCCTGAAATCGTTGGAAGACCTTGTGGATCACATCGTTGCAGTAGTCACTGTAAAATTCGAGAAAGAAGTGCCCGGCGAAGCCATCGGCAAGATGGTTATGGATAGCTTGCGAGAGTTGGATGTTGTCGCTTATGTCCGTTTCGCCAGCGTCTATCGCCGGTTTGAGGAGGCGACCGATTTCGTTCAGGAAATTCAAAAACTGGAGGCCGCCAAATGATCGCCTTGCAATCTGACTGTTTGATATTTCAACTCACCAACGGAGAAAGCGTTCCGTGCTCAGCCGATATGATTTCAGTGGAAATCGTCGGCAGCAACGAGGCGTTCGGAGCCTTGGATCCCAAGACCCTGCGCCATGCCACCGCATCCGTGTTCCACTATTTTAAGTCCGAGCTTGACCGCGAAACAGTGACGGTCGGCGAATTTGCCCAGGCCCTGGAGAAGGCCCTGCAGGGGCTGGGTTTGACCCTCTTTGCGGAAAAGTGCGCGGTCGGCGGCTGCGGCGGTACAACCCTCGAAGCTAATCTGGCGCATCTGGCCCGCGATTATGCCTTCAGCCTGGAGTTGTTTTTCTTTCCCCGCTTGCGCGACGAAATGCGGACGCAATTGGGTCATGCCCCGCGGGTGCTGCGCTTTTACGGCTTGCGGGGCTGCGTGAAACAGCTTGCCGGTGCCCGGCGCTGGAGTTCGCGCTGTGAACAAATCGAGGAGCAAATTATCGATTTCATGCGCCAATGCCTCAGCGCCGAGCCGAAAAAAATCGAGTGTGCGCTCGTGGTCGAATGATTCGGATGGCCGGATTTTGAATTGCACCACAGCCGGAATGTCATGAGCCAAACCCTCTTTGAAAAAATCGTCGCGCGGGAAATCCCGGCCGATATTGTGTTCGAGGACCAGGCGGTGGTGGCAT
>DASYNM010000267.1:0-2658 GCA_036008545.1 Verrucomicrobiia bacterium
CGCCACTCTTCCAACTGCCCTCGCCCCGCACATCGGCGAGAGAATTCACCGAACACATTCGCGCATTGAACCCATGAACCCTTCGCGACGTTCCATCGCCCTCTCCTCCACATACTTGTGGAGGAGAGGGCTGGGGAGAGGAGGCTCCTTGTTCGATGGGAAGTTCATGGGAGGATGGCCTCAGGCCGGGAGAGAGGTTCGCTGTATGGCCAGTATTGTTAGAGCACGAAAACCAGAACGAGCATGGACAGCAAATTATTCGATTTGACAGGCAAGGTTGCCATTGTCACCGGCACCAGCCGCGGACTAGGCCAGACCTTCGCCCGCGCCCTGGCCGCAGCCGGTGCGGA
Source organism: Verrucomicrobiia bacterium (assembly GCA_036008545.1). GTDB lineage: Bacteria > Verrucomicrobiota > Verrucomicrobiia > Limisphaerales > Palsa-1400 > Palsa-1400. The sequence continues at coordinate 351 of DASYNM010000267.1, forward strand.
CCTTGTTCTCACCGGTCGCCGCCTCGAAGCGCTGCGAGAATTCCAGCGCGAGATCGAGGCATTGGGACGCCGCACACTGGCGCTGGAATTGGACGTGCGCGAGCAGGAGAGCATCCGGCGCATGGCGGCGCAGGCGGCGGCGCATTTTGGCCACATCGACATTCTGGTCAACAACGCCGGTTGCAATGTGCGCAAGCCCGCCCTGGATGTGACCTGGGACGATTGGAATCTGATTCTTGACACCAACTTGCGCGGGACATTTTTTGTTTCGCAAGCGGTCGCCCCACACATGATTGCGCAAAAGCGCGGACGCATCATCAACATCGGCTCGGTCACGGTTGTGGCGGGCTACGCCGGATTGGGGCCCTACGGGGCCAGCCGCGGCGGTGTCAAGCAATTGACCATGAGCCTGGCGGACGATTGGGGCGTGCATGGCGTCACCGTCAACTGCCTCGCGCCCGGCTGGTTTAAGACCGCCCAGAACGCCGTCCTCTACGAAAACCAGGAATGGGTCAGCTACCTGTGCGACCGCATCCCCCTGAAACGGCCGGGCCAGCCGCGCGACTTGGAAGGCGCGATTGTTTTTCTCGCCTCCGACGCTAGTGAGTACGTGACCGGCCAAACGCTGCTAGTCGATGGCGGCATCTCCACTGGCGCAACCCGCGCACTGCCGGCGAAGAAATAATTTCGGTGAAAATGCAGCCAGTTGCCGGGCGTGGATTACTGACCGTCCGGGCGAGGAATGTTGATCTTCTGTCCGACGTGCAGGTTCCGCCAGTCCACGTTGGGGTTGGCGTCCATCGCCTGCTTCATGGTGATGGTCTTCCAGCCCTTGCTCTTGAAATCGGCATTGTAAGCCTTGACGATGACAGAGAGGTTGTCGCCGTCCTTGACGATGTAGGGGATTGCGTTTGCGCTCAGGGCAGGATCGGTGTCAGGCGGAACTTTGGCCGGCAAGCGGACGGGGGCGGCAGTGCTTGAGCCCGTCACGCTTTTGGCCAACTCGCCGATGGCCTTGTGAATTTCCTCCGAGATGGCAAGGCGATCTTCCTCGCGCTTTTTGTCCACCAGCACAATCTTTTCGGCCAGGCGTTTGAGATCCTCCTGCACGCCGGAGTTGCCGGCGGTGGATTGTTGTTGACGCAGATCGTCGATCTTTTGCTCGAGCGAAGCGATCTTGGCCTTCAACGAATCGTTGTCCATTTGCAGGGCTTGGATGTCGGCGGCCATGCGTTTGTAGCGCTCGTCGGCAGCGTCTTGGGCAGCGATGGCGGAGGCGGTGGTTGGAGGCGGAGCGGCGGGAGCGTCCTGAGCGAGGGCACAACGGCCAGCCAGTGAGAGTGAAATCGTCAGCAGAATAAAAGCACGTTTCATAACCGCGAAAGTAAGAGCGTCGCACGGCAAGTTCAAGGGACAAAAACGAATTTTGTTTTCTTTTCCGTCACGGAGTCTTTACAACATGGATTGCGAATGAAAACTTTTGCTGAGCTGGGATTTCCTGGAAGGCTGATTGCCGTCGAAGGACTGGATGGCTCCGGCAAATCCACGCAAATTTACCTTCTCAAACGCTGGCTGGAATTGCAGGGGTTGAAGGTTTTTTTCAGCGAATGGAATTCCTCGACGCTGGTAAAGAACGCAACCAGCAAAGGCAAAAAGCGCGAGCTTCTTTCTCCGACGACGTTCTGTCTGATTCACGCCACCGATTTCGCCGATCGCTACGAACGCCAATTGGTGCCGCTCTTGCGCGCCGGTTATGTCGTCTTGTGCGACCGTTATATTTTCACCGCCTTCGCCCGCGACACCGTGCGCGGCTGCCCGCCTGAATGGGTGCGCGACATTTACAATTTCGCCGCCATGCCCGACCTGGTCTTTTTCTTCAAGGCGCCACTGGAGACTTCGTTGCAACGAATTCTGGACGGGCGGCCGCAATTGAAATACTTCGAGGCCGGCATGGACCTGCGGCTTTCCAGCGACCCCTACGAGAGCTTCCGAATTTTCCAGGGGCGGATTCTGGAGCAGTATCTGGCCATGAGCGCAGACTTCAAATTTCTGGTGGTCGATGGCAGCCAGCCCATTGAGGCGCAACAGAACATCGTGCGCGATCTCGTGGCTGCCAAATTGGACCTGCGCCAATTCGTGCCGCATAAACGCACTTCCAAAGCATGAAAGCCGCACGCCCAGCAACCACCCGCAAGAACCACGCCAGCATCATTGTGCCCAAGTGCAAGCCGCGCCGCTTTTACGGGCAAGGCGTGCCGGAAGTGGACCTGTCCAAGCTGGCCGGCAAATTGATTGTGGTCGAGGGCGC
>DASYNM010000268.1:0-6309 GCA_036008545.1 Verrucomicrobiia bacterium
CCTCCGTCTTGAACAGTCTCTCGACCGGCAATCTCTACTCGCTGGATGAAACCGGCGCCACCAACTGGGTGCTCGCAGGCCCCTATAATACTTCCATCATGACCTCGCCGGCGGTGGGCGAAACCCAGCTCTATTTTGCGCTCAGCCCGGACACGGGTTATGGGGACAGCGTTTTCTACTCGATGAACTTGTCCAACCAAACCCTCAAGCCAATAGCCACCAACACCCAGGCTATTATTTCCAGCCCATTGATTTGCCCGGATGGGTCGGTGGTGTTCGTGGCCGAGGATGGCTGGTTGTATTGTTACTGGGGTTCAAGTTTGCCGGCCGGCACCAACGCGCCCTGGCCTACCTTCCACGCCAACGCCCAGAGGACCGGCCTCCAGGCTGGAACGACAACGTTGATCACCAACAACGGCGCGCCCTTCCCCTGTGACGGCACCAACAACGGCTCAGGCCACTTCAGCTTCGCCATCGTCGGCACCAATAATGGTCCCTGGACCGTCTATTCCTCCACGAATCTATCCAACTGGGTTTCCTTCCAGACGGACGTAAACCTCAGCGGCACGCCGCCCACCAACCTTATCACCGACACCGGCGTACTTAATGTCCCCCAGAAATTCTACCAATTGAGCAACAGCCTTGGCATGTCCAAGATCATCGGATTCACGAGCCTGGACATAGTATCTGGCACCAATCTCGTGGCGGACCAACTTTATCAGGTTGATGATGGGGTCATGCGCGCCTACGGCCCCTTCGGATTCGGCCTGCCCATGAACACACTCAACGCGCTGTTTAATTTGTATCCCTGGGCCACCGCTATGAATGAAACCAAAATCTACACATGGAATGGGGTCACGTTCGAGTCGGATACGGATATCGGTGGACCCGGTGTGCCTCCGAGCTGGGCGAATGGCGGCGACATGACGATGCTCCCTGGTAGTTCGGTCCTCGTCTACAACCCATCGAGCGCCTACACGATTTGGTTCACAGGATTGGTTCGCAATCAGCAGGTGATTTCGCTTGCAAAAGGTACGAATTACCTCAGTGCCAGCGCACCCATCGCCGGTGCCGTCACCAGCATCACCGGTTATACCTCACACAGCGGCGACATCATCCAGTTCTGGAATTCAAGCAGCAATAAGTTCATCTCTCACACGAACATCAGCGGCTCCTGGTCCAACGGCGGCTTGCCAAACCTGAACATTGGCGAAGGTTTCGTGCTCATCTCAACCAACGCCTACACTTGGACCAACACTTGGTAACGAACGGGATGCGCCGAGTCCGGGAAAGCTGGGCGCGGAACGTGGAAACAGAGGGCCGCCCGGCAGTTGCGCGAAACGCCCTGCCGGGCCATATTTAAGCACCTACGATGCGCGATCAGAGAACGAGTAAGGTCGAGGCGGTTGCAAGCCGCAAGGCACGGTGGCCAAGCGTTCGTTTCGGTCGTGGCCAGAGGAGCGACGGTTTTACATTAATTGAATTGCTCGTTGTCATTGCTGTCATTGCGATTCTGGCGGCACTGTTGCTGCCAGCTTTGGTCACCACGAAAATCCAGGCCCAACAAACCAAGTGCCTGAGCAACCTAAGGCAATTGATGGTTGCCGGTCTGGCGTACTTGAACGATTATGGCCAGAGTGGGTTTCCGTACAACGGACCGACCGATCCTAACTACGACCCGAACGTGCAGCCGTACTGGTCTTATGCCTTAACCAACTACGGGGCTACAGACGGCGTCAGAGTTTGTCCCTCGACTCGAGTGCCGCAACCGCCAACCGTGCAGGCGCCGGGAGCGGCGGATTTGGCGTGGATAGTTGGTGGTAATGCAGTCTCGCCCTATATCCCGGCCATGTTTGGCAGCTATGGCCAGAACGGCTGGCTGACCGACTTCATCACCTTTCAACAAACGACTCTCGATGGGAACGGCCTCGGCGCAAGCCTTCATCCGCAGTTCATGTTCTCAAGATTGTCATCTATCCAAAAGCCCTCCCAAACTCCGGTTTTTTTTGATCAGAATTACTTCATGACAATGCCTCTCGAATCGGATGCCCCCGCCGCTGACCTTTACACCGGCCAGCCCGCATATACTTACGCTCGCGACGGCATGGGCTGCTGTACGTTATTGCGCCATGGCGGCCCAACCGCCGGAAGTTCAGTGCCATGGTCTCCCGGCCAACCATTGCCCGGCGGCATTAACATGGGCCTTTCCGACGGCCACGCTGAATACTCCAAACTGCCCAATCTCTGGAATTACTATTGGCACCTCAACTGGAACCCTTCACTTGCAAAAGTCCCTTGACCGCCCAAAAGGTGCAGCCTTCACCCTGATCGAGTTGCTGGTGGTAATTGCCGTCATCGCGATCTTGGCGGCTCTGCTTCTCTCAGCTTTGGCCGGCGCGAAAATGCAGGCTCAGCAAACCAAGTGCCTAAGCAACCTCAAGCAATTGAATGTTGCGGGAATGCTCTACTTGAACGACTCCAGCCAGACTGGGTTTCCGTACGACGAGCCGACGCTTCCTGATTATGATCCGAACGTGCAGCCGTATTGGTTTTTTGCCTTGACCAACTGCGGGGCTACAGACGGCGTCAGAGTTTGTCCCTCGACTCGTGTGCCGCAACCGCCAACGGTGCAAGCACCGGGCGCGGCGGACCTGGCGTGGGTCGTTGGTGGTAACACAGTTTCACCCTATACCCCGGCCATGTTTGGCAGTTACGGTCAGAACGGCTGGTTGACCGACTTTGTCACTTTTCAACAAACGACTTTCGACGGGAACGGCCTCGGCGCAAGCCTTCATCCACAGTTCATGTTCTCAAGATTGTCATCTATTCAAAAGCCATCCCAAACTCCGGTTTTTTTTGATCAGAATTACTTCATGGCAATGCCTCTCGAATCGGATGCCCCCGCCGCTGACCTTTACACCGGCCAGCCCGCATATACTTACGCTCGCGACGGCATGGGTTGTTGCACCATTTTGCGCCATGGTGGCCCAACCGCCGGAAGTTCAGTGCCATGGTCTCCCGGACAACCCTTGCCCGGCGGCATTAACATGGGCCTTTCCGACGGCCACGCGGAATACTCCAAACTGCCCAATCTCTGGAATTATTATTGGCACCTCAACTGGAACCCCGCCATCGTTACCGGCCCGTAATAATCGGACGGCTAAGAAAATCAAAGCTTTAGCTTCGGGAAAAAACGGTGCGCGGTTTCGCATGTTGCCGCGCTGAGTTCGTCCAAGGAACATTTCCTGACGTTGGCGGCCAGTTCTGCAATTTCCCGTACGTAAGCAGGCTCGCATCGTTTGCCCCGATAGGGCATCGGCGCTAGGAAAGGACAATCGGTCTCGAACATGAATTGGCCCGGCGCTGCCGCCGCCAGTGCCTGACGGACGTTCTCGCCGTTCTTGAAGGTGACGATGCCGGTGAAACTCACGAGCGAGCCCAGGGCGAACACACGCCGCATAGATTCGACGCTCTCAGAAAAACAATGGAACACGCCCTTTGTTTTGTCGGCGAAGGGAGTTAGTTGCGCCAATGTGTCCTCAAACGAATCGCGCTGATGGATGATGCAATTCAAGCCCAATTCCACCGCCACCTCCAATTGCTGCCGGAAAAGCTCGGCCTGCCGTGACTTGTAGCGCTCGAAATCGGGCTCTGGCGCGTTGGCGCTTGGGCGGCGATGATAGTCCAGCCCCGTTTCGCCGACGGCGACGACCTTTGGATGCCGCGCCAAGTCGCGCAAAGCCGGGCGCACGTCTTCGGGGGCGTCGAGCACGTGGGTCGGATGCCACCCGACGGCGGCATAGACGTGTTGATGGGCCTCGGCGATTTGAATCGCGCGCGCGCTGCTTTCCAAGTCGGTGCCAATGCTGATGATTTTGGCAATGCCGGCTTCGTGCGCACGTTCGATGACAGACGGTAGGTCCGCGGCAAAATCAGGAAAACCCAAGTGCGCGTGCGTATCGTAGAAGGGCGGGGTTTTCATGCTGGCGCCAGCGGTTGCATTTGAAGCAGAAGCAGAAGCCACAGATCGACACAGATGAACACAGATTTTTTAAAGAAAAATTGTTTCGACTCTTTGCTTAACGTCCGATTCGCTCGCCAGCATCTCTGCGCTGTGCTGATCTGTGTTCATCTGTGGCTCCAGCCGCCTTTGGCGAGATCACTCACCGGCGGGCTTTTGATGGACTTGCGCGGCGACTTTCAAACGCAAGGCGTTCAAACGGATGAAGCCAGTGGCATCGTCCTGGTTGTAGGCTTGGGTCGGGTCGGCTTCCATGGTGGCGATGTGCGGATTGTAAAGGCTGACCGGAGACTTCCGTCCGGCATTAATGATATTTCCCTTGTAAAGCTTAACCCGCACGGTGCCGGTGACGTTTTTCTGGCTCTCAGCGACCAAGGCTTGCAATGCGAAGCGCTCGGGTGAAAACCAAAAGCCGTAATAGACCAACTCCGCGTACTTGGGAATAAGCGAGTCGCGCAAATGCATGACCTCGCGGTCCATGGTCAGGCTTTCCATCTGCCGGTGGGCATAGTGCAAAATCGCGCCACCGGGAGTTTCATAGACACCACGTGACTTCATGCCCACAAAACGATTCTCAACCAAGTCAACGCGCCCGACACCATGTTTGCCGCCCAACTTGTTCAACGTTTTCATCACGCCCAACGGGTTGAGCTTCTTGCCATTGACAGCCACGCAGTCGCCCTTGGCAAAATCCAAGGTAACATATTCGGCTTTGTTCGGGGCGTCTTCGGGCGAAACGCTCAATTTGTACATTCCCTTGTGTTCGGGCGCGGAGGCGTCCAGCCACGGGTCTTCCAGGATGCCGGCCTCGAAGGAAATATGCAGGAGATTGCGATCCATCGAATAAGGCTTCTTGGCGCTGGCTTCGACGGGAATTCCCTTCTGCTCGCAATATTGGATCATTTCGGCGCGACCGGGAAACTGGGCGCGAAAGGCGGCGTCGCGCCACGGGGCGATGACGCGCAGTTGCGGCGCCAGCGCGGCGGCCGTTAACTCAAAGCGGACCTGGTCGTTGCCTTTCCCTGTGGCGCCGTGGGCGATGGCGCCGGCCTTTTCGCGCTGCGCAATCTCGATCATGCGTTTGGCAATCAGGGGCCGCGCGATGCTGGTGCCGAGGAAGTATTGGTTCTCGTAAATCGCGCCAGCCTGCATCATGGGGTAGATGAAATCGCGCGCAAATTCTTCCTGAAGGTCGTCAATGTAAATTTTAGACGCGCCGGTTTTGAGCGCTTTTTTTTCCAAGCCCTTAAGTTCGTCCTCCTGGCCGATGTCGGCGCAAAAGGCGATCATTTCGGCGCCATATTTTTCCTTGATCCAGGAAAGCAGGACCGAAGTATCCAACCCGCCCGAGTAGGCCAGCACAATTTTCATGGCGCGAATTAAAACTTGCCGCCGCGCGGGTTGAAAGATCAAAATTGTTCAACTTTTTTGCAGATAAAGCTGGACAAAAGGCTGGGAAACGTTCAGCTTTTTCGCGTTGATGGGCAAGTGCTCCCTTTCGGGAGATCATTTCAGGCAGGCTGGCCCATTAGGGCCGAACCATTTCGTTTATGGCAGAGTTCCATTTTTTTGGACACCGCAGCCGCGATGACTGGCATCGTGAAAGGAAGAACTGCCCCCTCCTGCTAGAGGCAGATTTGACCAGATTGTTACAATCCCCCCATTGTAGAAGCCAACCCGGCGGTGATACGCTCAGACTCGTGAGAGTGCAACCAAGCAAGGGAGTCTCATTTTTTAGGGGTAGGATATTGCGGCGATATTATTCTTAAGCCGGGCTTTTCAGATGAGCCTCCCGGGCATCTGCATTTAAATACACAATCGATTTAGACAACGGATATACAATGTAACGACACGCTATGAAAAAAACTCTTCTTCCTACAATAGGTTTGATCGCCTCTCTTCTGACCGCGCAGGCGCAATTTTTCACCAACGGAAACCTTGCTGTGGTGCGGATCAGCGGATTCGATACTACCAGCAGCACTGGCGCCGCAGTTTTTGTCGATCAGTACACAACTAATGGCGTGTTAGCAGGTTCGTTCGCCGTTCCTACTTCCGGTTCCAACGCCCTGATCCTGACTGGTCAGGCGGACGAGGGGCTCCTCAACCTTACCCCGGATGGCCTGCACTTGGTTTTCGCCGGGTATAACACCAACCTGCCTTACTCGACGAACATCAATGTTTCGGCCTCTGCTGTTATTCCTCGCGTCGTCGCGACATTGGATGCCTACACGAATTTTACACTGGCCATCAGCGACACGACCAACTTCAACGATTCCATCGTGACCAGC
>DASYNM010000269.1:0-9372 GCA_036008545.1 Verrucomicrobiia bacterium
TCTTTCAACTGCATGGTTCCGGCTTAGGTCAACATGTGGCGCAGATAGAGATACATGATCGGGGCATTGAAGAGGAGGCTGTCCAATAAATCCAAAATGCCGCCGATGCCGGGGAAGAAATGCCCGGAATCCTTCAGACCAGCCTCGCGCTTGAAGAGGGACTCGATCAAATCCCCCACGACGGCCGCGAGACTCAAGATGATCCCAAGGATGATCGAATGCGTCAGCGTCATGCCCGCCAAATGCGAACCCGCCAGGCGTGCAAAGAGGACGCTGGCGCCGGTGGACACGACGATCGCGCCCCCCAGGCCTTCCCAGGTTTTGCCCGGACTGATGCGTGGAATCATTTTGTGCCGGCCAATGAGCGAACCAACCGCGTAAGCCCCGCAATCGCTGAATTTGGTGACGAGCACGAAATAGAGCACGTAATACGCGCCCTCCACGCCGGCCTGTCCGAAGAAATTGATTTTTTGAATGAAGTTCAGCAACCACGGCACATACATCATGCCGAACAGCGTCGTGGAAATGGCGACGATGCCGGTGGCGACTCGTTTCGACGCGAATTGCCGCACGCACAGGCCGAGCACGAAGAGAATGATGAAGATCGTCTCGCGATCGTTCATGCGCGAAGGCGTGACGGCGGGCGCGAATTGCCCGGAGATGCAAACGAAGGTGAAAAAGATCATCAACACGCCGCCGGCCACGCCCCACTTGGCGTAGCAGGCGTAATTCAATTTTTGCACCATCCCGTAAAACTCCATCAAACCGGCGACCGCCAGCACGAGGATGATCAGCAGAAAAACGTAGTCGGAAAGCGCCTTGTGCCCGGAAAACAACGCGCCAATGACCACTGTCCACAAGACAACGAAGCTGAACAGGCGCCGGAAAAAGATGGCGCCCTTGGACAACGGCGCCGGCGGTGAGGTGCTTGGTTCGGGCATAGGTGCGTTAGACCAATCCAAATCGCCGGTGGCGCCGGGTGTATTCCTCCAGCGCCTCGAAAAACTGCGGCTTGCGGAAATCCGGCCAGAGCGTGGGAGTCACCACCAATTCCGCGTAGGAAATCTGCCACAGCAGAAAATTGCTGATGCGCATTTCGCCGCTGGTGCGAATGAGCAAGTCCGGGTCCGGATAATGACAAGTATAAAGATGTTGCGAGACCACTTGCTCGTTGATTTCCGCCGGCTCCAGCCGCCCGTCCTTGACTTTTTGCGCCATGCTGCGCGCGGCGTCCACGATCTCCGTGCGCCCGCCGTAACTGAGCGCCAGAATCAGCGTCAGCCCGTTGTTCTTGGCCAGCGCGGCTTTGGTTTTTTTCAGTTGCTCCTGGACAAATTCAGGCAGGCGGTAAATCTGGCCGATGGCGTCGAGGCGAACGTTGTTCCGGGTTAATTCGCCGATTTCCCCTTTGAGGAAACGGGCCAGGTACTTCATCAACGTATCCACTTCGTCCTTGGGGCGGTTCCAATTCTCGACGGAAAAGGCGTAGAGCGTCAAGTATTTGACACCTACCTCGCCCGCGGCGCGCACGACGGCGCGGACGGACTCGACGCCATTGCGGTGGCCCTCCACGCGCGGCAGGCGGCGTTGTTTGGCCCAGCGTCCGTTGCCGTCCATGATGATGGCCACGTGGGTGGGTATCGTTGCCTGAGCCTGGGGACTTAATGTGCCGCGGGGATTCAAGCGTCAAGTAAAAAACAGGACGGCCTCTCCCTCACTCGCCATTGTCCTTGTCCTTTTCTTTCGGTTTGCGCCGATGCAGCCCGACGGAATGGGCGATCTCGTCAAACTCCTCGCGGCTGACGTCCTCCAGCTTCTTGCCTTTGGCAGCGAGCTTCTCGTTGATTTTGATCGCCTTCTCGGTCATGGCCTCGTGGGTGTCCTGCGAGCCGCCCAGCAGGGCGAAATTGGGGCCGGTGGTCATGCGTTTGTGCCCGTCGGAATCCAAGCCCAAGCCGAGCATTATGGCCGCTTTCTTCTTTTTGCGCTTTTCCACCATAGCAACAACCTACTCCGCCCCCGCCCCGAAGTCCAAGTGGAAAAACATGCCGGCCACAGATTGACGCAGATCAGCACAGATAAGCCTGAATGGATCAAACAGACGGGTTCACCAATCTGAGTTCATCTGTGTTGATCTGTGGCTTAAGTTTTTCGCGCGTTTAAACAAAGGGACGTGCCCGCGTTTGCCTTCACTATCCGCCTTCCATTACCATGGCGCGATGAACGCAAAATCTCCCGTCCGTGCCGATCTGCCGCCAACGGTGGAGATTTGCATCCTGGCCGGCGGCCTGAGCAGCCGCATGGGACGCGACAAGGCGCGCCTGCGTTTGGCAGGCCAATCACTGCTGGCGCGCGTTCGCGCCGTGGCCGCCGAGACGTCTTGGCCGGTACGCGTCATCCGGCGCGATCTGGTTCCGCGTTGCGGGCCTTTGGGCGGCGTCTGCACGGCGTTGAGAACAACCCAGGCCGATGCCGTTGTGTTTCTGGCTTGCGACATGCCGTTCATCACCGCCGAATGCATCGGCAAGCTGGCGAAATTGAACCTGCCCAAGCAATTGGCGGTTTTTACGCTTGGTGGGAGCGGGGCGGGATTTCCCTTTCTTTTGCGCCGGGACGCCTTGCCGAAGGTGGAGGAGCAGATAGCGGATGGGCGGTTTTCCTTGCAAGAGCTGGCCGCGAAGTGTCGCGCCAGAATGATCCAAGCGCCAGCCGATGCACGCACTCTTGTCAATGTGAACACCCCTGCGGATTGGCGGCGCGCAAGAAGGATAGCGAAGTAAGAAAAAACAAATCAAGTCGACGCGATTCAGTCACGACCGCCTCTGCCGCAGAATCAGGCGCCACGCCCACGCAGAAAGGCCTGCGGCCAGAAGACCGAGCGCCGCCATGCCAAAGAAACCCCACGGATCAGTTGTCATCTGTTGCCTTTCCGAAATGGCTTTGAGGAAATGCATAAGCGCGATCAGCCCAAAAAGGGTGCCGGTGGTAATGATGTAGGCTTTCATAGTGTTGTGTGGATCAAGTTTAGGCTTCGAAATCAGATACCGTTATCTTCCCAAGATGCCGCGCTTGGCGCTTGGGTGCGGTGGTTTGTATGCGAGGCAGTCGTGTATCTGCATCTGTCAAATACGGGGCCAGGAATTCCGGCTTCTCGCGGCGGCCGGCGTGGCGCCAATCGCGCCACAATGTTTGAGCCACGTCTGCCGCGACCAGGCCGAGCGACGCTGTCAAATACTCAAACAACCACTCCGCCAAGCGCGCCAGAGCAATGCCGTGCTTCTGGCCTGCCCGCGCGTGCAGCCAATCGCTCCATTGCATGAAGGCCGCGAACGGGGACGCGCCGCCGCTCCATAACAGAGGCGTCGTTTCGATGAAATTGCCGCTGTTGCCGACCATGTCCCAGTAGCGCGCGAAACGGCGCAAGCGCTGCATCATGGCAAAATCCAGCAGGTTGTTGCGCAAGATTTCGTAAGGCGGATGCGGGCTATAGACCATTTGCGAAGCTTGATCGTGGCGCACGATTGGCGTGCCGCGCAGCCGTTTCAAAATGCCCACCTGAATCTCCTGCGGCTCGAGGGCGACCAATCGATCAAAGCCGGCCGCGAAACTTTGCAGCGTTTCGCCGGGCAGGCCCACGATCAAATCGGCGTGAACGTGAACTCCGGTCTCACGGCGCAGGAAATGAAAATTCTGCTCCAACCGCGCGTAATCCTGACGGCGGCTGATATTCTTGGAAACCGCCTCATTGAAAGTCTGCACGCCGACCTCGAATTGCAGCGCGCCGGGCGGGAACTGGGCAATCACCTCGCGCAGAGCCTCCGGCAGGCGGTCCGGGATCATCTCGAAGTGGACAAAGAGTCCCGGACGCCAGCGCTCCAGGAAAAATTGCAGAATGGCTTTGCTGGCGGCGATGTTCAGATTAAACGTGCGATCGACAAATTTGAATTGACTCACGCCGCGGTCGAGCAGCCGCTGCATTTCCCCGAGCAACGTCGGCAGCGCGAATTGCCGCACCGGCACATCCAGCGACGATAGGCAAAATTCGCATGTGAACGGACAGCCGCGCGAGGCTTCCACGTAAATGACGCGGTGTGCCACGTCTTCGTCATTGTAAAGATCGTAGGGGAGCGTCAGTTGCGCCAAGTCCGGCGGCTCCGCTGCGACAATTTTCGTCGAGGGCGGCGTCCCCGCCAGAATTTGCCGGCAGAGCTCGGCGAATTTCAGATCGGCCTCGCCTGTGACAACGTAGTCGGCCAGGCGAACCATTTCCTGCTCCTCAAATTCGTAGCTGACCTCCGGCCCGCCCAGAATGACGACGAGTTCAGGCCGGACGCGTTTGACCGTAGCGACAACTTGGGCGGTTTCCGACGCATTCCAAATATAGACGCCCAAGCCGACGATCTGCGGGCCGCGCGCCAGGATGGCCTCGGCGACATCGACGGGCCGCTGCTGAATGTCAAACTCGAGCAGGCAAGCCTCGGCGCGCAACGGGCCGAGGTTGGCCAGCAGGTAACGCAACCCGAAGGAGGCGTGGATATACCGGGCGTTCATCGTGGCGAGGACAATCTTGGCCATCGCCTTGGATTGGGTCATGTGGCTTTGAATAGTGTCCATTCCTAATCGTAATCGTAATCCTAATCTCCTTCGCGCAACGGCGACCCAGTTCGATTAAGATTAAGATTAAGATTAGGAGACGGAAACCACCACTCTAAAAAAGCGCGCGCGACCCCTCACCCCACAACCCCATCCAAAACGAGATTCGGCGTCGGATGAGACGAGGAAATTCGGGTGATGCTACCCAGAAATTCGAACTTGGCTTTGTCCCCGTCGAAGCGGCAGGTGACGTTTTCCGAGTGCGGGGTTTCGTAGAAGCGCCAGGTCATGGCAAAGGTATTCTCATCCTGCCACGCTCCGCTCGCGGTGACTTTGAGCGGATGCAAATCGCCGACGTTGAGTTTGGGCGGCATGCCAGGCATGTTGGTCACGCCCTCAACCCATTTGCCCAAGCCGCATTGGATCGGGTATTCGCCCTTGGCGTCGCTCAAGGTGAAGCTGCACGCGTCGCCCTCAAAACGGAGCGAGACACTTTGCGCGCCGCCAGTATTAGTTTCGATTTTGAAAGACTTGCCCGAAATTTTGCCGGCGAGTGGCGAATCGGGTTTCCCTTCCGGCAACGGCAGGGCCAGCGCGGCGATTTTCTGACGGAGCCGGTCTTGCGCCGCCCCGTCGGCGGCGAGCGGACCGTTCTGCATGGCAGGCAGGAGGTGATCCCAGACCAAATTTAATTCGGCCTGCATGTTGCTAGTTTCGCAATTGATCGCCACCACCGCATTCTTCTCCGGCATGACGATGCAGAATTGGCCGAAAGCGCCGTCGCCGCGAAAGGCGTTATGTCGGCAGCGCCAAATTTGATAGCAGTAGCCCTGAAGCCAGTCGCTGGTGAGTTTCGCCTCCTCCAACGATTTTCCCTCCGGCGGCGATTGCTGAATTTTGAACGTGCTAGCTTCCTCAATCCAGGCCACGGGAAGAATCTGCCGTCGGCCCCAAACGCCTTTTTGCAAGTAGAACTGGCCGAACTTGGCCAGGTTCTCGGTGCGCACACTCAAGCCCCAGCCGCCGGTGTTGATGCCGAGCGGACAGGTTTCCCAGGTCATGCCCTCGATGCCCAACGGCTCGAAAAGTCGCGGCCGAAGAAAATCGATGACCTTCTGCCCCGAAACTTTTTGCACGATGGCCGAAAGCATATAGGTGGCGCCGCTGTTGTAGAGAAAGGCTGTGCCCGGCGGTTTGGGAATGGCCAAAGCCAGGAAGGCCTTCACCCAATTTTGCTCTTTTACGATGATCGGCGTTGAATCCGACGCGTGCCCCACCGACATCGACAACAAATGTTTCACCTTGAGGGCGGCCAGATGCTCGCTCACGTCGCCAGGCAGATCGTTTTGGAAAAAGGAAGTGACATTGTCGTTGACAGTAAATTTGCCTTCTGAAACTGCGAACCCAACGGCGGTCGAAGTGAATGTTTTGCTCAATGAATAAAGCATGTGATTGGCCGTCGGCCGGTAAGGCGGCCACCAGCCTTCGGCGATGACATGCCCGTTGCGAACGACCATGAAACTGTGAAATTCGTGCTGACTCTTCTCGATCGCATCCAAAAACGCCAGGATGCCCGCCGAGGAAACGCCTTGCTCTTCCGGCGTGCTGCGCGGCAGTTGCCCGTTCGCCGCTTCTTCCGCAAAGCCGCGCATCGGCCAGGAAGAAACCAGGCCCAAGCCGGCCGCGCCTAAGCCCACTTGTTTGAGAAACAATCTGCGATGGAGAGTCATAGTATTCCCGACTGTTGCTGATTCACGGCCCGGTTGCAAGCCGCCAGATTAAACCATCAGGATTCGGGGGCAAATTACAAGTTGCCTGCGCGCAGGTCGGTTGGTAAATTTCGGTATGAGTGCCGCCGAAGTCCTTGCCGAAATCAGAGCTCTGCCGGTCGACGAGCGCAATCGCGTGTTGGGCAATTTAGTGGCCGACGCTGAGTTGCGGGAAGACTTGCAGGATAGCATTACCATCGAGGCCCGACGGAATGAAGCGAGTCGCCCGCTGGCAGATGTCTTGAACGATCTCGGCATCAAAACGTGAGCTTCCGCGTTGAAGTCCGACATTCCGCTGAAAAGGAACTCGGACGCCTCGCTTCCCAAGCCCTCAACGCATAGATAGCGTCATTAGAAAACAATGCCTACTCGCGCCAAGCCCATTCTCAAATACACAGCCCTGAACGACCGGCTTTTCCGCTACATCTGCGCTTGCAGCGGCGGCCACCGCGACAGCGTGCTGGAGGCATTGCGCGCGGAGACGTCCGCCTTGGGCGAGATCGCGGAAATGCAAATCGGGCCGGACCAAGGCGCGTTTTTGACCATCCTGACGGCTGCGATCGGCGCGCGTTCGGCCATCGAGGTGGGCACCTTTACCGGTTACAGTTCGATTTGCATCGCTCGCGGTCTGCCGCCGAATGGCCGGTTGCTCTGCCTGGATGTCAGCCGGGAATGGACCGACATCGCGCGCCGTTACTGGGCGCGGGCCAAGGTGGACGGAAAGATCGAACTGCGGCTGGGGCCCGCCATCGATAATTTGAAAAAAATCCCGGCCAGCCAGCGATTCGATCTCGCCTTCATTGACGCGCACAAACCGGAATATGAGGATTATTACGAATTGGTCCTGGCCCACATGCGCGACAACGGACTAATCCTGTTCGACAACATGCTCTGGGGCGGGCGACTGGGTCGCAAAAGCGCTATTCGACACCCCAATGGCCGCGCCATCGACCGGTTAAACCGCAAATTGGCGCGCGACAAAAGGGTGGAATCGGTGTTGCTATCCATTGGCGATGGCGTGCGGATGTGCCGGGTGCTGGGGAGATAGAAAGGGCTTTGGTCGGGCATTGGCGCAGGTTACGTTTTCTCGCCTGCGACTTACGTACTCATGATGACAACTAAATCCGGGATAACGACCATGGCGCTGGGCTTGGCCCTCCTGCTGTGCGGTTGCGCCTCGACCCACAGCGTGGTTGGCTCCGTCCATGCCTCCACTTACACATCCGAGCAGGGCGGATTTTCCGTGCCTTTTCCGGTCAGCTCCGACGTCGGTGGCCGAATTCGAACCGATGACGCGAAGAGCGTGACCTTTTGCGACAATTGGGGCAGCCGCATCACCTTTACCGGACTAGCTATTTTGGAGCATAGTTCCATGACGACGATGCTCGAAACACAAGGCCGAGAAAAGGCGCTGAGCGAATTTGCGCGACGCGAGTACGGGGACATGAGCGCCATTCATTACCATGCCGATGTGCGTGAGGGCACGATTTCCTTTATTTATCTCAGGCCGAACTCTCCCAAGACGGCCGTGGCCATCTTCACTTATGGCCGCCGCCTTTATCTGGTCGAGACGGACATATTGCCGGGCGTGCAATTGCTGGCGCAAAACGACGAAGCGTCCCAGCGCGAACGGGAAACTTGGCTGGAAGGCCGCGCCGTCGCACTGGCGCAAACGATGGAAGTCAACTAAACCAACGTGCATGACGTGGCGACTGGCAACCAAGCGCGACTGCCGGCTTCTGGCGGAACTTAATCACCAGCTTATCGTCGATGAAGGCCACCGCAACACGATGAACGTGGCGGACTTGGAAGCGCGCCTGAAAAACTGGCTGGACGAAGCGTACGAGGCGGCCTTGTTCGAGGACGGCGGCGAAGTGGCGGCTTACGCGCTCTATCGCGTCCAAACCGGGGAGATCTATCTGCGCCATTTTTTTGTCGTGCGTCATCGCCGGCGACAGGGCATCGGGCGCCAGGCGATGGCGTTGCTGCGCGGCCACATTTGGCCCAAAGCGGAGCGGCTGACTGTTTCCGTCCTGACCCACAATCAAGCGGCGTTGGATTTTTGGCGGGCCATGGGCTACCGGGATTATTGCTTGACGATGGAAATAGTGTGTCAGCCCGGGGCGCACCAATAATTGTATGCGTGATCTTGTTGACCCGCGCTGGATGAAGTTGAAGGCAGTGCTATTTTTGCTCCTCGGCTTCGGCTCGGCGGCGCTGCTGCTTATGGAGCGCCCCTCGTGGCGCGTCGCGCTCTGTCTGGCCATCGCGATCTGGTCGTTTTGCCGATTTTATTATTTCGCCTTCTACGTCATCGAGCACTATGTGGATCCGGGTTGGCGGTTTTCCGGACTCTGGTCCTTTACCCGCTATTTGTGCGCGCGTCGCTCGCGCGAGAAGACTGAAAAGAAATGAGCCGCGGGCTCACGCCGCCTGCAGGTTCTTGCGCGGATCGGTGGCGCTGATGATGACGCTGACGGCGTTTTGGTTGAAGCCCTTGAACCCCCCGCGCCGCTGCAAATTTTCCAGATGGCTGCCTAGCGCGCCTTCGCGCAAAAACCGCTCCGCTTGCTCCGCCGTGATCTGCCCCGCTTTCCGCAACTTTTCCAACCGCTCCGGCGCCACCGGCCACCGCTCCCCTTCGGTAAAGGCCTGGCGCAGAAATTCGAAATTGGAGAACGGCTTCATGGTGCGCACGCCTTGCCGTTCCAATTGCGCCCGCAATTCCTCAAAATCAAAGCGCGCTTCCAAATGATGCATCCCCGCCCCCAGCATGCTTTCTCCGTGCAAGCCCACCCACAAACCAACCGTGCCCAACTCCACGGCGGGCAAAAGGCGCTGCGTGGAAAAATCAATTTCCGTCTCCTCCGGCCGCAGATCGACGTCGGCGAAAACGACAATGCCGGTGTTCGATTGTTCGGAAATCTGCGCGCCCCAGCCGGCCTCCGCGCCGGCGTAAAAGCGCTCGCGTTTGTCGAAACCGAGGCGTGTCAAGAATTCGACCGCATCG
>DASYNM010000270.1:0-3028 GCA_036008545.1 Verrucomicrobiia bacterium
CCAATACCGGCGGCATCCTCATCCCGCAGTTTGGCTCAGGCGAACCGTATCCGTCGTCCATTCTGGTTTCCGGGTTGACCAACCTCCAGGGCAGCAACCTTTTGGTCGGCAAAGTGACCGTTACCCTGAACGGTTTCGCTCACACTTTCCCGCACGATGTCAATATGTTGCTGGCCAGCCCCTCCGGCCAGGAACTGATCTTCATGGGCCACGCTGGCGGCCCCTACAGCGCAACCAATCTGACCTTGACCTTCGACGACGCAGCCACCCAGTCCCTGCCTGCGGGGCAACTGGTTTCCGGAACCTATCTGCCGACGGACTACGCGCCCGTCGATCTTTTCCCTGAGCTTCCTCCGGCTTCCAGTGCGAACGTCCTGGCTCTCTTTGACGGGTCGAATCCGAACGGTTATTGGTCTCTTTATGTCTATGACGACACACCGGGCAACGCCGGCGTGATCACCGGCGGCTGGAGTCTTGGATTGACCGCGCTGAACTCGGTCAATCCGGCTGCGCTCTTGGCCGCCAGCATGATCCATTCGCCTGATTCCGTTTTCGGCGGCAATTACCTCAATTACCAGATCACCGTCAGCAACATGGGCCCCGACCTCGCCGAGAGCGTTGTTGTGACCGATACCCTTCCAGCTTCTGTCACCTTCTCCTCTGCCACCGTCTCCCAAGGCAGCTCCACTAATATGGGCGACACGGTGATTTTCAATCTGGGCTCCATCAGCAACGGCGCTAGTGCCACTGCGACCATTCAAGTCATCACCGGGGCGGCCGGCACGATTGTTAATACCGCCACCGCAAGCACGGCCAGCACCGACCTTTACTTGGCGGCTAGCACCGCAGTCAACAGCGCGACCGTGGTGACGCCTCCTCCCGCCTATCTGGAAGCAACCAACCTTGTCGGGACCAGCGTGCAAATAACTTTGGTGGGTGGGGCCGGCCTGAATTACGCCATCCAGACCTCCTCCGACCTGTTGGATTGGACTGCTGTTCTGACCAACACCGCCTCAGTCAGCAACGGTTCGTTCATCTATACCGATACGCGCACCAACGCCCCTCTGCGGTTCTACCGCGCCATTCGCCTGCCGCAGTGAAGTTGTTTGGTATCACCGGCGGGGTCGGCATGGGTAAGTCTACAGCCGGTCAATTGCTCCGGCAGCGCGGCGTGGAAGTGGCCGACACCGACATGCTGGCGCGCCAATTGACTGAGCCTGGTCAGCCTGCTCTGCAGGAAATTGTGCAGCGATTCGGCCCGCTAGTCTTGTCTGCCGGCGGCCAATTGAATCGCGCCGAATTGGCTCGCGTGGTGTTTGCCAATGCCGGCGCTCGCACCGACTTGGAAGCCATTCTTCATCCCCGTATCCGAGCCGCTTGGGAAGCCGAGGCGCAAGGTTGGCGCGCCGCAGGGCGCGAGATCGGCGCGATCCTCATTCCTCTCCTGTTTGAAACCGGAGCCGAGACGCGTTTTGATGCGATTATCTGCGTTGCTTGTTCCGAGGCTTCGCAGTGGCAGCGTTTGCGCGCCCGCAGTTGGAGCGACGACCAAATTCGCCAGCGCGTGGCGGCTCAATGGCCGGTCGAGAAAAAAATTGCGCGTTCGGATTTCGTGGTCTGGACGGACACGACGCTGGAGATCCACGCCGGGCAACTGGAGCGCGTGGTCTTCCAGAGGCCGCTCACTTCATCAGCAGCATCTGGCGCGCCCGTTTGATGGAGCGGTTCAATTGCCGCTGGTAATGCGCCGGCAGGCCGGTGTATTTCCGCGGCAGGATGCGACCCTGATCGGTCACAAACTGCTTGAGCAAGGTGACGTTTTTGAAGTCCAGTGCATCGAACGTAAAATCAATTTTGGGCTTGGGCCGGGGCGTGCGAACTTCCATGGCCGAACCCTTGCCGCGTCCCGCGCGGCCAGCCGGTTTTTCAGGGTGTGTCTTGCGTGGCATAAGAATTATTTGATTTCGCGATGAAGCGTGCGGCGGCGCAAAGCGGGATTGTACTTCATAATCTCCAACTTCTCGGTTTTGGTCTTCTTGTTCCGCGTGGTTGTGTAGCGCGAGGGCGATTTGCCTTCCTTGCGCGCGTCCGTGCATTCGATGGTGACGATTTCGCGCGCCATTTTATTCCTTCTCCTTGGCTGGCTTTTCCTCGGCCTCTTCTTCTTCGTCCTGATCCACGCCGCCGGTGGTATCGACGCTGCCCAACTGGCCCAAACGCCTCTGGCGCAAGGCCCCGTCCTTCTCCAATTGGCTTTGCGCTTCAACGGTGAAGCGCGTCCACGGGATGGCTTCCAGCCGCGTTGCCGGAATCGGCTTGCCCGTCAGTTCGCAGACGCCGTAGGTGCCCTTTTCAATTCGTTTGAGCGCCTCCTCGATCTCATAAATGGCGTCCTGGTCGGAAGAGAGCAGGCTCAAGGCGAAGTCGCGGTCGAAATTGTCGGTGCCGGAATCGGCCATGTGGAGACTGTAATTGGTCATTTCCTCGGCAGACTCCTTGGCCAGGCCGCTCATTTGGTGGAGCAGGCGCTCCCGCAACTCCAGCAGATGGTGGTAATACTTTGACCACTGAGGTTTAATTTTGGGCTTGCCGTTTGGACTGGCCGGCGTCGGGCCGCGTCCCAATATCGACGCGGAAGTGGCGGGTCCTGCCTTTTTGGCCTTCGCCCGCGATGGACTATGCTTTTTCATGATCTCTTCACTTTTACTTGCAAATTGTTTTTATCGGCGCCGTCCCAGCGAAAGGACCTCGCCAAAAATCTCCCGACTTTCGGGGTGGGGGACTGTAGCAGAGGGGAGTTTGAAGTCAACCGGCATTTTCCATTATTTTCAGCCTTTTTCAATCGAGGCGTAAGCGTTGTGGTTGTGGATGCTCTCGAAGTTCTCCGCCTCGACTTTGTACCAGGTCACGTCCGGGTGGGCATTGAGCTTGAGGGCCACGTTGCGCACCAGGTCCTCCACAAAAACCGGGTTCTCGTAAGCCCGTTCCGTCACCGCCTTCTCGTCCTGCCGTTTGAGCAGCGAATACA
>DASYNM010000271.1:0-6273 GCA_036008545.1 Verrucomicrobiia bacterium
TTTCGTTGCTGACGGATTGGAATGAGAAAAGAAAATTCGCTCCTTGAATTTGCGAGTTGGTTATCAAAGGCTCCCACGGACCTCCGCAACAAACGTAGCTCCCACCATCGACAATCGAAACGGTATCGATCCACCAACCCACCGAGCCGTAGGCGTTGCCGGTGTCGGTGGCCAAACGCCATCGCAACTGGATGGTCTGTCCGGCTGCGGCGGCGGGCAGATTCACAATGGTCGTGACGAACCCGACCGAATAACCGCTCCAGCATGAGCGGTTGGGCAATGGGTTGTCGTCGGCGCTGCTTGGCGCAATCGTCATGTTATAGCCGTTGGTCACGAAGCTTCCGCCCGCCGCCAGAATGTCGGCATACGCATTGGTGCCGATTTGAATTTCGAGCACGCCGCCGTCCAACGCCTCCCCCGAGGCGTATGGATTGACCTCCAGGTCGTAGTTATTGCGAAACACCAACTGAGCCGACGGCGTGGCAATGGCAATCGCGGGTGAAATTAAGTCGGCGATGCCTGCGTTGGTGGTGGCGGGATCAAAGGCCGAGTTGGGCGGCGTGTCGGAAACGCCGTTGGTGGTGACCCATGGATCCTGCCCGCCCGCTACGGACGTGGCCCAATTGGTCGGCAGGGCAGGGGACGTCACGCCGTCAAAATTCTGCGACAACTCCAATACGGGCACATATTGTCCGAGAGAAAAAGTGAAATTGAGCGAGGCAAGGCTGTTTGAGCCATCCTGGAGTTGGAGTGTGGCCGTGATCGTGCCGCCGCAGGAACCACTGGCGGTAAAGGTCAACGGTTGCGAGGCGGGAGCGCCCCCCGCCGCAAGCGCGCCATAGACAACCGGGCCACCAGGAAATTCGATCCCGCCGTCTGGTTGCAGCGTGGCGATAAGATTGGTCGTATCGGCTGTCCCTATATTTTGCAGAGAGAAATTGACCGTCACGGTTTCGCCGGGGTCGATGACGCCATTGGTGGGGAGACAATTCTCGGCCGCCAGTGTCGCGCCCGCCGACACAATCACGGCTGGCCCCGCGCCGACAGCGTTATTCATGACGAGGGCAAAGTCCTGCGCCAGTCCGTTGCTGCTATTGGGCACGCCGACGGAATTGATGCTGGTGGCGGAGACGGTGACAGTGAACGCGCCCGCGACGCCCGCCGGCAGGAACACACTTTCCACGTTGTTCGTTCCATCCGGCGAACCACCTGTAACCGACCACGCGCCGCTGAAAACATTGCCTAGATAAGTCTGGCCGCTGACATTCACTGTCAAGTCGATATTATTATTGTAGGCTGCGCCGGTTGTATTGCCAGGCGCGTCGGTCCAGGCGACGGTGACGCGGAAGGGAAGATTGGTATCGGCCACAAAACCGGTGAACGTGCGCATCTGGCCGCTGGCGGTGAAAGTGTCGCCGGCCAATTGATCGCGCAGAATGCGGGGCGTGCCGTCGAACGCCGCGCCCAAATCCAGTTCGCCCATGCCTTGCGCGTCCGACCAAAGGGTGTCGTCCGCGGTGCTGCCGGTCATGTAGCGCGCGCAGTTCATCAGGTAGGCCTTGGTCATCGCCGGCGAGGGCGGAAAAAAGGAATTATTGACAAGATATTGCCGCAAGAGCGCGCAGCCGCCCGCCACGCACGGGGCCGAATGGCTCGTGCCGGAGGAGGCGGTGTAGAATTGTTGGCCAGTGTCGGGAAAGAAAAAGCTGCCGTCCGAACCGCCGCAAACGCTGATGGTCTCCGCCGTGTTGTCCAGAAAGCACTCGTCCGCCGTGCCGACCGGGCCGGGAGCAGGCGCTTGGACCACGCCGCCGCTGACGTGCGTTGAAGGCGCGACGAGGTCCGGTTTGCGGCGTCCATCGGCGCACGGACCGCGCGCGGAGAAGGGCGCAATTTCGTTGGCGCTCTGGGCCTCATTATCACCCACGCCGCAACCGTCCGCGCCGCCAAAGGCCTGGACGTTGTCGGCACCTCCCACAGTCAAGACGTTTTTGGCCGTGCCCGGCTCCAGCACGGTTTTGGCGGCCGGCCCCGAATCGCCGTCCGCGAAGACGATGACCATTTCCTGGTTGCCCGGAGTTGGATACAAAGAATCGCCCGGTTGCGCATCGCGCACCAACGAGTCGAATTCCTGCGACACAACACCATAGACCCCGCCGGAGTCCTCGTAACCCCAACTGTTGTTGCTGATGCGCGCGCCGCTTTGATAAGCCTGGGATTCCAATTGCGTGAAATTTGGATTGGTCCAGTCATACGCGTCAAAAATCACCGATGATCCGACTTGGGCGAATGGGCAAACGCCAAGCCCGTAGTCATAGCCCGCGCCGTCCGCGAAGGGAAAAGCCGTCCCGTCATCATACCCCATCGCGATGTGCGCGTTGATGGTGCCGTGGCCGTCGCATCCCTTCAACGTACTGCCGCTGTTGGGCGTTCCCGCCAGCCGGGCATAAGCCACGCGGCTGGCGGAGTTCGTGTTGCCTCCGCTGTAAAGACCAAAATGGCTTGGCGAAGTCGTGCCGTCGTCGATGCCGCTGTCGGCCACATCGATGACAAAGCCCGAGGCGTCGAATTGCTCCTGCGTAAATCCTTTGCTCGCCAGCCAGGCCAGATAACCCGGCCCCACCGGGACGTTGCCGGAAATGTTGCCCGCCACGATTTGGTCCTGCCGTTCGTCCTGTTTACGCGCTGGATGGCATGGCTGGATGGAAATCACGTCGGGCCGCGCGGCGATGCGATCCAAATCCGCTGGCGTCAGGCGCGCCACGACGTTAACGAAATGCATCACGCGGCGCGGAGGCTCCACCGGTGCCAACAGCGCGATGGTGGCGGCGTTGACCGGCGCATCGGCCACAAGCTGCACGGCGAAAAGGTTCGTTCGCGCCGCGCGCGCTGCTGAATGGATTTTGTACTGATCCTGATACGGGCCATCCCATTGCACGATGGGCTGGGCGCAGAGCGATCGGACGCGGGCCAGCGTCGTTGCATCGCCATAGATGAGATACGTGTCGTGAGGAATATAATTGACAATTTGCGCACCCGCATCCAGCAGAGCCTTGCGCCAGACTGGCTGCACGGGTCCGGCGAACTGCACGAGGCGCAGCCGTTTGCCCGTAAATGCGCCGGGCGGTTGGCGTAACGACTGAGTTTCCGGGTGCGCGGTGTCGAGGCGCGCGGCGTTTAGAAGAATCAGATTATATTCGTCGCGCACTTGCAGGCCGTTGGTTTGCGCCGACGCAAAAAGTTGGTAGCCGCCATAATCCGCGATCAACCGTCCGCCCGCCGCGATGATGGCGCGCGCCGCCGCCGGATCGCTGGTTTGCACCTTGTGCGCGAGACCTGCCCGCGCCGCGCAGGCCAGCGCGCAGCTTGCGACAAGGCATTGCATGAACCGTTTCACGCGAACAAATCCATTTGCGGCGGCGGGCCGAGTTTCTTGAGTTTGTCCAACTCCGGTCGCCGCCGCGCCTGGCGCACTTTGCCTTCGGGTGTCAGCTCGGATTCCTCGAGATTGGAGAGAATTTCCTTGGCGCGGTCAAGCACCGTCTTGGGCACGCCGGCCAGGCGCGCGACTTGAATGCCGTAACTCTTATCCGTCGCGCCCTCGACAATTTGCCGCAGGAAAACGATTTGATCATTCCACTCGCGCACCGCGACGTTGCAATTCCTCACTCGCGGCAGGCGCGCCGCCAATTCGGTCAATTCATGGTAATGCGTGGCAAACAGCGTCTTGGCGCCCACGACATTGTGCAAATGTTCGACGATCGACCACGCCAGGCTCAGGCCGTCGAAGGTGCTCGTGCCGCGCCCGATTTCGTCAAGTATAACTAAACTGCGCGCCGTCGCGTTGTTGAGGATGTTGGCCGTTTCGGTCATCTCGACCATGAAGGTCGATTGCCCGCGCACCAGGTCGTCGCTCGCGCCGATGCGCGTGAAGATGCGATCGACCAAACCAAGACGCGCTGACGCCGCCGGGACAAAGGAACCTGTTTGGGCCAGGAGCGTGATCAAAGCGACTTGGCGGATGAAGGTGCTCTTGCCCGCCATGTTCGGGCCGGTGATCAGCAGCAACTGGCGCTCGGTGTGGTTCAAGGTGGCGTCGTTAGGCACAAATCGTTCGCCGGCCAGCGTTTGTTCGAGCACCGGATGGCGTCCCTCCCGAATCTCGATGGCGCCGTCCGCGCCGGTTTCGGGCTGGCAATAATCGTGCAGCCGCGCCGTTTGCGCGAAGGCGGCCAGCACGTCCAATTGCCCAAGCGCCGAGGCTGATTGTTGCAGTCGCGGCAACTGCTCCAGCACCTGTTCGCGCACGCGCTGGAACAATTCGTATTCCAGCTTCACGCCGCGCTCCTCCGCGCCCAGGATTTTTCCCTCCATTTCCTTCAACTCCGGCGTGATAAAACGCTCGCCGCCGGCGATGGTCTGCTTGCGGATGTAATGCGCCGGCACCTTGTCCAGATTCGATTTTGTCACCTCGATGTAATAGCCGAAGACCGAATTGAACCGCACTTTGAGCGAGGCGATGCCGGTGCGCGCAATTTCGTCCTGCTGAAGTTGGGCGATCCAATTTTTGCCCTCGCGTGTGGCGCGGCGTAATTCATCGAGGCCGGCGTCAAAGCCGTCGCGGATCAAGCCGCCCTCCTTGACCGCCAGCGGCGGCTCATCGACTACGGCGCGTGCGATCAACTCCACTAAATCCGGCGCATCGGCCAATTGCGTTTCCAGTTCGTCCAGCAAGCCCGGCGCGGAAGCCTCCTCCTGGATAACCGGCAACTCAGTTCGCGCAGGCGGCGTGCGCAGACGTGCAAGAGTAGCTTTGAGGGAGGGAATTTGTTCCAACCCGACGCGCAAGGCAGACAAATCGCGGCCATTGCCCGAACCGGCGCTCAAGCGGCCGAGCGTGCGTTCCAAGTCGCGCACCGCGCCGAGGCTTTGCCGAAATTCATCCAGCGCGGCGGCGTTCCCGACCCAAAGCGCCACTGCTTTACGTCGTGCCTCGATGGGCGCGGGCGCCGCCAGCGGCTGACTGAGCCAATCGCGCAGGCGGCGCGCGCCCATCGGCGTGACCGTGCGATTGAGCGCGCCGTAAAGGCAGGCCTGGCGCGGCGCGCCGGCATGGAGCGGCTCCAGGATTTCAAGATTTCTTAGTGACACTGCGTCCAGTGCCATGAACTCCGAGCTGAGATAAAAGGAGAGGCGCGTCAGCGCGGAAATATCGCGCCGCAAATGTTGTGTCAAGTAATGGATTACCGCGCCTGTCGCGCCCACCGCTGCCGGACGGCCCCGCAAACCGAAGCCGTCGAGCGAGGCTACTTTGAAATGGTCGCGCACCGTGAATTCCGCCGTCTCCGGCCCGAAGACCCAGTCCTCGTAGGGGTTCAACACCACGCGATCGTCGCGGGCCAGCGCCGCCAATTTTTCCGCCTCCGACGGGTAAATGATTTCGGCCGGGCGCAAACGTTCCAGCTCGGCGCGCAAGGCAGGCTCGCTCTCCAATTCGGTCGTTTTGAAATCGCCAGTGGTTAAATCCGCCAGCGCAAGCCCGATGATCTTGCCGCACGGATAGAGCGCGGCCAGAAAATTATTCCGTTCCGCCGCCAGCAGCCGCTCGTCGAAATGTGTGCCCGGGCTGAGAATCTGCGTCACCTCGCGTTTGACCAATTGGCCCGGACGCGCCTCCTCCAACTGTTCGCAGATGGCGACCTTGCGCCCGGCCTTGAGCAGGCGTCCGATGTAGCTATGGGCGGCGTGAAAGGGAATGCCGCACATGGGAATCTCGCCGCGCTTGGTCAGCGCGACGTTGAGCAGCACCGCGCCGGTTTTGGCGTCGTCGAAAAAAAGCTCGTAGAAATCGCCGAGGCGAAAGAGCAAAAGAGCCTCGCGCGGCAGCTCGCTTTTGATGCGGCGATACTGCGCCATCATCGGCGTCAATGGAGTATCCTGGCCCAAGGTCGGGCATTGTAGGAAAATTCCGGCGTGCGTGTCGAAGGAAAAGGCAGGGCAGTTGAACCGCCTCCGGTAAATCGGGCTTCTGCTTCTCCTAATCTTAATCGTAATCCTAATCTCCCCTGACGGAAGAATGAGATTAAGATTAGGATTAAGATTACGATTAGGAGCGGAAATTCATGCCGGACGCCGTGCGCCATTAACTCGCCTTGCTTGGCATTGTCCTCTCAAGGTGTTTCGTCAGGACGAGGCAATACCAGAGCGGGACAGCGCCGAAGACGCCGAATGAACAATCGATCAGCCGCCAACCGAGAGGAATATGTCGAATCG
>DASYNM010000272.1:0-12643 GCA_036008545.1 Verrucomicrobiia bacterium
AACGTCCGCAGAAATCGAAGCCCCCAGCCTGCCTGATTTTCATTTGGAAGGGCGCTTGCGCAAATCCGAGGCGATCACCGTGTCCGGCAACCAGTCCCTCGATGAGGTGATGGCTGAATTCGAGCGGCAAGTGATCGTCACTACACTGGAGCAAAACCGCTACAATATTTCCAAAACGGCCGAGCAACTCAAAATCAGCCGCCATGCTTTGCGCTATCGAATGCAGCGCTTGAGCATTTCCGTGGGAACGGACGAAGACACTGCGCCACCCATCACCCCGACCGCCTGAACGGGGCGGACCAGGCGTCCGTTTTTGTCATGACCGACCAAAGCCGAACGATCACACGCAAGAGCGCCTCCAATCTGGCGCTGGCCTTTGTTCTGCTGCCCAAAGCCAAGCGCCACGCCATGTCCGCTCTCTACGCCTTTTGCCGCGAGGTCGATGACGTGGCCGACGAAGAGACGCGCCCGCTGGATGAGCGGCGCGCTACACTGGCCGCCTGGCGCCAGGACGTACGGCTCGCCTGCGAGGGTGGGGCGCCTTCTTTTCCTGTCAATCAGGAATTGCAATCGGTCATAGGGCAGTACCGCCTGCCGTTTCAGCACTTTGACGAATTGATTCGCGGCGTGGAAATGGACTTGGACACCAAGCGCTATCAAACCTTTGAGGAACTCGAACAGTATTGCTACCGCGTTGCTTCCGTGGTGGGTTTGCTCAGCATCGAAATCTTCGGCTACCAAGACGCTGCCTGCCGTCAATACGCCATCTACCTCGGCCAGGCGCTGCAATTGACAAACATCCTCCGCGACGTCCGCAACGACGCCGAGCGCGGCCGCATTTACTTCCCTTTGGAAGAGTTGGAACGATACAAGGTTGCCCCGGAGGAAGTACTGGGCCTGACCTATTCCGATCGCTTCGCACAAGCCGCCGCAAGTGTAGCTGCGCGGGCCAAGAATTTCTACTCCATGGCTGGGCGCACGTTGCCGGCGGTGGACCGGCGCGCCATGATCGCGGCCGAATTGATGGGTTCAGTTTATTCGCGTTTGCTCCAAGAACTTGAGCGTAGGCGCTTCGATGTCTTTGGCCCGCAGCCGGCGAGATTGAACCGGGCGGAAAAACTATTGTTGATCTTACGGACTTGGCTGCGCTTCTGACGGCGGCGCGGTCTTGTCTAATAACGACACAACTTGCAAATCTGCCGGTGTGCGCTAGAATGAGCGTATGAAGACTCTTTCGATCACAGAGGGGCGCGGGCGCCTGGGCTATTGGCTCAAAAAAGCAGCGCAAGGGCACGACATTGGTTTTGTGGTTGAAGGCAAGATTGTGGCTTTGCGTCCCGTGGAAGTGGTTTCCACGGATTACGCGCTGCAAGAATACGGTTTGACTCCGAAAGAGATGGTGGTTGCAGCTAGGCGCATCCATGCCGAACTCAAATCTGCTCGGGCGCGGGGTGAGTTGACATCCTTCACCGGAAGCAACGATGATTTCCGTTGAACTGTCCCGGCGGTTCAAAAAGATTGTGCGGGGAGCCGGACGAGAGGCGGAGGTTTCTGCCACCCTCAAATTGGTGCTCGAAGGCTTTGGCAATCCGCACGCCCATTCAGGGCTGGCGATAAGGAAGCTGGGGAAACAACTTTATGAGTGTCGCACCGGCCTGGCTTGGAGGCTCATTTTTGCCGCTGATAAGGGCGTGCTGATTTTTGATTTTGCTGGCGATCACGACGAGGTGCAAAACTACCTGCGGAACAAGCGCTGAGCGAGTGGATCACATCAATGGTCCGTGCATTACCGCCGGGGCTGTGGAGTGAAAATAAAGTTGTGAACTGCAGCAAGGCAAGGTCGGAATCAGATTAGAGCCTGGTGAAGGCCGTCATGGTGGAGCCTGATGTGAGGGTTCGATTCTCCCCACCCGCAACGCCGTAGCGTGGTCTGGCCTCTCCGATCGTCACCGCGCGGAGTTGGCCAAAGCGCGCCGTCCGGCTTCCAGGGCGGTGATGATTCGGTCCGCATCATAAACGCATCCGGCCCAAGTCCCGCCGCTGACGGATTGCAACGCGGCCCAAAGCCGCGTGTCTTGCGGCAGAGCAGCATGGGGCGCGAGGTCCGGGCGCAGAGTTCGGCCGGCCAGAACACGGTCCCCCGCCTCCGGCGTAATACGCCCGTCTTCTTCCGCCACCAGATCGACGGTTCCTTCAAGTCGATGACAGTCAATTTGGATTCGGATGATGTCGCCGTCCACCACTTTGCCAATCGGGCCGCCCGCCAAGCCTTCCGGGCCGATGTGGCCGATGCATGCGCCAGTGGAAACGCCAGAAAAACGCGCGTCCGTCAAAAGCGCAACATGCTTGCCGAAGGGCAAATGTTTGAGAGAAGCTGTCACTTGATAAGTTTCTTCCATGCCAGTTCCCAGCGGACCGATACCCGTCAGGACCATGATATCGCCCGCTCGAATGCGTCCCTGCTTGATGGCGGCCATGGCATCCTTCTCATTGACAAAGACGCGCGCCGGCCCTTCTTTGCGATAGACACCGTCGGCATCCACCACCGCCGGGTCAAGCGCCGTGCTTTTGACCACGGACCCTTCGGGCGCCAGATTGCCTCGCGGGAAAACCATCGTGCTCGTCAGGCCCCTGGCCCGCGCCCGCTCCGGCGAAAAAATCACCTCCTCTGCCTCCACTCCATCCTTCTGGCGCAATAGATCCTTGAAACGACGGCGGCGTTCGGAACCTTCCCACCAGGTAAGATTCTCACCCAGGGTCGATCCAGAAACCGTCAGGACATCCAAATGGAGCAAGCCCAATTGCCGCAAGTGCAACATCACTTCCGGCACTCCACCCGCCAGAAATACGCGCACGGTTGGATGGTGGACGGGGCCGTTGGGCAGCACGCTCACCAGGCGAGGCGTGCGCCCGTTGACGGCAATCCAGTCCTGCACCGTAGGCGGATTCAACCCGGCGGCGTGGGCAATGGCGGGGACGTGCAGGAGTAAGTTCGTGGAACCCCCAAACGCCGCGTGAAGTGTCATGGCATTTTCGATGCTCTGCGCCGTCAGCACGTCGCGCATGGCCAGCCCGCGTTTTTCCAATCCAACCAACGCGCGGGCCGAGCGCCGGGCCAAATCAAGCCAAACCGGCTGGCCAGATGGCGCCAGAGCAGCGTGCGGCAAGGCAAGCCCCAATGCTTCGGCGACCACTTGAGCAGTGGCTGCGGTGCCTAGAAACTGGCAGCCCCCTCCGGGCGTCCCGCAAGCGCGGCAACCTAAGTCGGCCGCTTCCTCCAATGTAATCAGTCCGTGGGCGTAACGAACCCCTAGCGTCTGCACCGTCCCAGCATCCTCGCCTCCGGTCGGGGGCAGGGTCACACCGCCGGGCACCACCACGCATGGCAATTCCGGCAACCCCGCCAGCGCCATCATCATGGCGGGCAATCCTTTGTCGCACGTCGCGATGCCCAGCACTCCGGCGCGTAACGGCAGCGAACGCGCCAGGCGGCGGAAGATCACAGCCGCGTCGTTCCGGTAGGGCAAGCTGTCAAACATACCCACTGTGCCTTGTGTCCGTCCGTCGCAGGGATCGGAACAAAACCCTGCGAACGGAATGGTCTGCAATCGGGTCAACTCCTCCGCCGCCGCCTGCACAAGCAACCCGATCTCCCAATGACCCGTATGATAGCCCAAAGCCACCGGTTTGCCGTCGGGCGCCCGCAGCCCCCCTTGGGTGCTCAGAATCAGGAACTGCTTGCCCCCCGCTTGCGCAGGGTTCCAGCCCATACCCACGTTGAGGGTCAATCCGAAAAGATCTCCGCTGGGCCGGTTGAGCAGCATCTCCTCCGTCAGCGGCAATTTCCCCGCCGGTCCGCGCGCCTGGGTTTGAATTTGGTAAATCTCCGCCGAACCGGAATCGAACACATCGTCACTGGCATTCATCAAGCCATTGAAGCATCAACGATCTGCCGGACAAAGAAAAACCGAGCCTGGCCGCGCGGAGAGACTTGGCACGTCGAAATGAGACGGCCGTGTTGGCGGCCGGAGGTCCAGCTTGCCTGATGCCAGCTTGATTGTATCTTTCTGTTCCATGCCTGTGACATCATTGATGAAAATCTGCCGGTTCAAGGGCAAAGACGGGGAGATCAAGGTGGGTTGTGCGACCAGCAGCTCGGAGTTGCTCGACTTGACGCCTGCTGGCGTCACCCGCCTCCAACCGTTGCTGGAAACCGACGATCCTGCGGCGCATCTGCGACAGCTAGCGCCATTGGGTCGCCCCATCCCAGACCTAGCTGATGTTCAATGGTGCACGCCGGTGGAGCAGCAGGAGATTTGGGCGGCTGGCGTTACCTACCTGCGCAGCAAGGACGCGCGCATGGAGGAATCCGATTTCAGCGCTACCGCTTACGACAAAGTCTATGCGGCGAAACGCCCGGAACTCTTTTTCAAATCTTTGGCCCAGAAAGTGGCCGCCAGCGGCGAATCCGTTGGCATCCGCCGCGACTCCCGCTGGAATGTGCCGGAGCCGGAACTGGCCCTTGTCCTCAACTCTTTCGGCAAAATTATTGGCTACACCATCGGCAACGACATGAGTTCGCGGGACATCGAAGGAGAGAATCTGCTCTATCTGCCGCAGGCCAAAATCTATGACCGTTCCTGCGCGTTGGGACCGTGGATTACGGTCGGCGCGACGGAGCAAGAGGCTCGCCAATGGCAGATCCACATCGAAATCCAGCGCGCCGGCGAGAACGTGTTCCGGGGCGAAACTTCGGTGGACAATATCAAACGCCGCTTCAACGAATTGGCCGGCTTCCTCTGTCGCAGCCAGAAATTTCCGCATGGCGTGGTTCTATTGACAGGCACCGGCATTGTCCCGCCGGCTGCGTTCACCTTGGAGCCTGGGGATGTGGTCCGGATTGAGATCGCGGGCATCGGCCTGCTGCAAAACACGGTGACCGTGGTTTGAATTTAGACTCGCAACCGCGAGGCCCGGGCATTCCTCCACCGTGAAACTTAATCCTTCCCGCTTTCTTGGTTGAAGCGCGGATCAAGCCTGCGCTCTTACGGCTTAACAAGACTTGCCGCGTTCAAGTCAAGTTTCTCCACCGGGATCACCTCCGTGTTAGGAAAGGTCTTCTTCAAGTCGGCCAAAAACTGCCTTCCATCACCCACGATGATGATGCTCGAATCGTCCACGCCAAGGCTCTTGGCCGCGAACGACTTGATTTCCTTGCCTGTGACTTTCTCCACGCGCGGCAGGTAATCATTCAACGACGACAACGGCAAATCTTCCGCTGTCAACGACGCCACGGTTGCCACTAAACCCGAGCCTTTCTCCAGTTGTCGTGCGTAATTTCCCGACAACGCCGCTTTGCGCGGCGTCAATTCCGCTGCGGCCACCGCTTCAGCGGCAAGGCGCGTCATCTCCTTTTTCAAAAGCGTGGCCACTTCCGCCGCGGCGTCATTCCGTGTTTGCGCCGCCGCCAGGAAAAATCCGCCTTCCTTGCGCAGATCCAGGCGGCTACTCGCGCCGTAAGACAAGCCGCGCTTGATTCGGATCTCCTGGTTCATGCGTGCCGAATAGCCCTCGCCCAGGACGCTGTTGGCCACGCGCGCGATGGCGTATTTCGAATCGCCGCGCCGAATGGTCGCGCGCGCCATGCATACCGCCGCTTGCCCGGCGTCCGGCTTGTCAATCACAACTACGCGCCCACCGGTTTGCGACGTCCTGACCGGAGGCGTCGGCATTTCGTGCGCATCTGTGGATTTCCAATCTCCAAAATACTGTTCGGCGCAGGCGAAGGCCGCGTCCGGCGCGATGTCTCCTCCAAACACCAGCGCCGTCTTCTGCGGTTGAAAACGCGAGCCGTAGAATCGATTGATTTCCGCGCCTGTCAGCGCCTTGATTGTCTCAGTTGTGCCAGTCGGCGAATGTCCGTAGCTGCTGTCGCCAAAAATCACCCGCGCCGCCGTCATGTTCGCCACCGTTCGCGGCGAGCGCAACGACACCGTAAGGTCATCCATTTTTTCGGAACGCAGCCGCTCGACTTCCTCGTCTGCGAACGCGGGCGAGCGCACCACTTCCGCGAACATCGGCAGCGCGTCTCCCAGGCGCGACGACAGTGACAACATGCTCACATTCGCGCTGTCCCAGCCCGCTCCAGAGTTGATCGTCCCGCCCAGGCCCTCGATTGTCTCCGCGATCTGCGGCGCGGTGTGCGCTTTGGTCCCTCGTGTCAATAAGGAGGCCGTAAAATCCGCCAGGCCCGCCTCGTCATTCGGATCGAAAACGCTGCCCGCTTTCACGGAGGCCGCCACGCTCACCAAGCCCGTTCCCGCGCGCGGGATCACCACGACTCGCAATCCGTTGGGCAGCTTCTTTTCAATCGGCGTCGGAAACGTCACGGGCCTCGGCGCGGCGGGCGCGGGCGCGGATTCGTGCGGCTTGAACGCGACAGCTTCTGTGTGCGGCGCCGGTTGCGGCGCTTTGCTCTTGCCTCCCTGCTCTTCCTGGCCGTTTTCGTAACGGATCACGACCCGGTTTTCCGTCGTGAAATACTTGTTAGCCACGCGCTCGACGTCCGCCGCCGTAACCGCCTGCAGCCGCGAAACATCTGTATTGACTCGTTCCGGATCGCCGAAACTGACTGCCGCCTCGCCCAGCGCGAAGGCCTGGCCCAACGCCGTTTCGCGCGCCTGCAGGACCTCCGAGACAAGCATGTTTTGCGCCTTCTCCAATTCCGCGCCCGTCACCGGTTCAGTTTTGAGTTTGTCTATCTCCGCCAGCGCCGCCTTTTCCGCGTCGTCGGCCGATTTCCCTCCCGCCGTCGTCACTGTCATCGTGAATAGGCTCGCGGCGTCCCGCAAATCCGTCCCGCCGCTCACGTCCGAAGCAATTTGTTGCCTGTAAACCAAGGACTGATTCATGCGCGAGGATTCGCCGCGAAACAAAATCGCTTCGGCCACACGCAACGCGTCGGAGTCATCGCTCCTGCGCGGAGGCAGCAGGTAGTTGATGGCCGTCGCCGGCAGCGGCACATTCGGCCCGGTCGTATGAAAGCGCGCCTCTTTGCTGCGCGCCGGTTCCTTCACGCTTACCCGCGGAATGTCGGTGGCTGGCTTGGTGATGCGTCCAAAGTATTTGTCCACCCAGGCATCCACTTGCGCCGGGTCAAAATCACCGGAAACAATCAGCGTCGCATTGTCGGGGCGGTAATACGTCGAATGAAACTTCCGCACATCCTCGATGGTCGCGGCGTCCAGGTTGGCAATGGACCCGATCACGCCGCGCTTGTAGGGATGCGCGACCCACGAATTGGTTTCCACTGCAAGCTCCAGGCGGCCATAAGGACGTGCCAGGTAGCTTTGGCGAAATTCCTCTTCCACCACCAATCGCTCGGAGATGAAGTCATCATTGCCGACGCTCAAATTGGCCATGCGATCGGCCTCCGCCCAAAGCAGTTCCTCCGCGTAATTAGATGGCACCGCCTCAAAATAAACCGTCATGTCCTCCTCCGTGAAGGCGTTATTCTCGCCGCCCACGCCCTCGGTGATACGGTCAAAATTCTCCGCCGGCTGGTTCTTGGTGGATTTGAACATGATATGCTCGAACAAGTGCGCGAAGCCGGAACGCCCCACGGGATCGTCCTTGCCGCCGACGTGATACCACACCTGAATCGCCACCGTCGGGCTCTGGTGGTTTTCGATTGACAGCACCGTCAAACCATTTGCCAGCGAGCGCTGACGATATTTCAGCGGCACCAGCTTCAACGCATCCGCCGCCTGCGCGGTCGTCAAAAGAATGGCACAGCCCAAAATCACCGAAACAAATAAACGTCGCATCATGGCGCTTTTCATATTGACCTTAGTAGATTGGAGATTTGCGTGCCGGGCGATTCGCCGCCCAACAGTTCCGATTCTTCCCATGCGAGCTGCGCTTTGTCGAGCCACATTTGTGCCGGTTTTATCATCGCCATGAACTTCAGGCCGCCACAAAAAAAATTCCGGCTATGGTCATGCTCCAGATGTGGGTGGCAAAAATTAGGTTGAGAATTCAAATGATTGATTGCTCGAAGTATCGGAAGCGGGCGGAACTCGGTAGCTTCCCAAAAAATGGTGTTCATTCTCTATCGATAGTAAAGGTGCGGGAGCCACTGTCCACGGGAAGGGGCACCTCGACTTCCCGGTCGCCGGCCAAATTCACGGTGGCGATGGCGGCGGAGCCGAAGCGAATGACGTAGCGGCCGGACGCGGAGGCAGAGAGATGCAGAGTGGCCGTGTGCGCGGCAGCATAGTCGCTTTCCAGGGAGAAGCCGGCGGCGGAGAGGTCGCTTTTCAAGGTGATGGGACGGGAAGCGGCGAAATGATCGGTGTCAAGAACTAAACTGAATTTGCCGGTGTTCAGCATGGCGTCAAACCGGCGGCGCACGCCGTCCTTGGGTACCACTTCGAGGCGGCCGAACCATTTTTGACGCACGTCGCCGCCATAGCAAAATCGTCCGAAGATCGGGTCGTCAGCCAGGACGGTGGCGGCGGTTCGGAGGGCGCCACAATAGCCGAGGTCGATTTCGGAGGCATACATCCAGGACCCGCGATGATGGGCCTGGCCAAGCCAGGTTTGGCCGAAGGGGGCTGGCTCAAATCCGCCACCGGCGCCGCCATCCTTATCTTTGCCGGGAAACCAATAGCCGTAGTTGGATTCGGGGGTGCCTGTGTTCATCAAGGCCCAGGAGCTAAGAAAAGATGCGTAGCCCAGGCGAACGTAGTCCACCGGATTGGCGGCAAAATGGAGGCCGTAATCCAGTACGCCCCAACCACCCATCTGCGACATATAGGTGAGAGTGTAAGAATTGCCACCGCCGCGGCGGATATCGCTGCCCAACAGGTAATAGGCCGGAGTCAGCCAACCCCGGCAGAATACATTGGCCTTCATCTGCTTCTCCAGAAAGGCGCGAGCCTTTTCCGGGGTGACACCCGCCATTTGTTCCGCGGCGTGTGGATCACTATGCAGAACAGCATAATGAGCGAGGGCTTCGGTGGATTCAAAGCCGGTGGTGTCGAAGGCGTATTCGGATTGGAATAGGTTGGCTCTTTGATTGACAAAATATCGGACTTTCTGCTCCCAATAGCCGCGCAACTTGGCCGCCTGGGCCTTGAGACCGTTGTCTTCCAATTCCCGGATGATGTCCAGGAAGACCAACTCGTTGTAAAAGCCCGTGCCGTCGAAACCGCCGCCGTCAACCGCCTCTGGCACGACGACCATCGCGTTGGCAGTGCCGTAGGCTCGCTCCAGATATTCCCGGGCGGTGAGGGCAGTCCTGATTCCCGGATGGTATTTTGCCACGCGATACATGGCTTCGTACATAACCATGACGTGCGGGTAATCGTACTCGCGCCAGAGATGAAGCTGGCCGCCCTCGCCCGTGTTGGTGCTTTCGCGGTTTCTTTTCCAATCAGGAATTCCATAAATGCCGTAGGCGTAAGTTTCGTTGGTAGTGCGCTGCAGACCGCCCCAGACAAAATGTTGGAGGTAATAGTCCATCGCTTCCACTTCGCTTTGCACTGGGAAATCGGCGTTTTTAGCAGCGAGAAAGGCGGGTTTGCAGAGGCCGGGATCGTCGCAGGAAACCTCGTAAATGCGGAAGCCGCGCAGCAGGTCGTAATTGTCCGGCCCCAGCAACGTCCCTGTCAGCATGTTGCGATCGGAGATAAGTCCATTGTACCACTTGGCTGGGTCGCGGTGCTGACTGTGGGCAATAAAGTCGGCGCGCTTATCAATGAGAGTCTCCAGCGGTTCGGTGGAGAAAAACTCCAGATACATCAACTGGTCCTTGCCATAGTGGACAGCGAGGCGGTTCTCGCCCAGTTTGGAAAACTTGACCCGGTAAACGTGGTTGTTGCCTTTGCTGCCGAGGGACTTGATGGCGGTGGCCTCCGGGAATTCGGCCTCGACGCCGGTGATTTTATGGTGGGTGAGCAAGGCAAATTCAGCGTAAAGATCGCTAGGGACGGTCATGCCGGGGACGACGTGAACATCCACTTTGCCATCGTCCACAAGATTCTTGCGAACGGCGTCGTAATCGTCGGCCCACTGAAGTTTGGAGCCGTAAGTCTTGGAGTCACCCGATTGGCCGTGCGGGGAGAGGATGAGGCTGGTATTGGGTTGGCGCCATTTGGTGCCGCCTTGTCGGGCTATGCCTCCCGCAACCGCCGAGTGAATGAAAACCTGGTAGCTGCCGCCCGGCCCGCGCGCCGGAGGCTCCCAGTACTCAAGTTTCGTGTGATCGTCGGTTGTCAACATGAGATAAGGGCCGATCAAATCCGAGCGCATCCAAAACATGTAAGAATCGGAACCGGAGATGAAGCTG
This sequence comes from Verrucomicrobiia bacterium, assembly GCA_036008545.1. Classification (GTDB taxonomy): domain Bacteria; phylum Verrucomicrobiota; class Verrucomicrobiia; order Limisphaerales; family Palsa-1400; genus Palsa-1400. The sequence continues at coordinate 10,352 of DASYNM010000272.1, forward strand.
TGCTTGAGAATCACAGGTGCGCCATCCCGTCGTGGGCCGGCTGAGCCTAGGGTCATCGGGATGGCAAGGTCGCCAATTTCCAAGGGCGCACCAGCCACATTTTGCAAATTCAGCGTCCAGAGAATGTCGTGCTCGTGAATGGAAAAATCAACTTCCAGGCGGAGGACGGTCCCGGCGTTGTTGGTGACGGGATAAACGGCCTTGGAGAGTGTGCCGTCGGCGTTCGTGGAAAAAGTTGCAGCACCATCGGCGGCTAAAGTCGCTGTTTGGACGAATTGCCAATCTCCGGTGGGCAGGCGGTATTTGATGACCACGTCGCCCAACCGTCGCGTGACGTAGTCGGTGGCGGCGGGGTCGGGATCGTGGTCGCGTTTCAAGCTGACCACGGCGCCGTCGCGGAATTTGACATCAAACTCGGAAGCGTCGCATATCCCGCATGAATAATAAAAGCCGGCCAAGGCAAGTGTAACGAACGTCGTATTCACGGAGGCCGTCGTCAATTGGCCGCGTCCGCGCGAAAGATGCGGATACCGTAAACGGCGCCGATTTCGTTGCCCTCGGTGGCTTCGAAGCGGACCGTGACTTTCTTTTTGCCTTCCACCAGGCCGGCCGGGATTTTGTACTCGACATCGTAGAACCGCGTCTCGCCGCGCGCCTCAATGGTCTGGTCTCCCACTTTCTGACCATCGACCAGCACGGCAAAGGTTCGCTTTCTCCACTCGTCAGCGCAGTAGGTGCAAACCAAGGTCATGGGATGTTCGGGATCTACAGGGAGATCAAAAGAGAACCACTTCGTGCCGCGGCGGCCGTAGCGACCCATGGTCTGCTCCACAGAACTGTCTTCGGGAGCGGAAGATTGCATGTTGTAGTCGCGCTCGCTTTGCATCTGACCTGGTTGAGCGAATCCTACGGTGGCCAGCTTCAGCTTTTCCTCGCGGGCTTGCTGGGTGGCGTAATCCGCGGATTTCTTTTCCCATTCGCCAGGGGTGAAAGTGTCCCAATAGACCGCATAGGTGCGTTCGTGCAAACGATAGAAGGGCACAAATTGCACATCTTTGTCGCGGCCCACGCCGACGGATTGAAAATCGCCGGGCTGGCCAGCCACCGGTTTGAGCCACTCGGTCACCGGAGTTTCAGCGGCGACCAGCACCGGAACATCTCCGGACTGACTCCGCCCGCGTCTTCTTTGTTCCGGGCCCAGATCGCCCGCCAAAACCAGGGGGCCCCACATTAAAGCGACGCGGCGCGGGTTGTCGGGCAAGGGGCTTTCATGGAGTTGTTTCGGCAGAACTAAGACGACGGTATCGCCGCTTCTCCAAGTGCGTTTAATCTCCACGTATGACGCAGGCGGGGGCAATTTTGTCAGTGCCTTGCCGTTGACCTTCACGCTGAAATTCTCACCGGCCCAGGAAGGGCGGCGCAAGGCCAACGTAAATTTTTTGGGTGAAGCGAGAGTAAATTTCAAGGAGGCGGATTCGCCTTCGGGAAAAGTTGTTTCCAGGGTCAGCCTCGCGCCGGATTCCTTCCAGTCGGCGGTCGAAGGCGTATAGAAATTGACCCAAAGTTTGTCGCTGGATTGATAATAAATTCCATGGCCCAACAGTGCGTGGTTTTCCATCCCGGTGCCAACGCAGCAGGTGAAGCTGTCAAACATGTCTTGATACTCATGCGTGACACCGCGTCCCACCGGAACCATGTAGCAGGTGCGGCCATCCTTGGGATCGATGGAGGCCAGCACATGGTTGAACAAGGCCGTCTCCATGAATTCGGCATAACGGACGTCGGGTTGCAGGGCGAAAAGTTCGCGGGTCATCTTGAGCATATTGTAAACATTGCAACTTTCGTCGTCGCGGCCGTCCACGTCCTTGCTCAATTGGCCAGGAGGATCGAAGTATTCGTTGTGGCTGTGGCCGCCGGTGGCGTAACTGTGATGGAAGACAACTTGTTCCCAGAAAAATTTGGCGGCGTCGCCGTCGGTCTGATTGCCTGTGTAAATGTAACGGGAAAGCTCGCCGATCATTTTCGGCACCTGGGTGTTGCCGTGTTTGCCGCCGAGAATATCGTTGTGCGCGGCCAGCGGATCGACGACGGCTTTGTGTTCGAATTTATCGGAGACCGCCAGCCAGCGCTTGTCGCCGGTGTCATGGAAAAGATCGGCCAGGACCTCGTTCATGCCGCCAAATTCTGTATTGAGCATCCGCTGGTCCTGGGCCTCGGTCAGATTGCCAACGATAGATTCGACCCAGGCGGCAAATTTGACTTCGACCGCCAGGGCTGTGGGATTTCCGGTGT
>DASYNM010000273.1:0-16978 GCA_036008545.1 Verrucomicrobiia bacterium
CAGCTCGGGCAAGCGGTCCAATAGTTGACGGCCTGTCGCCGACTGCCAAAAAGCGGCCAAGCCCTCCAAATCCAGGCAGGCGCTTTGTTCAGGCGTCAGGAGATTCTCGCGGCTCAGGCGCGTGGCTTCTTCGCGCAATCCCTTCACCGTCTGAGCATGTTCCAACGCAACCTGCTCCAAGAATTTGTGATGCGCCGATCCGATTTCCGCCGCCGTCAAGACTCCGCCCGTGGTGCTTGACGATTTGTCCACTATAAATATTGGCGGCGACGCCTCTTCGTCCGTGCCAGCCATTTCACGGCGCAAATCCGAAACCGTGGCTTTGGCGGGGATGGCGGCGTCCCCGCGAAACGCGTAACGCCAGTCCAACCGGTCACGCGCCTGGGAAGACAGGTCCGGCTCGCAGGCTGTGCCAGTCGCATCCGTCGCGAGTTCGTTTGGTGGAGCCAGCCAGGGATGATCATCGTCGCAAACCGTCCACGTGAAAAAAGCGTTTTGGCCAGAGCTCTCCAAGTTGGCCGCGCCGGGGGGCCAGCTTCCGAGCCAATCCAAGTAGCTGGCGCAGGCGAGAATTTGCATTGGACCGGCTCCAGCCTGGGCGCGTTTAGGCCATTTTTCCGCGATGCTTTTGCGCGAGGCGGAGCCGGCCAGAATCAGCTGATGCTCGGCGCGGGTCAGAGCGACGTAGAGCAGGCGCATCTCTTCGCCAAGCAGCTCGCGCTTTTGCCGCCGCCGCGCCAGCCAATACGGCAAGCTGGGCCAGGATTGGAAGGCTTCTGGCGGCCGCACTTGCGGGCACAGCCCGTATTCTTGGTCAAGAATAATGGGAGCTTGGAGGTCGCCCCAATGAAAACGTTTGCCCAGGTCCGCCGCCACCACCACGGGAAATTCCAGCCCTTTGCTTTGGTGAATGCTCATCAGACGAACGGCCTCGGTGGCCGGCGGCGCCGGTTCCGTTTCCTCCTCGCTCTCCTGCTGCGCCTGGACGAACCGGAGAAAGCGCGGCAAGCTCTCGCCACGGCTGGCATCGAATTGCCGGGCCATTTGAAGCAAACGCTCCAGGTTCGCGCGCCTTTGCTCTCCCCGCTCCCGGGTCATGAGCCAGTCCACGTAATGCGTTTGGTCAATTACATTTTCCAGGCAAGGCGATACGGCTTCCTGCCGCGCCTGCCGCCGCCAGAGGCGGTAGCGTTGCAAAAAACGCTCCGCCTTCGCCGCCGACTCGGAGCCGGGCGCTTTTTTGATCTCCTGGCGTTGCCAATCGACAAGCGCATTCCAAAACCGGCCGTGTGGTTGCGCGATGCGGATGGCCGCCAATTCTCTTGGTGTCATCCCGACTAGCGGCGAACGCAAGACACCGAGCAAAGGCAAGTCTTGTAGCGGATTGTCCAATATTTGCAAAAGAGCCAGCAAGTCGCGTACTTCGGCGCTCTCGTAAAAGCCGCCTCGTGCCGCAACCAGTGGAATGCCGAGGCGGGCAAATTCTTTGGCATAGGCGGCGGTCTTGTTCCGCGGTGCGCGCAGCAGAATGACGATGTCGCTCCAGGCTACGGGACGAGTTGGGTCGCGGTGCAATTCCAGCAGGCGGCGTCCGACCATGCGCGCTTCTTTTTCCGCGTCGGAAGCGGAATCGTCGTCGTCGTCGCCGGCGCCAAGGCGGCGTAGGAGCAATTCGACTGGGGCGCGGATGGACGGGGTGGACGACATGGAAACGCGATGCTCTCTGCCGCCGAAATGCAATCGGGCGTGCTGGTCGTACTCGACGCCGCCGATGCTTTCGTGCATGAGCGGCGTGAACAGGGCGTTGACAAACTTGAGGATGCCCTCGTGACTGCGAAAATTCTCGGATAATCCCAGCACGCGCCCGGTCGCTCCGCGCGTCGCCCACGCGGCCTTGTAGTTCACAAAAATGCGCGGATCGGCCAAACGAAAGCGGTAGATGCTTTGTTTGACATCTCCCACCAGGAAGCGGTTGGCTTCCTCGCCTTCGCGCGCCAGGGCCTGGATGATGGCCTCCTGCGCAGCGTTAATGTCCTGAAATTCATCGACAAAGATGAGGCGCAATTTTCGCCGCCATTGACGAGCGATGGCGCTGGGCTTTTCCTTGTCCCAAAGCAAGCGCAGCGCGAATTGCTCCAGGTCGTGGAAATCAATACCGCCGGCGTTGCGCTTGGCCTGGGCAAACGCGGCGCTGAAACGCTTTGCAACGTCCAGCAGCGCGAGCATGGAAGGACGCGTCCAATTCCAATCCTCGGCCAACGGATCAGTCTCGCCTGACATTGCGCAGATCGATTGCAAAAATTCCGCCTCGGCGAAAAAGTCCTTGATCGGATCGCGCCACTGCGCTTTGGGGCGCGGCCAGGATTGGTCGATCTCACCGATCAACGCCAGCGCCGCCGAGTATTGCTCACGCGTTGCGTTGTCACCCAGGCCTTGCAAGATTGCAGCGCAGCGTTCGGCGTTTTTATTGGCGTTGGGCTGGAGCTGTAAAACGGGTAGCCACGAGGCGCGCCACCGTTTCAATTCTGTCATGAGGCAGGCGCGCCATTCCTCCGGCTCTTCGGTTCGGAAAGAGGCTTCCTGAGTCGCGAACCAATCTTCGGAATCGCGCAAGGTCTGCGCATACTCGTGCAGGCGCCCGATCAGATCGCGGATCGGTTGGTCCCAATCACCGCCCGTGGCCTGGATCAAACGTTGGATCGCTAGGTCCGCCGACTGGTCGGAGTCATAGACCGCTTCGAGAACGCCATCCAAAGTCCGCCTCGCCAGCACGTGTGATTCTTCGTTGGACATGATTTTCAATTGCGGGTCCAAGCCCAGTTCGTAGAAGTGCTGGCTGACAAGTTCAAAGCAGAAGCTGTGCAACGTGCAGATATGGGCGGTCTCCAGCAAAGCCAATTGTTCCGCCAGCCGCGCCGAAGTGCCCTGAGTCTGTTCGAGGCCGTCCCGCAGGCGCTTGCGCATTTCGGCGGCGGCGGCCTGGGTGAAAGTCACCATCAGAATTTCATCGACGCTCCCCTCGTTCTTTTCATCCAGCAACCAAGCCAGGCAACGCTCTACCAGAGTGCGCGTTTTGCCCGCGCCGGCCCCGGCCACGACCAGGACATTGCCCCGTGCGGCGACGGCTTCTTGTTGTTGTGCGGTAAGCGCCGGAAAGTTCAAGGCGCGAATGTTAGGCGAAATAATCGAGGATGGCGATGCTCGATCTTTGAGTTCAAGGTTCAAAGACGGAGCTATCGAGATTGGTTCCTCGCTGTAAACTGAAAAGGCGCTCTCGGCTGTTGTCACCAGCGCGGTCCTGCTAGGAAGAATTCTTGCGCAACAAGCCTCGCTCTTCCAAAATGCCGGCCACTTTCTGAGAATCCTCAACCGTGAATCCGATGCGTTGCGAAGTATCACGGAGCGACGCAACGAATATCCGCTCGCGACGCGGCCTCTTGCCGTCCAGTGGAAACCAGGTCTGAAAGTCGCCCGTTCCCCAGATGCGCCAACTGCCGCCCACTAAAGACGGCGGCCTCGCCAGAATGTTTGCAATTTGACTCAGAGGAACGTGCCTGGCGCTGCCAAATGGAAAATAATAACGGCGGAAAACGATCTCTTGGTCCGTCACTTCAACAAGACTGTCTTTGTAAAGCGTATTCATAACGTCGAGTCGGCCGACTTCCCTTGCCAATATACAACCGCCGATAAGTTTTTCAATACGACAGTCCGAATCCGCAGGGAAAGAGCGGGTTCTTCGCGGCGGGACCGGCGGCGACTTCCTCCATGTTGCGCGGCCAGGTGCGGGGAAGTTTGCCGGTGGGACGATAGTCTCCAAAAAGAACATCGGCAATCCCCTGCCCTTCCGTGCCGGGCAACCACGCGGCCAGGAAAGCATCGCTATCGTCCAGCGCGGCGCCGAGAATCATGGGACGCCCGGAAATGAGAATCGTAATGACAGGCACACCCACCGTTCTGGCCCGATGGATTTTGGCCATGTCCTCGGCCGACAGACTCAGGTCGCTGCGATCGCCCTTCATTTCGGCGTAAGGCAGTTCGCCCACGACCACGACGACCGCGTCCGCGCCTGTCAAGCTGGAGCCGTCACGGGAAGAGGTGACCTTTGCGCCAGCGGCGACTGTTTTGCGGATGGCGTCCAGAATGGTTGACCCGCCGGCATTCGATTTGCCAGGCTTGCCTTGCCAATCAATCGTCCATCCGCCGCACTGGATGCCCAGGTCGTCGGCGCTCCGGCCCACGACCGCCAAATGTTTGACCTTCTTGGACAACGGCAAGACCTGGTTCTGATTTTTTAGCAGCACCAACGAGGCGCGCACGCATTGCCGCGCGACTTCACGATGTTCGGCTGATCCAACTTGGGTGGTCAGCGCACGATCGGCGAACGGATGCTCGAACAAACCCATCTCGAACTTCACGCGCAAAATGCGGCGCACGGCATCGTCGATCCGCGCCAACGGAACCCGCCCGTCGCCGGCCAACCGCTTAAGGCTGGTGAGGAACTCGACGTAGTTGTTGGTGTGGCCTGGGCCGTACGGAATCATAACCATGTCCAAGCCGGCGTTGATCGACACCTCGATGTCGGTGGTGTAGTCGGGCGAAATTTGGTCGATGGCGGCCCAGTCGGAAATCAGAAAGCCCTTGAAGCCCAGTTCGCCTTTGAGCACATCCGTCAACAAATATTTGTTGGCGCTCATTTTTTTGCCGTTCCAACTGTTGTACGAAACCATGATGGACTCGACGCCCTCCTTGATGGCAGACACGTAGCCGGGCAAATGGATTCGCCGCAACGTGGCTTCGTCACATTCTGTATTGCCCTGGTCAATTCCGTCCGTAGTGCCACCATCGCCGAGGAAATGTTTGGCGCAGGCCAATACGGAGTGCGCGTCCGACAAGTCCTGCCCTTGAAATCCCCGCACGGCTGCCGCCCCCAAAGGCACGACGATCTCAGGCGATTCGCCGAAACTTTCGTAGGACCGCCCCCAACGTTCGTTGAGCGAAACGGCGATGCAAGGCGCGAAGGTCCAGCCGATGCCGGTGCCCCTGAGCTCGAGCGCGGTGATGCGCGCGGCCTTCTCGACCAGTTGCGGGCTGCGCGTCGCGCCCATGCCGACGTTGTGGGGAAAGACGACGGCGTCGTACAGATGATTGTCGCCATGAACAGCATCGATGCCGTAGAGCAAAGGTATGCGCAGCCGCGACTTCAGCGCCCAGGATTGGTAATCGTCATACGCTGCGGCCCAGCCTTTGGCCGTGTTGTCGGGCGGGGCGGAATTTCCTCCGCTGAGCATCGAGCCGAGGGCATATTTGCGGAGATCGTCCTTGTCCTGCAGCGCATCCATATCGACCTGGGTCATCTGGCCGATTTTTTCATCCAAGGTCATCGATTGGAGCAAGACTTCGACCCGGCTCTTGATCTCAGCTTCTTTCTGCTCGGATGAGGCCGCCGAGGCATTCCCTGGCAGGAACGCGGCCACTATCCAAAGAAGCACGATCATCGCACATTTCATGCGATTAGTATGGAAGGCGCCTTTCGCTTTACAAACCAAAATCTTGTCTGGGCTCAATGGCGCTGCGTCGTCGGGAAGAATCTCACCGGCCGACGACAAGGATGTCAAGCATGCCCGGCCCGCCGCGTCCACCGCGACGGTTGCCGCCGGGTTGCTCGGTGTTGGCGGGAGGAGTCGCTGGCGCTCCCGGGGCAGGCGCAGGAGTCGGGGCCGCTTCCGTGGTGATGAGAATGATGTGATCGTTCTTGGTGTCGAGCGTGCAAGTCTTGGCGCGCGGCTTGGTCTGCACCGTTTGCTCCACCTCGAAGCTGGTCGGGCTCTTTTCCTTGATGATGGTCAGCGTTCCGTCGCGTTGGGAACTGAAAGCTTCCATGGTATTGGGATTGAATCCGCCTCCGTCCGTGCCGCTGCCAATGGGCAACGTGTCAAGTATTTTTCCGTCGTCCGCGCTCAAAACAACACACGTGGCCGGTTCGTGGCACATCGCGAACAAAATATGATTCTTCGCGTCCAGACCCAAACCGCCCGGCCCGCCGCCCTTGCCGCTAAGGGAAAACGTGGCCGTTACTTTCAGCGTCTTGGCGTCCACCACGGCGATGCTGTCCTTGTCTTCCAGATCGATATAAACATGGCCTTGCTCGTCGCTGGCCGCTTGCTCGGGCGATCCGCCGAGGTCAATGGTTCCGGCAATGGAGCCGTCCTTGGAATCGATGACGGTGACGTTAGGCGCGCGATGACTGAAGACATAGACTCGTTCCGTGGCGGGTTCAAACATAATGCCGTCCGGATTGCCTTCGACCGGGATTGATTTGATCGTCTCCAAGGTGGTAGTGTCAAACATCGTAATCGGACTCCGGCTGCTGAAACCGTGATGCGTCTTGGGATCCACCGCCACGCCGTGGCCACCGCTGTTGCCGACGGCCCCGACAGATTTGAGCGTATCAAGATCAAAAGCCAGGATTTGGTTGCCGCGCGGGACATACAGGCGGCGGCCATCGTTGTCGGCGTAAACATAATCAATGCCGCCGGTGCCCATGGTCTGTGAGCTGTTGACGATTTTGTAAGAGTCCGCTGCTAAAACAGATGGAATCGAACCGGCGCCGGCCAGAAATCCCAAGCCAGCCAAAACCAGTACACGCGCAAATTGCTTTTGGTGTTTCATAGGCCGGCATTCTAGCCAAGGGTCGCCAAAAATCAACAAAAAAAAGGGGGGAGGCCTTCGCATAACAACGCTTGAAACTACCTGAAACTATCGTGGAAATCAACGACTTGCATAAGGCGAATGTGAGCTTTCGAGACAGGGAGCATGAAACCGCCAATGAACGCGAAGAGACGCGAATGTTCTGAATTCTGATTCTTGGGGAGCGCGGTCGTCCTGACCGCCGTGTTTCGCGTCTCGCCAAACGCATCCCTGGTCTTTGCTTTCCTGTCCGAGCGGGGCGCGAGACGCACCCCGCAGCGACCGAGACGGTCGCGCTCCCCGAGCAGCAAGACATGCTGCAAATATCGGGAAATATCAGGCAAATCAACGACTTACACCCACGGTGGGCCGAGACTCTGTCGAGGCCTAAACTCTCAGAAGCCTCCCCGGAAAAGACTTTTTTGACAGGATGAACAGGGCGGACAGGATAAGAAGGATTTCTTTTGCGAACCAGGCAGCAGCCGAATAACCACTTTGCCCCGTAGCCGCCGACGTGAGTCAGCGGATTCTGGATGACTACGCCGGCACGGTCGGTATTCCACAGCGGGCCTTGGCCGCCACAATTCGCGCGGCTGTTCCCGGACCGCCGACTTACGTCGGTGGCTACGAGTTGCATTGGCTTCGCCATGACCCACTCCCATCCAGATTTCCGCTTCCCGCTGATGATTTTATAATTCATCATGGTGACGACTTTACGCTAGTTCCCGAAAACCAAAAAACCTACCGTAGGCTTTTTGGTATGATTTTTTTTGGAGGGTCCGATCCGATGTTAGCTTCTGTCCTGCAACAGTTTGCGACTCGGAAAATCTTAAAAAACCGTCAAAACTCAAAAGTAAACTCGTTTTTTGATTCGTAAAACATCGATTTAGCTGCCAAAACGCCAAAAAAAAGACCTGTTTTCTCTGTCAGTACTAAACTGATGCGACCTGCTTTGATAGATAAGACGCTGCGGCAGAATAAATTACGATTATTCTTGGAACGGCAGTTTTTGAGCAAGAATTCAGGTTCGGCGCAACCGGCGGCTGCTTTGACCGATCCTTTCTATCCCGCTGCAAATAGCGAAAATTGAGGATCGCTAGGGCACCACTTCCTGCCAGGAACCTACCGTGAGCAGGCCGGGCAAGGCACCACCGAGGGATTGGTCATAGACGAAGAAGTAGCCGCCGCTGATGGTCAAAGATTGGGACACGAGAGCGCCCACAAAATTCACCGGGGTGCTGCCGCCTCCGCTCAAAGTGACGGCGTAGCTTGGCGCATTAATCGTTCCGACAAATTCGGAATTCCCGGAATAGGCCAGGGTTTGATTTGTGCCATACCCAATTAAAGTGCAATTGGTTGCATACCCGCCGCCATTGGCCACACCTTGGCCTGAAATGCTGATGGCGCCGCCAACATAATTGGTCAATGTCGAACCGGGCGTAATGTAAATGTAACTTTGGCCGGACATTGAAAGGCCTCCCGTGATATTCAAAGTGACGTTGCCGTTGATGAGCATACTCTGTTTACCGGACATACTGACGGAGGAGGAAACCTCATAAGTGCCGCTGTTCAAGATATAGGTGTAATTCGTTCCGCCATAAGATCCTCCTGACGGCGGCACAGGGTTGTTGTAACCGTACGCCACCGGCGGCGTCGGCGCCGGCGGAATAGACAAATTCAAGGAATCAAGAGCGTGACCAGGCTGAATGCCGTTGGTCTTGCCGTTGACCCAATTGGTGTCGCCTATGGACACATTGCCGCTGGTGGTGATGTCGCCCGTGCCAATAGCGTTCGGACTGGTATTGACGGTGCCGTAAACAGTCACGTTGCCTGAGCCCGAAATTTCCCCCACGACATTACTTTCGGTCGATGCAATAGTGACCACGCCGGTATTCAAGTTGGTTGTGAACACGCCGTTGCTAGCCGTTTGGGAGTTGAAACTTTGAACGCTTATTCCGCCATTCAGGGTGACGCCGTTCTTGACCAGTATTCCATAAGTTGAAACGCCGCTGCTGGATGTCTTCACCTGAACCGCGCGTGAAATCTGTGTTGTGCCATGCCACGGATCCGGATACCAGACCGTCCCGATGGACAAGATGTTCGAAGGCGATGTACTGTTGGTGATGTAAACGGTGTAATAGTTGGAGCGGTTGTAGGAGTTTGTTCCGAGGTAACGCGTGGTCGAAATGACGCCACCGAAATTGGTCCAGCCGTCGCCCGTCAGGTTGTTGGTCCACGGAGTGCTGGAGCCGACGTTTTTGTTGAGCAGGGCAAGAGCGTCTTCGAGGCCGGCTTCAGCAACGACCATAGAGGTGTTCCAAGCCTGCGACCGGGCCACGGTTCCATTTTCAAGTTCGGCCATGACCATGACGCTGGTCAAGGCGATGCCGATGACGGTCGCCCAGCAAAGGCATACAATCAAGACGCCTCCGGCTTGGGCGTTGCGTTGGCGGGATGGTGTTGTTTTCATTTGGGCAAAATCAATTTTCATTAATTGCGCACCACAATTTGGGCGCTCTGGATGTTTTCGGTGTTGGCGTTCGTGTGGGCGCCGTAGGTGGGTCGATAACAGTGCCATTGAACCTCAATCAACTTGGCATTGGCAAGGTTCGTGGTCGTAAAGAAACCAAATGTTGAATTCGTGTTCACTCCCGAATACAGATAGAAGTTCATTATATCGCAATTCGTCAACAGCACTGAGCTCAATCCGTTGTTGGTGGAAACGAGCGTTTGGTTATGGGAATTGTAAGTGTAAGAAAAAGAGGTGCCGTTCTCGTTCGTGAAGACGAGCTGGTTGGTCGCGAACCCGACCAGATGGTGAGCTTGACGAATGTTGGCCGTCATGACATCCAAGGCATTGCGACTGGTCCGGTCCAAATCGTAATAATTCGACAGGCCGGCCATTGATTTGGAGCAGAAAATGAAGAAGGAACAGGCCGCCGCGAGAACGAAGGCCCCCAGCCCCATCCCGAGCATCAATTCCAGCAGAGTAAAGGCTGAAAGCCTGTGCTTCGTGCCGGGAAAATATGGATATGTTTTCATGGGCGGAACGACATTCTAATTTGTGTTGAGTTTCACATAATTCTCGATGCCGTTCAGGGCAAAATAAGTGGACATCTGCCGCACGCGTTGAACATTGCCGTTCGTCCAGGCGAGCTGGATGGTGACAAGTTGCATGTTTGAGTTATAGCTGGAGGAGAACGGAACGGAACCAAGGGTGACCGTGCCGGTATAGGTGGGTCCTTGCTGCGTGAAGTTTGTCCCGGACGCAATCATGAAATTTGTCGTGAAATTAGTTGGAAATATGCTCGTGTTTGTCAGTTGAGCCCAATTAAAAAGCCGGATGCCCTCCAGGCGGTTGACCATGATTTGAGTGGCCCCCAGGTTTTCGCGTGCGAGCTGCATGTTCCAAACACAAGCCGTTATGGCGGTGTAGAACGTGACCAGTGTGATCAGTACGATGGACGCGCCCACCATGACTTCAGCCAGGGTGAACGCCCCTTCTGACCCGGAAGTGCGCTTCAGGCGGCGACGTATCGACCCAATTCCTTGTTTCGCAGGCGCTTCGGACGTCTTGACAGGTCCCAAATCCCAAAATGCGGACGCAATGCCGCGCTGGTTTGTCCGACAAATCCTCATATGCTGATGCATTCACCAATGTTCACTAGACACAATTCATCCGTTGGCTCTCGAATAAGCAGTTCTCAGGCCATATCCGACCTTGGTGGCTTAGTCCTAAAATGCTGATTATAAACATATTACACGTGGCGCGCCGACTTAGGCGTAAATTATCGCCCTTTTCGGCCGTCCCAAACATGATAAAGGGTGTCCTGTTGTGGGATAGACGGTCGGCAGGTTTTTGTCGGCCCTCCTTACAAAACATGATTTTATTCCCTAAAACGTTTATCACCAGACAATTACGTACTCTATTGACTGCGAAATGTAATTCGGTTGTCGGATTTGCTTACAGAAATCGGCATCCCGCGTTTGGGGAGCGAAAAGAGTTGTTATGCTAAATAACTGGTGTTAAACGAGTTACACGCTGCGCGGCCATCACCAAATTTTAGTGGTCAGCGTTATGCTACAGTGGGCGTAGTGTTCCAAGATCATTTGGGGTAACCAACCCATTTTCGCGGAAAGAAATAATCATGTACGAATACGCCCCGAACATTGGAAGGCCTGTCTTAGGCCGATCCGCGTTCCTACGCAATGGAAACTTAACAACTTAAGCAAGAAAGGACGGTCAAATGAAAAAGTATATTTCAACATTATGGGCGCTGGCGTTGCTGGCTGCCTCAGGCGGAACGACCTACGGTCAAATCGCGCCTTACGTAGAACTGGGCGCCGCCGGCCCGCAGAATTGGGCTGTGCTGGACCAGGGTAACTTTAGCATTTCCGACCCCACAGGGTATGTTACCGGAAACATAGGCGACGTGCGAGGCAACGTCTCAACTGGTGGCAGCGCCGGCGTGACCGGCTCAGTGTACCTGGGTTCCGCTGCCTCATATAGTGGGCCTGCGCCCTCAGGTGGCACTGTAATCAATAGCTCGCTTCCTGGCTTGGACCTGGCCTCGGCAAATACGGCGGCTCTGTATTACGACAGTCTCAATCTCCACGCCAACTTCACCAGCGCCCCTTCTGCCGGCACCGTCGCGGCAGGTGTCTATAACATAACAGGAGGTTGGTCTCCGAGTGGCGGGACATATAATTTGACCGCTGGCCAAGTTTACGTGTTTAACATCTCGGGCGGTAATTTTGCCCCTTCGGGTGCCTTCACCCTGCACGATTCCACGCCTTGGGACGTGATCATTAATGTGTCTGGAAATGGCAATGTGCAATCCAGCGGAGGTGGCGGCACTTGGCCGACGTTGGACGCCATTTTGCTGACCCAAGGCGGCAATATTCAACTCACGCCTGGTCAAGTTAATGGTGAGATTATCGCTGCCGGACCTAACTCACAGATCAATATCGCTTCGCGAGGCGCAGTCAATGGGGTCACTCCAGTCCCTGAACCAAGAACGTTCATTGCGGGCGCCCTGCTCTTGCTGCCCTTGGCAGCGAGCGTCTTTCGTTCACGGAAAAGCGCGTAATGTAGTCGAACGCATTCCTCGATTTCTGAAAGGCTAACCCTCGGGGGTTGGCCTTTTTCCTTATCCCTTTCGGCGGGCGGCCGCTTTTGCCACAAATGACTCGGTCTCAAGTCGGCGCTCTCAAGATTTTGGCGGTGCTGTTTGATCTAGGTTCCTTTGCGCACTTTCGACGAGTTTACGCTCCTCGGGCAGCATTGGTACTTTCAAGGCCAAGTCTAAGTATTTCTTCGCCTTCAGGCGATTGCCTGTCGCCTCCAGCACAATGCCGTAGCAAGGGGCGACGTACGGGGTTTCCAGCAGTGGCGAGTCGAGGCCATCGAAAACCTTGAGCGCTTCGGTTTTCTTCCCATGCAGGTACAACGAGAAAGCGTAGGTGGCTGCAAAGGCGGCATTGGTGGGGGACTTTTCGTATAGTTGTAGCGCTATCTGATGCGGCTTCAGTTCCTGCGCGTCCAGCAACAGGGCGGTCATAGCCACGGTATTTTCTGCCACAAGATCAGAAGGATTTCTTGTTGCTTGTTGGCTGTAAAGTTGCATCAAGGATCTAGTCTGGCCGCCGACGAACAAAGATTGGGCTAGTGCTTGGCGCGCCCAATCTTCATTCGGATGAAAACTGACGACGGCCCGGAGGACATCCTGTCGCTCGCTCGACCAGTTCCACGCCTCTGCCAGGCGCAGGAGCATAATGAGGCGTGCCTCCTGATTGTTGGCGGTTTGTATTGCCCGTTCCCACTCTCCATGCGCTGCTACGCTCCACCCCTGTCCATGCAGAGCACGGGTGTTAAAGGCATGTCGGACGAACTCCAGTTCTCCCCAGTTTCCCTTTGCCACGCATGATTGAAGACCGGGCCAATCGTTTAGCTCATCGTAGCATCCGGCTTTTAGCAGCGCGACGGGCGGATTAGTCTGAGTGGCCGCCGGCAGGCTTCGCAGCCAAGCCAGCGATTCACCGGGCGGAATTTTGCCTCGTTGCCACCTAATTAGGTCCTGGATTTGGGCCGGGTCGATTTGCGCCTCTCGCTGCAGAGATGCGAGTTCCAGTTTGAACCCTTCATTCCGGGTCTGCCAGAGTGCTTCCAGCCGCAAAAGCTTGTCCGTGAAAAGCGAATTTGTTTCTTGCGCCAATTGTTTGGACAAGGCCAGCGAGGCGTCTTTCTGATGGTGCCGCAAGGCATCAATCGTTAATTCGCGAGTGGCCTGGCAACGGAGAGCTGAATTGGTCGGATTGGACCCCAGACGAACCAGAGTGTTGCGCGCTTCGCCCGCGGCGGCAGCATTGGTGTCGCGGAGGCGAAGGACGGCCAGGCTTATCTCCGGGGCCGGGTTTTGCGGTTCCAAACGGATCGCTTCAAGGTAGTGTCCCTGGGCTGCGGCAAGTTGGTTGTCGGCGGCACAAAAACTGCCGGCCACAATATGGTAAGCGAAGCTGTTTTTATCAGCATCCTGAATTCCCGCCAAGGCGTTGGACGCCGTTGTCAAATCCCGCACCTTCAGGGCCAATGCGGCCAAGGCGAGTCGGTCGTTTGAGGATTGCGGGTCTAATTCCACAACCCGCTTCCGCCAAAGCAAGGCGGCCGACCACTGCTCCCTCTCGGCGAAGTCCGCCATGAGACGACTGGCTTCGATACTCTGGGGATTCACACCCAACAACTCCGACAAACTCAACCGCGCGTTTCCCAGGTCGGATTTGGCAGCGAACTCCCGCGCCATTGAAAGCAGGCGATTCACCCTCCAAGTTCGATAACCGCGATAAGCCGAATACCCGAGGAACAGCAAGGCGATAAAGCACAGGACGCCTAAGGATAGCTTACGCATATTGTCTATGACCTTCTCGAATTTCGTCGCGTCGCGTCGCAGACCATGCTTTCCCAGTAACCGAGCTACTCACAATCAGCGTGGCAGTCGGCACGCCCACAGCAGATGGAAAGTTAACGCGATCACGCAAACTCAGTTCCAGCGGTCTGGTCACAACTTCGACCCCCACGCTCAACCAACGCGCCCGGTTCGTCAAGCCAGGAGGCTCGCACGTACAGGATTGGTTTTTGTCGGGGCTCTTTACAAAACATGGTCCGATTCTGAAAACGTTGATCACAAGCCTGTTACATATTCTATTGACTGTGAAACGTAATTCGGTTGTCGGTTTTGCTTACGAATCCCGGTAGCAGACGTTTTGGACGCGAAAAGAGATGTCAATGATAAATAGCTGTTGTCAACAAGTTACACGCTGCGCGGCCGTCACCAAATTTTAGTGGTCAGCGCTATGCTACAGTGGGCGTAGTGTTCCAAGATCATTTGGGGTAACCAACCCATTTTCGCGGAAAGAAATAATCATGTACGAATACGCCCCGAACATTGGAAGGCCTGTCTTAGGCCGATCCGCGTTCCTACGTAATGGAAACTTAACAACTTAAGCAAGAAAGGACGGTCAAATGAAAAAGTATATTTCAACATTATGGGCGCTGGCGTTGCTGGCTGCCTCAACCGTAACGACCTACGCATGTTACGTGCAGGGTTACGTCCTCTGTGTCAGCGGCGCCCCCGTCAGCGGTGTCTCCATCAACATTACCGGGACGGACAGTTGCGGTGACCCTATCAACACCACGGTCGCCACAGATGCGACGGGTTATTACAATCTGGGGTTCCAAGCTTGCCCGGGCTCGGGCTCGTTTACGGCGTGCCTGGATACGAGCACGCTTCCGCCGGGCGCAACCCTGGAAAGCGCGGACTGCGTTAGCTTCAGCATCGAAGTTCCGACGAACGATACTGTGACTGTCAATTTTGGCGTGAATTGCGAAGCGTCGGGATGCGCGCCGGTGCAGAGTTGTATCACTTCAGGTTTCAATGGCACTTCGATTAGCACGGCCGATAGCATTTGGTTTAATGCCAACTTCAGCGCGAAGGGCATTCCTTCCACTGGGGCAACGGTTGTGTTCAATAGCTCCACGGTCACAATCGACGGTACCACCTACACAGTCCCGGGCGGCACGATCAACTTCAGCCCCTCCGTGACCTGTGCGACCACCTCTTTCGACGGGACGCAATGGCAGACCACGGTGCCGGTAAGCGGCAGCGACGAAATTCTCCTTTCCGCTTTCACGTTTTCGCCCACGACAAACCTCAAGGCGGCCAACGTGACTTGGTGCGGAGACTTCAGCGCCAGTACGCCCGGTGTCAGCATCAGTTGGAAGTGGGGCGCGGCGGTCTATACCTGTCTGGGCGGAGTAGATTACAACAGTGTGCTCGTGAAACCGACGCATAGTGATACCTGCGACTATAATAACGGCGACCACGCTGGAACCCCTGAGAACGCAACCCTCAAGCACTGCGTCACCGGCGGCGCTCGGGGTGGCGGTGGGTCTAACTTCACCGGCTCCTGGAGCGGAACTGACAGCGCAGATCTGTGCCCATAAGGGACATGTGATCGTATGCGGGGGGCGTCGCGCCCCCCGCTGCTGCAACGGCATCAACATGGGCCTTGCTAATGGCCACGTGGATTACTCCAAGTTGCCCAACCTCAGGAATAATTATTGGCACCTCGACTGCGACACCGCACGCGTCACCGTTCCCTAGCAAAGTCTCCATAGAGGAAAGCAGCCCGCACACCGGCCGTTCAGAACTTGTTCCGCGCTCGATGGCCACCGATCATTCGTCACTGCGGTTCAGCATCAACCGGGATTCTTGACGCTTCCGTCCGAATGTAATGCAGCACGACCGGCGCGAGCACCATGCCGGTGATGCCCATCAGCCTTTCGCCGACCATCAAGGCCAACAGCATCAGCCAGATGGGGGTCTTGATTTTGGCTCCGACGATTTTGCCGGTCAGGACGTAGCCCAGTTTGTGGACTGCCACCAAAAACACCAAGGCCCACAAGCCTTTGGCCGGCGAGACCATGAACCCCAGGGCGACGACCAGCGTGTTGCTGACCAGATTGCCGATGACAGGAATGAAGCCGCAGAGAAAGGTGAGTCCGACGGCGACGACCAGATGCTGCAAGCCCATGACCTCCACGAAGATTCCCGTGAGAACAGTGTTGATGGCGGAGATGGTGACCTGGGCATTCGTGACCATGGCGAAGCTGCGGTAAAACGCGGCGAAACGTCGGCTGATTTCTTCGCAGCAGAGCGAATACAGGTTTTGCCGGGCGGCGCCCGAGGGTGGATCCATTTCCAGCGCCGGGTCGAGATACAAACCAATGGCCACGATGACGCCGACGAACAAATAAACAAACTGCGTCGTCGCGCCGCGAGCGACATCGGCAAAGGCGCCGAGATTGTGTGCCTGGCTGCGCGCGAATTCGAAGGCCTGGTCCTTCAAACTTTCCAAGTCGGTAAAAGGCAGCTCGACTTGATGGTCCGAGGCCCATTGCACGATGGCCGGCACGGCGCGGTCGGCGATGCTGGGCAGAGCCCTGACCGTGGCGTGAATAAAATAAGTGAGCGCGTAAGCAATCCCGGCCAGCAGCACCAGGAAGATGGCGACGGCCAGCCATTTCGCGCGCGGCTTCATGAAATTCAGTTTCGCGATGATGAAATACGAGAACAAAACCGAGAGCAAAAGGGCGCCCAGGTGCAGCCATCCAGTCAACACCAGAATCAGCAAAAGGAAAGCAAAGGAAATGCGGCTGGGCTGGCTCATGCGGGCGGCAATGTAGCCCTCCGCTGCCGCGATAGTCAACTCCTCAGGCCGGTAGGGCGGCGACGCTGTGCCAACGAAACGACTCGTAGCCGCCGACGTGAGTCGGCGGATTCTCGGAAAACCAGGCCCGTATCATCTGATGTAGCTGAGGGAATCCGCCGCCTCACGGCGGCGGCTACGAGAGCGCTTGACATTGCCGTGGCGCGCTCGCATACAGCGGTCATGACGCCATCGGAAGAAATAAATCGTCCGTGGCTCGGAAATCCAAACCGTTCGAGTTTGCGCAGGCAAGGCTGGCTCGTTGTCGCTGTGCTAGTGCTCCTCGTTGCTGTGGCTACGGTTCTCTTATTGACACCGTCGGAGCCGAGTTATAAGGGCAAGTCGCTTTCGTACTGGCTCCAAGCCTATAAGATTCCGTTTACAGCAACTCATGGCCTGTGGCGCAACGGCAAGCCAATAGGGGCGGACGAGGATCTGCCGACGCGCAGTCAGGCTGATACAGCGATAAGAGCCATCGGCACCAATGCTATTCCTACTTTGCTGCGCTTGATTCAACGCCGCGACA
>DASYNM010000274.1:0-11298 GCA_036008545.1 Verrucomicrobiia bacterium
GCCGCGCGCGAGGTGCCCAAGGCCCGGATGAGGCGGCGGTCCGTGGCCAACGCCTCGCCGATATGATGACAGGTGAACCAATTGCCGGCCCATGCCGCCACCAGGCTTGAGGCCCACAGGAGCACGCCGGTGAAGGCGGCATAAATCACGCTCGGACCAAAAATAGAGATGGAATCCATCGCCTTGAGGGCTTTTTCGGGCGGCATGATGGGGTGGCCGGTCCAACCTAGAATTAAAAAATGCAGCAACAGCATGGATGGCGCAACCAAGGCCAGATTGCCCGCGATGGACGCGAATTGCGAGCGGACCAGGCATACCATTTCATCCACCAATTGCTCGATTTTCGCGGGTTCGCAGACGTTGTGCATCCGCGCAGCCAGGGCAGCAGCGGTATTGGCAGGCTGTTTAGTGGCTAGGCTCGAGCCGGTCAATTGGATGGCGACGAATCCTAGCGAGTAATTGAACGAGGCGGCGATGCCTTGCATCAAGCCCGCGTGGCTCCAGGCTAGGATGATGGTCTTGAGCCAGGCCGTGACAGCCATGATGGCCCCGCCGCCGGCAGCGCTCTTGAGCATCAGGGCGTATTCCCGCCCGCTGCGCGCGATATAATGTTCGCCAATCTCGCCGCTGCGCTCGACTATCTTGCGTGTCAACAATCGCCAATTTTGGCGCAGCAAATCAACCATGCTTTCTTGCGCCCGGTTCTGCCGCGCCAGCAACGCGACAAATCCGGCGCTGCGCCGCAGTCGATCGGCCGGTTCGAATGCCAGCAAGAGCAGGTCCTGAAACCGTTGTAACGAGGCCTCGATGAAGGCCAGATGATAAACGACCTCCGTGCTTACCCCGCTCTTTTCCAGGTGGGTCTGCACCTCGGCTTGGGCGAGGCGACAGGCGTCGAGCAAGGACCGCAAATCATTCAGTGCCGCTGGAAGAGCGGCCTCGTCGCCTCTGGCCTGTGCGGCGAAAGTGGAAGTGAGCGCCGTTCCCAATTGGAAAAACGCCAGCTCGCGAACGCTTTGATTTTTCAACCGTTGTCGAATTCCTCCCGAACAACCGGTCACGCAAATCTGCGCCGCCAAAAACGCCAGTGCGTCCTCCAATTGCTCGGGCAGCGTGTTCCAGCCCGCGTCTTGCGGAGCGACGCCGTGCTCCAGCAAGGCCCCGAACCGCTCCAGCGTGGCCTCATGCAGGTTTTCGATCCAGACGTCATCGTTGGGGTAGGGGAACAAGCGGTCGAAGAGGACTCCCAGTTCCGCCGAGCCCGGTTCGCGCGGCAGGCATCGGCGTGCCAGCCGTTCTCCAATTTCTGTCAATAATCCGAATTGGCGCGGCAAACCCGTCTCCGAAAACAGCGCCACCGCCTGTGTCTCGCGGATGATCGAGCGCAAGGTCCTCGCCACGCCCAATTTCCATTCCGGGTTTTGTTCCAGCATATCGAGAAAGCGCCGCAAACGACCGCTTTGCTTCGACATGTTGGCCGGTTCTGTTTCCTCATCATGCCCGGGGCGGCGAATCCATTGCACCAAGTCCACCAGCCAGTTGAGTCGTTCCACCATGGGTTGGTCGGGCGAAGCCGAGGAGGCGAGCACATCCAGCGACGGCAACGCGGCGTGGCGTCCCGCGTAACGGTCGATCAATGCTTTGAGTGAAAAGGGCACAGCCCTGCCGGTGGTCGGTCGGGTGCCTTCAAATACATCACAATCAGGCCTTTGTCAAGGCAGGCACGGCGGCACGAGGATTTGTGGGTTTGTAAAAAGCGGCCGATGTTGACTGAAATTCCGGCATCTGCTCTGATGAAGCTATGCGACTTACACATCTGACCATAAGCGTCAACCTCGTTATCCTGGCACTTTCATTGGGCACTGTCGCCGCCCAGGAACGCAAGGACGCCCCAGCCAATGCCGCGGATCAAACCGAACTCCAGCGCCTCGAAAAGGTCTGGAATGACGCCCATTTGCATGGAGACGCCGCCGCCTTGGCGGACCTCTGGGCGGACGAATTGGTGGTCACGGTCCCGCGCATGCAGGTGATGAACAAGGCGCAGTCGCTCGCCGTCTGGCGGACCGGACGCATGAAGTTCCAGCGTTACGAAACATCCGACACGGTTTTCAGCATCTTTGGCGATTCCGCGGTCGTGACGGGCCGATTGGTGAGGGAAAGAACCTTTGGGGACCGGAATGTCCACGAGGATTGGCGGTTTACCAAAGTGTACGTGCGCCGTGAAGGGAAATGGCGGGTTGTGGCCTGGCACGCCTCGGAGTCGGCGCCGGGGTAGCGCTGGGCGGCCCGGCTTTTTCGGCTTGCGCTACTCGATGCCCAGGCGTTTCTGGATTTGTTCAAGCGACACGCCTTTGGTTTCCGGCATCACCAGGATAACCCAAAGCAGTTGCCCCACCATGCAAAGGGCGTAGAAGGAGAAGATGTGGCCGCCTGACTTCGCGGCGATGACCGGGAAAGTCCATGAGATGGCCGCCGCCATGATCCAATGCACCGAACTGCCCAACGCCTGCCCGCGGGCGCGGACGCGATTGGGAAATATCTCACTCAGAAACACCCAGATCACCGCTCCCTGCCCGAAGGCGTGCGCGGCGATGAACACCAACAGGCTCCCGAGCAACAACGCGCCCCCGCCGTGCGTGTAAAATGAGTACGCCGCCACGCTCAGACTGGCAATGTAACCGACGGATCCCACCAACATCAGTTTGCGCCGGCCAAAACGGTCGATGACCGTCAATGCCGCCATCGTGAAAATCAAGTTGGTCAGGCCGATGATGACGGATTGGAGCGCCGCCGAGGTCTTGTCGGCTCCGGCCTGCTTGAAGATATCCTCAGAGTAATAGAGAATGGCGTTGATCCCGGAAAGTTGGTTGAAGGCCGCGATGGCGACCGCCAGCAAAATCGGTTTCCGGTATTTCGCCTGGAAGAACGGCTCTTCCACCGCATGGCGGGCCAGGTCAAGCGACGCCTGGATTTCTTTGATCTCATTATCGACGTTCCCGGTGTCGGTCCCGCACTTCGTGAAGACCACTCGCGCCTCGTCCACGCGGCCTTTGGTCACCAGCCAGCGCGGGCTTTGCGGAATGAACCACAGCAAGAGGAAAAACACCGCCGCCGGCGCCGCCATGACTCCGAACATCCAACGCGCCTCGTTTTCGCCCAACTGCATATTGACAATGATGTAGTTCGAAAGATACGCAAGCAGGATGCCCAGCACGATGTTGAATTGCGTCACCGCCACCAACCTGCCTCGATACGCCGCCGGGGAAATCTCCGCGATGTACATCGGCGACACCACCGATGCGCCGCCGATACCCAGACCACCGATGAAGCGAAAAACTATGAACGGCCACCAATCCGAGGCTAGCGCACACCCTAAGGCCGAGATGAAAAACAGCGGAGCCAGCACAAACAGGACGCCTCGCCTTCCCATGGCGTCGGCCGCCCGACCCACCGCGATGGAACCCACAATGGTTCCGATCGGCGCGCTGGCCACCGTGAGGCCGAGCCAGAAAGCGCTCAACGCGAAGTGTTGCTTCAGCCAATCGTTGGCGCCAGAAATGACCACGGTTTCCATGCCGAACAGCAAGCCGCCGAGCGACGCCACGATGGCGCTGCGGATCAGGCTTCCTGTCAAGCGCGCCTCGCGTTTTGGTGCATCAGTGGCGTGCGCATCCATAATTGGTGAATCTCATAACGCCAAACTAGCTGGAGGTTTGGGAAAAAAACAGCGAATATTCTCGGGAGGGGCGAGCGCCGCGAGTCCCAAATATTGACTGACCTCGTCACGGGCTCGCAGGCGCTCGCCCCTCCCGGAATCGGCTCGTGCGCCCAGTTCATGTTGCTAAATGGCTGACAATCAATTAGTTTGCACGGCGTCGGACGAAAGGTGAGTTCCAACCTTGAAAGGACAGTCGATGGGCCTTCCGGCATTGGCCGCTACGTGCCGCTGCTGATTTTGGCCGGCGCGCTCGTTGTCGTGCTTCTCCTTCCCTTGAAAATCATCGGCTACGGCTTCCTTCCACCGGATGATGCCCTGGCCGACGCGGCTAAATCGATCACCGGCAAACCGTGGCCGGAAATCCTCGTGCTCCGAAGCGATTATGCCATCGATAATCACATCGGCTGGCACACGTTGCTGCGATTTGTCTATCTTGCAACGAAGTGTCGCGATGAAACATTGGTACTCTTTACCATGGCGACATTGTTCACGCTGGTGGGATGGTCGGGCCTGCTGTTGCTCAAACGCCCCGAGGCCTGGCTGATTACGCTAATCTTGACGCTGGGCATCCAAGCGCCGTTCATGCGCCGGTTCATGATGGGACGCCCTTTTTTGTGGAGCATGCTGGCGCTGCTCACCATTCTCTTTCTCTGGCAAGCGCGAGCTTCTTCACCGCCGAGCAAACGCGCCTGCGCCGCCATGACGGGCTTAATAGCGCTCGGCGTCCTCTTGCATGGTGTCTGGTATTTCTGGGCGCTACCGGTGGCAGCATTTTTTCTAGCCCGGCAATTTCGTTGGGCCTGGGCACTGGCTGGTAGTTGGGTTGCAGGCGCAATTTTAGGAGCGATTTTCACGGGGCAGCCAGTCGTTTATTTAGTCGAGGCCTGGCGGCAGGCTTTGGGCGTCATCGGCTTGCACGCGACCCAAGGCACGTTGGCGACAGAACTGCGGCCCACCACCGGCAATTGGTTCCCGCTGCTGCTGATGGGCGGATTGCTGGTGATGCGGCAACTCGCCAAACTCCCGTCGCGTCCTTTGAGCGCTCAGCCGGCTTTTTGGCTGGCGTGCATGGGCTGGGTGCTTGGCTTCCAGGCGGAACGATTCTGGGACGATTGGGGCCTGCCCGCGCTTATGGTCCTGATCGCGGTGGATTTGGATTTGTTGCTGGAATCGCGCCTGGCCGCCGATTCAATCAAGCGTCTGGCGGTGGCCGGCATTCTGGCCGTGACGGTTTTCCTGACCACCACCTGCGACGCCGACAGCCGCTGGTCCGGCAGCACGGGCGACGAATACTTGACAGAAGATGATCCGCACCTGGCGGGCTGGTTGCCAGGGCAGGGGGGCATCTTCTACGAGACAGACATGGAGTTTTTCTACCACACTTTTTTCCGCAACCCCGCCGCTCCCTGGCGTTATATGGCCGGCTTCGAGCCCGCTTTCATGCCGCCGGACGATTTCCTTACCTACCAACAAATTCTGGCCAACAGCGGCGACCCCGAAGTTTACCAGCCCTGGATCAAGAAAATGCGTGCGCAAGATCGCTTCATCTTAAGTGCGCGCGGCGATCCGGCCACGTTTTTGCCCGAGCTGGAATGGAAAAACGCCGGCGGGACAATTTGGCTTGGCCGTTTGCCGAGCAAGGGATGAGGAGCAGGGTGACGGAGTTTTCCAAGTCCTCAAGTGCGACCCGATTCGTATTGCGCAAAGCCTTACGATAACCCACTTTGCGTGGCATCGGACCGACGATGAGTTCCAATCCTGAACGTGCAGCCGATGAACCTTCCGGCATTGGCCGCTATGTGCCGCTGCTGGTTCTGGTGATCACGCTCCTTGTCGTCCTTATCCTGCCGTTGAGAATCATCAGCTACGGTTACATGCCCACCGACGACGCCCTGGTCGATGCAGCCAAGTCGATCACCGGCAAGCCGTGGCAGGAAATCCTGGTACTTAGGAGCGACTATACTATTGACAACCACATCGGGTGGCACGCCTTACTGCGGGCTGTTTATCTCCTGACGCGGTGGGGCGATGAAACGCTGATGATTTTTTCCATGACGGCGTTGTTTGCGCTGGTGGGATGGTCGGCCCTGCCTTGGCTCAAACGACCCGAAGCCTGGTTAATCACGCTGGTTCTCACGCTGAGCCTGCAGACGCCGTTCGTGAATCGCTTCATGTCGGGTCGTCCGTTCTTGTGGAGCATGCTTTCACTGGTGACGATCCTCTTTCTGTGGCACGCCCGTGGTTCCTCGCCGCCGGAGTGGCGCGCCTGTGCCGCAATGACGGGCTTGATCGCGCTGGCCGTCCTGCTGCATGGAGTATGGTATTTCTGGGCGATGCCCGTGGCCGCTTTTTTTCTAGCCCGGCAATTCCGCTGGGGCGCCGCCTTGGCCGTGTGCTGGTTGGCGGGTGGGATACTGGGCGCGGCTTGCACCGGGCGGCCGGTGCCTTATTTGGTGGAGGCTTGGCGGCAGGCGTTAAATGTAATCGGCCTGCATCCGACGCAGAGCACAATGGTGGGAGAACTGCGCGCCGCCTCCGGCAATTGGTTCCCGCTGCTGCTGATGGGTGGATTGCTGAACCTGCGCCAATTGGCCAAACTCCCGGCGCTTCCGTGGAACACGCAACCGGTATTCTGGCTGGCGGTGCTCGGCTGGGAGCTTGGCTTCGTGTCGCAACGATTCTGGGACGATTGGGGCCTGCCGGCGCTGATGGTCTTGCTCGCGCTCGATTTGGACTTGTGGCTGACCGCTAAATTGCCCGTGGATTCCCTCAAACGAGTGGCCGTGGCGGCCGGTCTGGCGGTGACGGTTTTCGTAACCGCCACCAACGACTCCGACAGCCGCTGGTCCGGCAGCGCCGGCATGGAATACTTGACAGAAAACGATCCGCATCTGGCGGGCTGGCTGCCGGGCCAGGGGGGCATTTTCTACGAGGCGGACATGAACTTTTTCTATCACACATTTTTCAAAAATCCGACGGCTCCCTGGCGCTACACGGCCGGCTTCGAACCTGCTTTCCTGCCGCCGGACGATTTCTCAACGTATCAACACATTCTGCTGAATTACGACGTGGCCGATGCTTACCGCCCCTGGATCAAAAAAATGCGCCCGCAAGACCGCTTGGTCATCAACGCCCGCGGCAGCCCTTCTTCGTTCCTGCCAGAGTTGGAGTGGCAGCACGCTGTGGGCATGATCTGGCTGGGCCGTTTGCCGGGCAAGTCGTAGTGTGTTTGACATGGCCTCGCCTCTCGAAGTGCTCTTTACGCCGGCGGAATTTTCCGCGCTGTGCGGACGTGACCTGTCGGGCACGCATTGTGTCGTCTTCGATATGTTGCGGGCCACCAGCACCATGTTGACCGCGCTGGCCAATGGCGCAACCAGGATTTTTCCCGTTTGCGAGATCTCTGAAGCTCTGCGACTGCGGGCCGATCATCCAAACGCGTTGTTGGCCGGCGAACGGGACGGCGTACGGATTTTGGCTGCGCAAACTGGCGGCGTCGATTTTGACTTGGGCAATTCTCCGCGCGAATTTACGCCGGAGCGCGTGGCAGGCCGGGAAATCATTATGACCACCACTAACGGCACACGCGCTTTGCAAGCGTGCCTTGGCGCCAGGCGAATTTTTCCCGGCGCGTGGCTGAACCTCGACGCGCTTGCCGGGCGCATCCGTCGCGAGCAAGCCGCGAATTTGCTCGTAGTCTGCGCCGGAACATTCGACGAAGCGGCTTACGAAGACACTTTAGCCGCGGGTGCGCTGTGCGATTTGCTTTGGGAGCAATTCGAAGCCGAGCCGCGACGGATTTCCGATTCCGCCCACATCGCGCGCCAGATTTATCTCGACGCCCGCGGCGACGAAGCGAGCGCGATGCAACGACATTCGCGCAACGCCCGCCGCCTGCTGTCCATCTCCGATTTGCGTGACGACGTGCCTTTCTGTTTGCGCCGCGACGTCCTGGATTTTGCGGCGGAACTACGCGACGGAGCCGTCGCCCTCGCTCGGTAACAATTGACGCGGCGGGAAAATGCGCTTAATTCTCTTTGCGGCGGTTTGCATGGCGACGGATCAAACAGTGCTGGTTCTGAACAGCGGCTCTTCGAGCATTAAATTTGGGCTTTACACCAAAGAAGATCCGCCGCGCCCGCTTCTCTCCGGCAAAATTGAGCGCATCGGCTTGCCGCAGACTTCCTTTCAATGGCTCGATCCGGGCACGAGCAGCACGATTCGTGAAAACATCGATGCCGCAAACCATAAGGCGGCGGCTCAATTCCTCAGCGATTGGTTGGACCGCCGGTCGGAGTCACCGGGCGTCGCGGCGGTGGTGCATCGCGTCGTGCATGGCGGGCCGCACTATAACCAACCGCAACTCGTAACACCGGAGTTGCTGGCGGAATTAAACCGCATCGGCCCTTACGACCCGGAACATTTCCCGGCTCAGATCGAGTTAATGACGGTTTTTCAAAATCGTTACCCGCTCTTGGCGCATCTGGCCTGTTTCGATACCGCGTTCCACCACGACATGCCGCGCGTGGCCAAGATCGTACCGCTGCCGCGGCGGTACGAAGCCGCGGGCATCCGCCGCTATGGTTTTCACGGTTTGTCCTACGCTTTTCTGCTTGAGGAACTGGAACGACTGGCCGGACGGGACGCGGCGTGCGGTCGGCTGATTTTGGCGCACCTTGGCAACGGCGCCAGCATGGCTGCGGTACGGAACGGACAAAGTATGGACACAACGATGTGTTTCACGCCAACGGCGGGGCTGCCGATGAGCACACGCACCGGGGACCTGGATCCGGGCATATTTGTGTATTTGTCCCGCACCGAAGGCATGACTCCCGATCAGTTCCAGCATATGGTCAATTATGAATCGGGGCTGCGCGGCATTTCGGAAACCAGCTCCGACATGCGCGATTTGGAAGCACGCGCACCGGGGGACCCGCGCGCGGCCGAAGCATTGGCGGTCTTCTGTTATCAAGCCAAGAAATGGATCGGCGCTCTAGCGGCGGTACTTGGCGGCGTTGACATATTAGTCTTCGCTGGCGGCATCGGCGAAAACTCGCCGGGAGTGCGGGAGCGCATTTGTTCCGGACTGGATTTTCTGGGCATCGCCATCGATCCCGCGCAGAATAAAGCCAACGCGCCCATAATTTCCCCAAGCAACCCTAGTGGACGCGCCACCGTGCGAGTCATCCGCACCCGCGAAGAGGTGGTCATGGCCAAAGCGGCCTGGCGGGTCTTGAGTCAAAAATAATTCAACGAAAGCACCATTTATGAATAATCCTTTGTCTGCTCGCCTGCTGCACAACATGGACGCCTACTGGCGCGCGGCCAATTATCTTTCCGTGGGGCAGATTTATCTCTTTGACAACGCGCTGCTCAAACGGCCTCTCAAGCGCGAGCACATCAAGCCGCGTCTGCTCGGTCACTGGGGCACGACGCCCGGATTGAATCTGATTTACGTCCACCTCAACCGCGTCATTCAGGAGCAGGGCCTGAACGTCATTTATGTGACAGGGCCGGGGCATGGTGGGCCGGGCCTGGTTGCGAATACTTACCTGGAAGGGACTTACAGCGAAGTTTACCCGAACATTTCGCAGGACGAGGAGGGGATGAAAAAGTTGTTCAAACAATTCTCCTTTCCGGGTGGAATTCCCAGCCATGTCGCGCCGGAAACGCCGGGTTCCATTCACGAGGGCGGCGAATTGGGTTATGCGCTTTCGCATGCATTCGGTGCCGCTTTCGATAATCCCGACCTGCTCGTCGCCTGCGTGGTCGGCGACGGTGAAGCGGAGACAGGTCCGCTGGCCACGAGCTGGCACTCGAACAAGTTTCTGAATCCGGTGCGTGACGGGGCCGTGCTTCCGATCCTTCACCTCAATGGCTACAAAATCGCCGGCCCGACCGTGCTGGCGCGCCTGCCGCACGAAGAGCTGGCGGCCTTGTTACGCGGGTACGGTTACAAGCCTCACTTTGTCGAGGGCGATGTGCCCGCGGACGTTCATCAGCTTCTGGCTGCAACGCTCGACACGGTCACAAGTGAAATCAAAGCCATTCAGCGCGACGCGCGTTCGAATGGTTTCCGCAAGCGGCCAGTGTGGCCGATGATTGTGTTGCGCACGCCCAAGGGCTGGACCGGCCCGAAGTTCGTGGACGGAAAAAAGATCGAAGGCACTTTCCGCGCGCACCAGGTTCCAATGGGAGACATGGACAAGCCGGCGCACATCAAGATTCTTGAACGCTGGATGAAAAGCTACCGGCCGGCTGAGCTCTTCGACAAAACGGGGCGGTTCCGCCAGGAATTCGCGGAGCTTGCGCCCAAAGGCGAGCGGCGCATGAGCGCGAATCCTCATGCCAACGGCGGCCTTTTGCTGCGCGATTTGAAGATGCCGGACTTTTGTCAATACGCGGTAAACGTGCCCAAGCCAGGTGGAGTGGTGGCCGAGGCGACGCGCGTGCAAGGCAATTTCATTCGCGACGTGATGAAGCTCAATCCGGAGACGTTCCGCGTTTTCAGCCCGGACGAAACGTCCTCCAACCGTTGGGGCGCGGTGTTCGATGTGACCGATCGTTGCTCGACGGCGGAAATCATTCCTATTGATGACCACGTGGCGCCCGATGGCCGCGTGATGGAAATGCTGAGCGAACATCAATGCGAAGGCTGGCTGGAGGGTTATTTGCTCACGGGCCGGCACGGATTTTTTTCCTGCTACGAGGCGTTCATTCACATCGTTGATTCAATGTTCAACCAGCACGCAAAATGGCTCAAAGTGACTCGGACCATTCCGTGGCGGCGTCCAATCGCCTCGCTGAATTACCTGCTCAGTTCGCTGGTCTGGCGTCAGGACCACAACGGCTTCAGCCACCAGGACCCGGGCTTCATCGACCACGTCGTCAACAAGAAAGCAGAAGTGATTCGGGTTTATCTTCCGCCTGATGCCAACTCCTTGCTCTCGGTGACCGACCATTGCCTGCGCAGCCGCCATTACGTCAACGTCATCGTCAGCGGCAAGCAACCGGAGTTGCAATGGCTGAACATGGATGCCGCCATCAAGCATTGCACGGCCGGGCTGGGCATCTGGGAATGGGCCAGCAACGACAAAGGCGGCGAGCCGGATGTCGTGATGGCTTGCGCTGGAGACGTGCCGACTTTGGAAACGCTGGCGGCGGTGGAAATTCTCTGGCAGCAATTTCCTGAATTGAAAGTGCGCGTCATCAACGTGGTCGATCTCATGACCCTTCAACCCCAGAGTGAGCATCCGCACGGATTAAGCGATCAGGATTTCAACGCGCTTTTCACTACGGACAAGCCGATCATCTTTGCGTTTCACGGTTACCCCTGGCTGATCCATCGTTTAACTTATCGCCGCACGAATCACTGCAATCTGCATGTGCGCGGTTACAAGGAAGAAGGCACGACCACGACTCCGTTCGACATGGTGGTGCTCAATGATCTGGATCGTTTTCACCTGGTTGGAGATGTGGTTGACCGATTGCCCAGCCTTGGCGCGCGCGCCGGCTACGCCAAGCAGTTTATCCGCGACAAGCTCATCGATCACAAGCATTACATCGAGCAATACGGCGAA
>DASYNM010000275.1:0-2970 GCA_036008545.1 Verrucomicrobiia bacterium
CTTCTTCGTCCCCGTCTTTGTTTTTTGTCTCACGATACAGCAATCCAACCAAATCCGCGTCCTGCTCGATGGCGCCCGATTCGCGCAAATCCGACAGCCGCGGGCGCTCGCCGGGCCCGCGCTTTTCCAACTCGCGATTGAGCTGGCTGAGCACGATCACCGGCACATTCAATTCCTTGGCCAGGGACTTCAGGCCCCCGGAAATCTCCGAGATTTCCTGCTGGCGGTTCTCCGCCCGGCGCGAAGTAGAATGGAGCAGTTGCAAGTAGTCAATGACAAAGAGCTTGATGCCAGACTGCTGCCACATCCGCCGCGCCTTGGCCCGCAACTGCAAAATGGACAGCCCGGAACTGTCGTCGATGAACAGCGGCGCCCCGGCCATTTTGCCCGCCGCGCCGGTCAGTTTGGGGAAGTCCCGTTCGGCCAGGAACCCGTCGCGCACGTTGCGCAAGTTCACGCGTGAACGGGAGCAAAGCATGCGCAAGATCAATTGGTCCGCCGTCATTTCCAGGCTGAAGACGCCGACAGGCACCTTCAACTCCAAGGCCACGTGTTCGGCAATGTTCATGGCCAATGAGGTCTTACCGACCGAAGGCCGCGCCGCCACCACGATCATTTCCCCGCCGTGCAAGCCGGTGGTCATTTTGTCGAAATCGACAAACCCGGTCGAAAGCCCCGTCAGCATGCCCTGGTTGGCGTGGTATTCTTCGATCTTGCTGATGGCGCGGTTGACCAATTCCTTGATTGTGGGCGACGCGCCGGAGACGCGATCCTCGCTGATTTGCAGGATGTCGCGCTCCACTTCGTCCAGCAACGCATCGACTTCCCCTTCGTAATCAAAAACCCGGCCGACAATGCCGGTGCAGGTTTGCACCATCTTGCGCAACAGATATTTTTCCAGGACGATGTCCAGGTAGTACTGAAGATTGGCCGCCGAGGGGACGGCGTCGGGCAAGGTGGACAAATAAGCCAGCCCGCCCACGCCTTCCATCTGCTGCTTGTTCTTCAGGCGCTGCGGCAACGTGATCAGATCGATGGCCTGCTTTTCATCGAACATTTCCGTGAGCGTTTGGAACAAAGTCTGATGGCGCAGGTCGTAAAAGACCAGGTGCCCCGGCTTGAGCTTTTCGATGCACTCGCCCAGGCAATCGTTGGGGGAAAGCAGGATGCACCCCAATACGCCCTGCTCGGCTTCGATGGAGTGAGGTGGAAGTCGGTCGATCTTGGGCGTGCCGGCGGTGGCGGAAGACCTGCGGCGCGATTTTTTCAAATCTGCCGACGAGCTTCCCGATTCTGGATGTACGGAATCAATCATGGCAACAAGGAAACTCCTTGGGACAGTCTTTAGACATCCCAAGTTATTGGAAGTTTTGCCCTAGATGTCCAGCAGTTATTCACAGCACGCGAGCCTAAGACGACCGAAGGCAATCCGTGCCATCCGTGGAATCCGTGGTTCCATTTCTGCTCCTCAATCGGGCTGCCTTCCAAAGAAGCGCTTCCACGCCAGCTTTGCGTCCCGGAAATTTAAAGCAAGCACCGCCTCGAGACCGGTGTAATTCCGATAGCCCCGAAGCGGGCTAACGTTGCCAACCTACCCCATCGGCGGCATTCTTCCGTAATGCGACCTCTTCGATATTCCATCAACGTCACGTTGGACGGGTGCTGCGATCATCGTGCAATATTACCGGACGAAGACTTGCATCGTCACGCGGTCGAGAACCTCGACCAAGCCGATGCCCTTATTTTTGGCCGCGTGACTTACGAAATGATGGAGGCAGCGTTCCGGCCACCGGCGCGGACAGGAGCGAGGCCTGATTGGATGGAACCCTTCGCCCGGACGATCGACGCGGCAAAGAAGTACGTCGTGTCGAGCACCTTGGACCGGGTCGATTGGAACGCGGAGCTCGTGCGCGGGGACCTGGGGACGGCCGTTCAGCAGCTCAAGCGGGAGTCAGGTAAGGGACTGTTGGTCGGAGGCGTAAAGCTCCCCCTGGCGTTGGCGGAGCTGGGATTGATCGATGAGTACGAGTTCGTGGTACACCCCAGGCTAGCGGGCCACGGGCCGACTTTATTTGCGGGGCTATCGAAGCGTATCGACTTGAGGCTCGTGAGCCGGCTGGAGTTCAGCTCGGGTGCGGTGGCGATACGGTATGAGCCGAGAAGGTAGCCATTTGGCTTGTTAGCCCGAGTTGGCCGCGTCACGGCGCAACCGGTCAGATCCAGTGGAAATATTCCGATCCGACCGCCGCATCCGCGGTAACGTTGTCTCTGCGACATGCCACTATCTGTGTCGTGTGTGTCGAAATGGATCGGAAAATCATCGAAAATCAGCCCGCACCTCATTTTTGCACAAATGTTACAATTATGTAACAATCTTGTTGCGTACATGTGACAGCGGTGTATCTTCTGGTATGATATCGCTCCAAATGATACTGTTTGTGCTGGCGCTGGCGGTCACCGTGGCCGCATTCGGTGGCACTGTTTGGTTTTCGCTTAAGCGTCCGCCAAAACCCAAACCAGCACCAGACTCAGCTTCCTCGACGACTGCCCCCTAACCCGCCAACGCCGTCCTCATTGGCGCTGGCCCACGCGGACGGTGCCCAGTGAAGGCGTCTCGAGCACCAGACACCTGCATTTTCTCCATGTCCCAGGTAGCGACGCCTCGCCGAGGCGTCCAGCGACGACTCTGCGCCTCGGGACTCATTCGTGCTTAAAAACCGCAGTCTCAGGAATCAACGCAATTGACTATGCCACAGCACTTTATCGGCAAAAACGCGTCGCCATAGTTTAGTACTGACAGAAAAAATGGGCCTTTTTTGGGGTGTTTTGGCAGCTAGAGCATTTTAAATAAAGTTGTAGCCGTTGCATCCGAGTTCTGGCAGGGTCTGGTTATGCGAACGATTTCTCTGGACCTGCGCGAACGAATCCTAGCTTCGTACGATCAACGGGAAGGCACCCGGGAAGAGATTG